>JAJRVW010000065.1 GCA_024277115.1 Calditrichota bacterium
CATTAACCACATGTCGCAGGAAAAAGCACAGCAATTGTCAGAAAAGTTTTTCGATATTCAGAATATCTTTAAAGTTTACGATCAGGCCATTGATGCCGGTATAAAAGGGATCATGCTCAACAGTAATGACCGTGCGGTGGATATTTGTAATCATTTCAGAAATAATCCTGATAAATACGGCCATTTGAATTGGTACCCTTCCATCCCCTATCCGCATAAATATGCGAACCTAGTGGCTGAAAAAGGAATAGCCGGAACTTTAAATGAGGTGTTGCTGCAAGGTAATTCTGTGAAAAATGTTTTGGGAATGATCGCAAAAGGGGGTTCCGCCGTACTGACAAAAGATGTTGTAAAACTGATGCATATTCTCATAGATATGGAGATGAAAATGTTCAATGGTTTAAATGTAAAAGTTGTCTTTCTTCAAAATATAATTACGGACCTCCTGCTGGGATATGATTTTAAACTGATTTTCCTCGAATACTGTAATTATATCAGGAAAAAGTACAATGCATTGCCCGGACTGATCACCCAAAACATGCCGGTACTTATTGAAAAACTGAAAGCATGGCAGATTGAAGAAGTGGTTGTTTGTACTTCTTTCAATAAAATAGGGTATTTGATGTCACCGGATATTGATTCATATATAAAAACGGCAAGCGATAACCATCCGTCAAAATACCAGATAATGGCCATGTCAACGCTGGCCTCCGGTGCCATCCCTGCCAAAGAGGCTTATGAGTTTGTAAACAATCAGCATATTCAATCTGTTGTATTTGGCGCTTCATCTAAAGGACATATTGAAGAAACAATCGATTTAATAAATATCTGTTGTCATGTGCAAAGCCCGACTTTATGAGAACAATTTCAATTTATTTTCAATCAAATAATCATATGGTAAAAGAAAAACCATAATTGTATTTGACAATTACTAGGCCTTAGAATAAAACATCAAATAGTTTAACTAACAATGGATATAAAATTTGTTGAAGTAATGGGTTATAAAGTCCTTTCGGACGAATTAAGTAAAATACCCATGGATAAAAAAGGAACTCTTGTAAGTTGTATTAATCCGCGCGTATATAGCATTGCTACAAGAGATAGATTATTAGAAAAGGCTCTTAAAAACTCTGACTTTCTTGTCTTAGATGGGGTCTACTTTGCAATTGCATCAATTGTTTTGAAATTTAAAAACATTAAAAAAAATCAAGGGCCAGATGTATTTGAATATTACATAAATTATTTAAATGCAATCTCAGGTAGAGTCTTTTTTCTTGGAGCCTCTTGGGAGACTATAAATAAAATAAAAGAGAGGGCAAAAATTGATTTTCCAAAGCTAACTGTTGATGGGCACTCTCCACCATATAAACCTGAATTTTCAGAGGCTGAGAGTAAAAAATTAATATCAATAGTAAACCAATTTAAACCAGACGTCTTATTTGTTGGTATGACTGCCCCAAAACAGGAAAAATGGTCGTATACATATAAAGACGAAATCGATGCACAAGTAATCTGTCCGGTGGGTGCAGTTTTTGATTGGTATGCTGGAAACGAAAAAAAGATAAATCCAATTTGGTTTAAATTAAGACTAGTGTGGTTAATTCGCACTATTCATAGACCTGAAATTCTTAAACGATACCCAGATACGTTTCTATTTTTTTGGCATATAGTCCTGACTGTTTTTAGGATAAAAAATTTTTAAATTGATTGACACCAAAATTAATTGATTCATAGGGGTTCAAACATGCTTTGGACAGAAAAAGATATATCAAGGAGTCACGAAATTATTAATGTTTCTGGTTTTTTATTTTACAATTGTTCTCCACCTGGGTGAATAAAATGCTGATTGAAGTATTGCTGATAAAAGTTCATACTTTAAAAGAATACCTTTGATGCTTTAACAATCCTATTAGGTTGTTTTAATAAGAATAAAGAAAAACAGATAAGAAAAATAAATCTACAATAAAATATTTATAAACCTATAAAATTATATTAAAATGAAATTAAAAAAAGCTTTAGTGTGTGGTGCTGGTGGTTTTATTGGAAGTCATTTAGTTAAACGGTTAAAAAAAGAAGGATATTGGGTTAGGGGAGTTGACTTAAAATATCCAGAATATGATGAAACTGCTGCTGATGATTTTATCATTGGTGATTTAAGATGTTATTCTGTTTGTCAGAGGTCAATTGATCAGGCTTTTGATGAAGTGTATCAGCTTGCAGCAGATATGGGGGGAGCAGGTTTTGTTTTTACAGGAGAAAATGATGCTGACATCATGCACAATTCCGGTCTTATTAATATGAATATCCTCGATGTTGCCTGGAAGAGAAAATCAAGAAAAGTATTTTATTCCTCTTCCGCATGCATGTATCCTGAACATAATCAGATGGAGCCGGATAATCCAATGACGGCTGAAGATTCTGCTTATCCAGCTAATCCTGATAGTGAATATGGATGGGAAAAGCTTTTCAGTGAACGATTATATCTAGCATATCAGCGTAACAAAGGAATGAATATTAGAATTGCGCGTTTTCATAATATCTTTGGTCCTCTTGGTACTTGGGATGGAGGGAAAGAAAAAGCACCAGCAGCATTTTGTAGAAAAGTAGCCCTAGCAAATGATGGCGATGTAATTGAAATGTGGGGAGATGGAAAACAAACTCGTTCTTTTCTATATATTGATGAGTGTTTAGAAGGTATTAGAAGATTAATGATGCAAGATGACTTTATCGGCCCAGTTAACATTGGTTCGGAAGAAATGGTATCAATAAATGAATTAGCTCGGATGGCTATGGAAATTGCAGGTAAAAAACTGTCAATCCATCATATTCCAGGTCCATTAGGTGTTCGAGGTCGAAATTCTGATAATCGACTTATAAAAGAAAAATTAAACTGGGAGCCAAATTATCCCTTACATAAAGGAATGGAGTTTACTTATAGATGGATTGAAGAACAAGTGAAACATATGTAGATGAGTTTTTTACTCGTGAAGGATTATTCTCACACAAGTATTTCAAGTTATTTAATGTGTCTTTTTTTGTTTAAGTAATAGATGTGCTAGTTTAGAGATTGAATAATTTATTTGTTCTATTTCAAAAAGAATACAAATCAAGGATTTAAACCACATGTGTTTCAAACTTGCATTAGAATACTACATAATTGATTACAGATATTTAAATAACTTATGCTATATAAAATAACAATAAGTCTAAATTATGAGTAAAAACCTTCCTACAACTTTGAATCAGCTGATTTCATACACAGAAAGTAAAAAAGAGCAATTTCCAAATCTCGCAAATGACGTCAGGTTTATGCAAATAGTAAATAATTTAAATAAAATGAAAAGTGCTCCGGAATTGGTTCAAAATTGTAATATTGATGTTAAAATCAGTAATCCAAATTATTATCTTGATCAAATAAATGAGATCATTAAGAATACAAAATAATTTCACATGATTTGAGTTCATTACACTAGATTCTTTCGGCATGCTTGCCCACGAGCCTTCGCCATAATGCCACAGAATTAAACGTTCTATTTTTATATACCCCCGTTCAACTCTGAGACCCGCCTGACCGGACGGGCAGGGAGGTACGACCGCGAGAGTCTGGAACAAATGAAAGCGGACCATTCATTACACCAGATTCTTTCGGCACGCCTGCGCCAAACCCTTCGCTGCCGTGCCTCAGAAATAAACGTAAGTTGTTTAGTGCGGTTAAAAGCTCTTTATCCCAAAACATTTCTAACCTGAATAATTCACAAAAAGCGAATAAAAGGGGGCGATCACCTTGTTATCTCATTGATATTTAATATCTTTGAGGTGTAAAAAAACAAAATCGCCCCCATGCATAAAAATACAAATTTTCCACAACCTGAGATACCA
>JAJRVW010000066.1 GCA_024277115.1 Calditrichota bacterium
ACCGCTTTCTATTTCACCTATTACTTTCTGCTTGAAGGCTTCGCTATACCGATAGCTTATCGCTTGTGCTGACATGGGGGCTCCTTTGTTTTATATTTACAAGTTTACTAAATTCTGTAAATATAATCAGGACAAGACAACAGAGTTGAGGTGGACTGTACTCCCGGATATGACACCATTGAGCGCGCCCTTAATATTGAAACTACCGTTTATATTATTGCTCTGATATTGATTTGTCAGGGTAACATCCGCGTCATCGGTTATTTCTTTAAAAAGGTTTATGTATTCATAATAGGCTTTTTTGGGTGTGTTGTCCGGTTTAAAAAAACCAATATATTCATTAACTTCTTCCAAAGCATCAGGGTCGGGCATATCCGCGCTCTGGTTGGTCCACCAGTTAAAACCATTCGCGCCAAATTGCTCACAGCTTAGGTACGCCTGACGCAGATATTCTGCCTGGCGGTCTTCTGTAAATTTTTTTAGTTTTTGATTCGGAACACTTGCGGTTTCAGCAGCAAAACCTGTTTCTAATACCCAAACTGGTTTATATTCCATACCCATATATTTCAAAATCCTTTTCGTTGCCCAAACGAATTCTCCTGTTAGAAAACCAAGGTTAGGATAACTACTTTTAAAATGAGGATAAAGGTGAAGTCCTATAACGTCATAATAAGGCGCCCATTCCTTTATACGCCTTGCCGCGTCAAACAGATGAAAAGATTGTACAACTTGAGAACTTGTAGTTGGTTGCTCCGCCTTTATCGCATCATATATTGTGTAAGCGACTCTTGTCTGAAAACCATTTTCACTATCATCCCGCCAGGCATTTCCCTTGCGCCACCAGTTAAAACTTTCAGTATACTTTGCCGCGTTTAATTCATTTTCGGCTTGCCAAATATTTACATCATTTTTATACTTGCGCACGACCGCCCAAGTGAATTTTTTTAACCAATACAAATAAACATCTTCAGGGACAGCAATAAATAAATTGGAATCAGTACCAACCACCGTATCACCAGGTGCCATATGCAAGCCATTATATTGCGGCGGCCTTTTTTCATGGCCAACGCCAATAGCAACAATAAGACGGCTTAAAATCTGCTGATTTGAAACATTTTTCTTTTTTACAGTGCTGATTAGTTGATTCATTATGTCCCAACCACCTGCCGCTTCTATTTCCTGCATATATGCCTCAGCGGTATCAGCTGTGACCTGGTTTGGGTGTAAGGACGGGGCAATAGAATTTACTGTGGGTACTATCTCACTCCAATCGGCCTCGATCAACAACTGGTTTAAGCCCATATTATCAATCCTATTCATTAAGGTATCCACACGCTCTATCATGGTAAGGTTATCACTTTTACGGATATCATTAAACAATCCCCAGCTTAAATAACTAAACCCGGCGTATTGCAAGGTATTTGTTGTTGTGGCCGGGATATATTGCGGATTGTTAAATATTTCCTGAAATTCTCCCGCACTATTTGTATAACCATGCATAAAATCAAGGTCAAGACGTAAAGCCTGAAATGTTTGTGTATAACCAGGGATATTTATGGCATTGTTCATCTCGACAATATTAATCTTAAAAGGAACGGCATCATTGAGGTCTTCCATTATTTGCGTTGGCTGGTCACCATAGTAGGTACCAAAATTTTGATCTGTCAAACTGAACAGATCGTAAACTTTGCCAACAAGGTCATCATAAATAGCGTCAAATTGCGGCGCTACGATTGAATAAACCAAAATTATAAGTTCACCGGGAAAATAACCCAACAGGTCTGATCGGTTACTGATATTTTTTATCTTAACGTCAAAATCAAGGATATCCTGCTTTATTTTTAAAGAATCATAAACAAGACGTGTTTTTGCAATGAGTTCAATATCAAAAACAAAAGAAATCTCAGCTTTTATACTAGGACGCCACCAACCTGCATCAAAATATTGATGAACTTTCTTAAATGTGATACGATTGTGGTTAACCCTAGCCCTAATAAATAAATCCTCAGTGGCATCATCATATTCTATCTTTAAACCATTTATTCTATTGCCAATATTGGCTTTAGTCTTAAATCCCTTTCCTAATTTCCACTTCGACTCAATTGAATCTTCAAATTCTGTAGTATTTTGTACCCATCTTACTGCTAGCGTATCAAAAAGGGCATCCTCAATTATATGATCATGCCCGTTAATATTAATTATTATTCGTGATTCAATATCATTTCCCGCAAATAAAATATTTGCCCAAGCCGTTATTAAAAATATACCGTATTTTAGAAGTTTCATTTCTGCTCCTCGGTTCAATTTTAGTTTCGTATTCCTTTGATAAACAGTCCCTGTTGAATGCCCATCGTCCCTGTGATAAAAACATACCCATCTACATAGGCCACTCCGTTGTTTCTACTATCACCAAATATTTGTTTGTATTCCTTAATGGTGCTTCCGTTAAAGTGGGCCACTTCATTATGGGACCCCACAAGAAACAGATCGGAAAGGGATGTACCTGCCATGTCCAACACGCCCACATCAGTATCAAACAGGTAACGGTTGCTGTTAAAACCCCCTTCTTTAAAACAATAACCATAGGTACGCGATGGTTTAAACATACCTAACACAACTGAACCCGGTTTTGGTATATAAATACCACCTGGTGCGTTTAACCCTTCAACATAGGGATTTGTGTCCTCCCAAACTGTTTCCCACATGTTTCCATCATAGTAAAGCACTATAAAATCACCATGCGCCCACATTATGGTTTTGCCGTTTTCCTGATCAACATAGCCGGCAATTTGCCACAGGTCTTCATCCGTCCCGGATTCCATTAAACTGAATGAATCCCCATTATAATGGGTTATGGAACCATTATCGCCTACAAGATAAAAATTATCCGGTGAACTGCCCCACGCTCTCTTAGGTACTCCTTTACTTTCCCAAATAAAAGCACTATTCCATTCTGTACCATTCCAATGTACATAAGACCCGGCACCTGAAAAAAACCAGATATTATTTTCTGAAAAAGCCAGCGCTACCCGTAAATCCTGTATAAATGTATCTGTTCCGGTAAAAGCAACTATTTTCAGTTGATGATACTCATACGATGATCCGTTCCATTTTATGGCGTTATGCCTTTTTGTCGGGTTGTTCCAAACACTATCGTACTCAGGTGTATTAATCACACCTACAGCCCAGACATTATTGTGGTCTATGGCCGCAACATCATATAACGCGCTTGGGAATACACCAACCGTGTCTATAACAAATGTAAAATCATGGCTGGTACTGTCAGTAATTTCACACAGCTTTTCTTCCGGTGGCGGTGGTTTAACACCGTTCTCGCTACACGACCTAATAATTAGGAATGACAAATTAAGGGTTATGAATATAAACAGGTGTTTCATATTTGATCCTTGGTTTGGTTTTTGGTATGATGGCTGCAATTGCAATACATTTCAATTTCAGTATATTACAGCCATACGGACAACACTTGGTTGTGTGCCCCGACAGGTCGGGGCGTTTCCGTTGTTCCCGGGTGATGGTACCAGCATCATCCGGGTTTTTATTTCGCCAGTTGGCGAACAAGTTTTAAATTCATTGGTCTTACCTCCTGTTTTAATAGTTGGGGTTTTAGTGAAATAAAAGATAAAGGTGTATGCCATAAGGGTAGGCATAGAAAAAAGGGTTCGTATCTTTTTTGTAAAAAGAAAAATATAGAAAGTTTTTATTGGAAAATGGATATAGATAGAAGGCGTTGAGACGAGGGGATTCCATATTTTTGCCCAAGTTAAATTAATAAATGCACCCGTCCGTGGCAGTTAATTAATCCTTTGGTTTCTCTGAAACACCCCCTCAACTGTTTCAAAGAAAAGATAAAGCTTATTTGCTGCTAAATTTTCAGTAAAAGTTAATGCTGATAAAAATACGATCTAAAATTACCCATTGTCAATAGCATTGTGAAAATAAACCGAGTTGCTAACGTTGAGTATTTACCTGATTTGCCACCTCTAAAACCCTACAACCCGTAAACATGCTCCGCGTGGCAAATTCAGGTACAATACAGTGTTAGGTACTATGGCCTATAATATGGTAAAAATTTATTTAATGGTTCATACCAAAAATCAAGGTTACCGCCACCAGCCTCCTGTTGCGCATACACTACAATATTTTTTACTGAAGTATTTAAATAATCTAAGAAAACTTTTTCAGAAATATTGGGTTCATCCCAATGTGCAATTTTTGCCGCAAACTCTATGCCTATTTGAGTATAATCAGATTTTTTGTTAAATCTAAAAATACATTTGTCGAGAGATGATGCAAATGTAATCCAAATAGTTCTCATTTCGTAATCGAATAATTTTGAATCACTAATCCAAAAATATGGGTCAATATGTTCATAGCTCCAAATTGTATCCCCATTTTTAGACCACTGATATTTTACAATTATTTTATTTTTAGATAAGCCAAATGTAGTTACAACGGTATCAACCACACCATCACTATCCAAATAGCCAAACGAATAAATTGATGTATCAATTTTACTATATCTAAATTTTTTTAATAATGGAATTATTTTATTAACAACAGATAGTTCTCTGTCATTTAGTAGTTTTAAAGTATCTTCCAATGATATAAGAAATTTAATATCTCTTAAATCTTGGTCTTCTAATAAAGAGTCATTATACCTTGTATTTGGACTATACCAGTCAAATTTAGAAAAAAACTGTTTATACTTAGGGCTCTTGAACTCTCTCCCATATCTTGCAAATATTTCATTTCTTATGAACTTCACTTGATCTGATAATTCAATACTGTCAGGAACGACAGATCTCAATGGCAAGAAATTTTCTTTCTTAATAATTTCTTTTTGTGTGTGTATGAGCTCATCTTTTTGTGTGTTGCAAGAAAGTATGAGTAAACCAATTATAAAGAATAAATTTTTCATTTTCTATAAATACCGGTGTTGTACCTAACGTCATGTGTTAAGCTGATTTACGGTGTAAATTATTCCAAACTTGAATGTCGCGGTAGGAATACCCATTACTGAACATCCCCCGCACAGATCCCGGCGTGCGGAACTACCGCACCGGGCTCTTCAATGGTACTCACTACGCATTATGGCAAAACGAAACCCAATAACTCTTTCTGCTTAAGGTCATGCTCGGTAATCCTGGGTTTCAGTATCCGATGATAACGGATCATACGTCCATAGATATACCAGTTATAG
>JAJRVW010000001.1 GCA_024277115.1 Calditrichota bacterium
AAAAAGTCTTGACTTTTTTACCCGTATAGGTAAATTAGCCACATGAAAAACAGGCATATACAAGAGATCATTACGAGGGATTTGGTAGACAGGCAAATGCGCTTTTTGGCGGGGCCACGCCAAACAGGCAAAACAACAATCTCTAAAAGTTTTGTTGACAATGCCGCATATTTTAACTGGGATTTAAAAACCACTAAAGATAAATTTAGAAAAGACCCCTATTTTTTTGAAACACTTATTTATGATACGCCGGGAATTCCTTGGATTGCCCACGATGAAATCCATAAAATGCCCCAATGGAAGAATATCCTAAAAGATTATTTTGATAAATTTGAACAGGATGCCCGCTTTATTATAACCGGAAGCGCACGCCTCGATTTGTTTCGAAAATCGGGGGATTCGTTGGCCGGGCGTTATTTTTTATACAAACTGTTTCCCCTTACGCTTTCTGAGGCTGTGGATAAAAAACCCCAATTGCCCACTCAAAATATTGATGTACTAGATTTTATTGACCAGAGGCTAACAGAGGTAATATATCATCAGGATGCCCTTGAACAACTACTCGAATTTAGCGGGTTCCCTGAGCCATTTTTAAAGGCAAACCCACGTTTTTTTACTCGATGGAGCGCGGATTTAACAGACCGGCTAATCCGGGAAGATGTACGCGACTTAACCCGTATCATTGAACTGCACAATATCGAAGTACTGGCCCATTTATTGACCGAGCGTGTGGGGTCACCACTTTCTTTAAACTCTATCAGGGAAGATATGGGTGTAAGTTATAATGCTGTAAAAAATGCTATCGCTGCATTGGAACTGGTGTATATGGTTTTTATGGTGCCACCTTATTCGGATAAAATTTCACGTAGCCTAAAAAAAGAAAAAAAATGCTACTTTTTTAACTGGACTCTGTGCCGCAATGAAGCAACGGTTTTTGAAAACTATATGGCCGTTGAGCTTAAAGCTTTAACCGAACTCTGGAATGATTATGGCATTGGCCGTTTTGATTTGTTTTATATCCGTACAAAAGAGGGCAAAGAGAGTGATTTTTTAATTACAAAAAATACACAGCCCTGGTGCTTGTTTGAAGCAAAGTTGAAAGACGGCCCTATCGATAAACACCAGTTTAAACATGCACATCTGCTTGGAGACATTCCAATTATTCAACTCTGCAGAGAAAACCAGGTTCTTAAAAAAGGCGAAAAAAATTCGTTCCGGATTTCTGCCAGCAGGTTTTTTGGCTAATTACGATTAATCTATTTAAAAATCTTTCACAGTAGCTATAAACAGCTTCGGGGTATTTGGCGCCACCGAAAGTAAAAATCGGGTTGTCTTCTTTTTACACATAAAAGAGGCCCTAATGAAATACACGATCAAATATTGTTTTTATCTAGTTGTCTAGTTTATTCAGCGGCCTCTGTTTTTGTTAGTGCCGATGCAATTAGACCAGAAGGAACAGCGACAATCCCCAAACCAATCATTAAAATAAAAAATGTAAAAATTTTACCGCCTACCGTGATAGGATAGATATCGCCATACCCGACTGTTGATAAGGTTGCTACAGCCCACCACATACTGTGGAAGATAGATTTAAATTGTTCAGGCTGCGCAGGGTTCTCAAAATAATATATTCCAACTGAAGCAAGGAAAATTAGAAATAGAGCAGCAACTAAAAATAGTATTAACTCTTCTTTAATAGAGACAAATGCTTTTTTTAAATGGTTTAATGCTCTGCTATACCTAAAGAACTTAAATGCTCGGATTAATCTAAATAATCTGAGAATCCGCAAGGACCTTAAATCTATCCAAGTTGAAATATAAAATGGAAGAATAGCAAACAAGTCAATTAATCCATAAAAGCTAAAAATAAACGCCCCTTTTTTTTCAGCTACAAACAACCGTAAAAGATACTCTATTGAAAACAATATCACAGTTATAATTTCAATATTCCAAAGAAACTTTTTTTTATCGACATCAATATCAGGAAGTGTTTCAAGTGAAAAAGATACAAGTGAAATAATTATTAAAAACTGAATAAATAAATCAAATATTCTACCTGTTTTTGTATCACTTTTCTCAATTATATTTTTTAAACTCTCCATACTTTCCTCATAAATTATAAAGACCGTCCAAGGGGTAACCCCAAACAGCTTGCCTAAACCTACCGTGCTGTAACCACTACTTTTTTCCCGGCTTTTGTGGCGCGGTAATTGTTATCGTACATAGCGCCAAAGGTTGTGCCCGGCAAGAAAAATTCGCCAACTGTCACCGCGTTTATTTTTACAAGAAAATCTTTCTGGCCTTCATAGCCGCTTAAATCAAAAAACCAACTGATACGGTCATCACGAATATCTTCATACTCGGCCCGTTTAATTTTAAAATTGCGGGTCCAGTATGGTAGATCGGCCTGGTTTAGGCGCAGGTTTTCAATCTCCCATCCGGCGGGCAGGATTTGCGTTAAGGCCAGTTCTTCAACCCGTATACGTTTATTATCCACTTTAACCCCAAAACGCGCCCAAAAACTTGTACCTTGTTTCAGGATTGAAGGATCGAGAATCGAACCGTTTTCATCCAACCAGTTCACTTCCAGAGTTAAGTTTTTAGATTCATTTTTTTGAGTGCTTTTTAAGGGCCGGCCATTCCAGTTTAAAACAGCAAAAGCATATTTGGCCTCTGTTGCCTTGTCTATCTCGATGGAAATATTTGTGCCGAACTGCTCAAGGGGCAGGTCAAAAGACTCACCTTCAAAATTAAATGCGACCTTTTTACCATTGGCCAAGATAATATTTCCAACAATAGTTTTGTCATCTTCATTGCCAACGGCATTTAAATATTTGCCCATCGCCAGCAAGATAAAGGCACTCTCTTGCGTGGAAAGCCAGGTTTTAGATTTTAGCAATGTGGCCAGTTCATCCACCAGTTTATTGGCCTTTCCATATTTTTGGAAGTAAACCATCTGTTCTAAAATCATCGCTTTGTCCCGGTCGCTGGAGCCATACGTTCCTGCAAATTCACGGTAAAGGCCTACATTAACCCCGGTCGATTTAAGGATCATATCGGCTTCGTTTTGCACGCCCGCCAATTTATACGCCGCGGCCAGCATCCAGCGCTCCACATCTTTTAATGCCGATAAACCGGATTCGCGGATCAGGTTCATCGGCCCCATGGCCGGCTTCCCTGCCAACGCAAGCAGATACAATCGGTAAACGCGCGTTTTTAAATTGCCCGTGGTAAGCAAAGCCTGTGATTTCTGGAATTTATGCCAGCCCCGCATCAAATTATCCGGTACATGATACCCTTTTTTCTTTGCTTCGATCAGAAAATGCCCGGCATAATTGGTGCCCCATAAATTGGCATGCTTATCGCCCGGCCAATAGCCAAATGCACCCGATGGCGTCACAAACCTGCGCAAGCGCTTGATGCCCCGGTTGATGTTATCTTCCATATCTTTTTTGGCCAGCGATGATTTGGGGATAAACCTCTCCAGATAAAGCTGTGGAAATATGGACGACGTTGTCTGCTCGATGCAGCCATAAGGATAATGGATCAGGCGATAAAGCCGTTGTCCAAAATTTAAATCCTTATTGCGACGGATGGTCAAGACAGCCTGATTGCTCCCCGCCACGCCTTGCCCCGGCACGGCCATTGTAATTTTATCGCCGGGTTTCAGGGTTTCTTCTTTTGTAAGATATTCTATATCGGACGATGTACGCACCTCAATCTCGGTTTTATACTCAGCCGATGCCCCGACCGATTTCGCAGTCATTTTAATAGTGGCAATCCCGATTCCGGCCTTGGCCCTAATCGTAAAACGGACGTCTTTTTCTTCCGGTTTGCCAAAACTTAAATTACGTTCTGTTTCACCCACAATCTCAATCGGGCCATCTACTGCGATTTTTATCTTTGTATTACCCAGATTTTCTTTCATGGCAAAAACGGTCAACGGCACGGTGATCTGATCTTGCGGGCCAAGCACCCGCGGCAAGGTAGGCATCAACATCAAATCGGAAGTGACTGGCACTGTTTTTTCCGTATGGCCGTAGCGGGTATTATTGGCGGCAACCACCATCACCCGCACCGCGCCAATATAGTCGGGCATCTTAAAACGCACTTTGGCGTGACCATTGCGATCGGTCTCCAAAGGTCCCTCGAACATGGAAACCGCCTTAAACCGTTTGGCCGTTTTATCTTCCTCATCCTCACCGGCCCGTGACAAAAGGCCATCCATGCCGCCACCGATGGAAAATGTGCGAAAAATATCACCATAATTAGCGCCAATAATATGCCCGTAAAGATCGTAAGTGAGCACGCCCAAACGCTCCTTACTGTAAAAATATTTCCAGGGTGCGGGCGTTTTAAAACGGGTCAGTTGCAACAAACCTTCATCTACCACGGCGATGGTAAACTGGGTTTGTTTTTTATCGGCTGTCTGGATTTCCACATCAAACGGTTTGCCCGTTTCCAGCTCGTCTTTCATCTTTATGAAAACCGCCTGCTCCGTTGCCGGATCGGCCACATTTAAAGGGATCACGCCATAGGTGCGCATGGGGCGGTCGTTGCTTGTCGCGCTGTGCGGTTGGATCACTGAAACGGAGATATAAGCTGTCGGCAGCATGGCCTCACTGATGGGAATGGTCACACGCATTTCATTTTTTTCGGCAGGCAGGCTGTACCAATTACTGTTTAACACCTCCTTGCCTTTTTCCACCGTCACCAAAACCGCGCCTTTGTCCGGCACAGGAAAAGTAATCGCAGCTTCATCGCCCGGTGCATATTTTTCTTTGTCCGATTTGAGCACAAGCGTTCCGGCATTTTTTTGCTGCCCCGGATTATCGCCCCAGGCATACGCATTTATAAAAAAGGAAGTCACATGGCCGCCGGGCGCATCGTCGCTAACCTCGACCAGGTACTGCCCTCTCTCTTCCGGTTTAAAAATTAAGGCCGTTGGCGTTGTGCCCGAGATAAGCTGCCCCGATTTTTTTAGCTCGGTATTAACATCCGTTTTATAGCGCATGCGGTATTCATCACGGCTGTCATATTCCCACCACCAATGGCGTTCATTGCGGTAGATTTTATATACAAGCGGTTTACCGGATACACTTTTGCCATCACGGTCGACCAAGATTACAGGGATTTCCAGTTCCTTGCCGATCTGTGCATAGCCCCACTTTAAATGTGGTTTTTTAGCGCCGACAAAATACTTAAAAGGTTCAATGGGCACTAAAATATCTTGCTGTGCAAAACGCCCGCCTTTTTCAAAAACCTTTACATTAAAGCGCGCCCGCAACCTTCCCGGCGCCTTACTAAAATCAGGCGAACGCCAATTTATATTTAAATGGCCGTTGGCATCCAAAACCTTTCGGGCAACATTTTCATCGATCGGCCGAAACGTGGAGTGGGCGCTGCGGAAAGTAAAACCTTTATATTTTGCAAAAGAGATTGGCACATCGCGGATGGCCACGTCCACATTTGTTTCCAGGTTGGCCGCCGGGTTGCCAAATAAATAATTGGCCTGGATTTTCAGATCAAGCCTTCTTTGTTCAAAGCTTAGCCCTTCCGGCGAAGCCGCCAGTTTAATTTTTATACGTTCCGGTACGACCGTCTCAATTTTGATGCCGTGGGAAAACACCGCACTGCCCGTAAAGAACTTCGCGCTGTAAATTCCGGTCGGGTCTTGCGGGGTAGTATTAAAGCGGAAAGAATAAAATCCATCCTTGGCGTTTTTGAGTGTTTTGATGGTCACGACCTGGTTTAAGGGATTGCGCAGCTCCATTTTCACCGGGTGGCCTTCAGGGAAAGTGCCCGATTTATTGCGCACAATTATGGAAACATTCACCGTATCGCCGGGACGGTACACACCGCGTTCAGTGTAAGTAAAAGCAGTAATGCCGCCCGCCTTGCCCTGCTTGCCCCTTATATCAAAATTGGAAATATTCCAGGCCATTTCGTTTATTTTTATGATGCTGCGCTGGCCATCCCGCTCGCCTTCGATATAAAAAACATTCTGGTCAGGTTGACCAAATTCCACAATGCCGCGGCTGTTTGTAACACGCTCGGCCATCACCTGGTTTTGGTAGGTCCGCAGGCGCACTTTTACATTTTCCAATGGGCTCGCATCGATCAAGTTTGTGGCATAGACGATTGCCCCCTCTCCCGATTTTTTATACGTCAGGCCAATATCCGAAAGGATAATCGGTTTATACACCTGCCCTTTATTATACAAATAATAATAGGAGGAAGGATCGCCATAACGATTGCGGCGATTACGACGTTTGCGATAACTCGAATATTCATCATCGGCTTTTTTCTCCCAGATCATATCATCTCGATCAAACCGCAGCGCAAGCAGAAGCAACCCTTTCATGTCCGGTTTTATCATCTTGCCCAAATCCAGTTCGTGCTGTAACCAGCGGTTTTTTGTATCGCCAATTTCAAACTCTTGCGAAGCCAATTGTACGCCCACCCGGTTGGAATTATAAAAACTATTGCTCCGGTCTTTAGCGCCCCTAAGGCTGGCATCCTGTAAAAACTGCCCGATATTGGACTCAAAAACCTGTGTGACTGTGGCCTGGACTTTGCGCACATTTACAGTCATAAAAGCTACTTTTTGTAGATTGGAAGATGGGAGGATGACGCCGCTTTGGCTAAATTTTATTTCCGGCAACATATCTTCAAAAGTGATTTTTTCGCTAAAGGCATCGGTTGTTTTGGTTGCCCACCGGCTGCTGATTCCTTTTTGGATTTCGATGGTGTATTGCGTGCCCAATTGAAAAGGGGCGTTTATTAAAATCGATTTGCCCATTTTGCGGAAGGTAAATTTTAAGGCCGGCTTGAAGGCTATAAATCCATCAATATTTTGTTCGCTGTCCAACTCATCGGAAAACTCGATACGCAAGCGAGGCTGGTCGCTGCCCTCGTCTTTGCTGATGTTGTTGACCTGTAAGTTCTTTAGGGCAGGCAGAATTATTTTTTTGGAAAAATCGGATGGCAGGCCAAGGGCATCAGCGTCGAGTTTTAACGCAAAACCTTGTTCTGCTTTGCCCCGCGTAAGCAGCGAACTTTTAAATGTTATTTGTTTGCCGGCTGTTGTGGGCGAAAATTCCAGTTTTATTAGCCGGTTGCCTTTTTTGAAGCTTAAGGCTTTTTTCAACTGACCGGGCTCAACATTTAGTTTAAATTGCAGGGTGCCTGTAAAAAATACTTTTTTTGGATTCCCTTTTTGGGCGAGTTCAAATTCACCGTTAAAAGATGTAAGCTCCTGGCCGGCCACACGAAATTCGAAAGTAACGGGATCGATATCTTTAAATTTTTCTGCGTCCAGTTTTTGTAAAAATAAACGCCCTTTATAGGATTGGTGCGTCTGTAATTTACTGGCGGGCTCCAGTACCAAAGTCCGTTCATCCTGCCAGGAAATTTTTCCCTCTATTTCCGGCTCAAACTCGAATATGGTTACGGGTGGTATTTCGGATGTTTGCTTGCGGCTGATCACCGGCTCAACAAACCTAATTTTTAGCACGGCGTCCGGCTCGAGTACCTCAGGCGGCAAATGGCTGATAATTTTGGCCGTTTCGAGTTTGACGGCTTGTTCTTTTTGCGACTTATCGGATTTTTCGCAGGAAACTAAGAGTGTTAAAATCAGACTTAAAAATATAAGGATGGATTTGCCGGAAAGTTGCATGGGGGAACCTCGTTTTTATTTTAAATTACATTATGTTTGCCCTTCTGAACCGGCTGTTATTTGCCGGGGAAGAATCTATGCCTTTTTTTTAACGCAAAGGCGCGGAGCTATTTTTTTAGTTTTGTTTCCGCCATGCCTGTCATTCTGAACTGGCTGCCTTTGCCAAGGAAGAATCCCGCCTTTTTTAACCACGGAGAGCACGAAGGGCACAGAGTTATTTTTTTACTTTTTCATAAATAGCCACAATGCGTGTCATTCTGAGCCGGCCGCCTTTTGCCGGGGAAGAATCTATGCCTTTTTTTTAACGCAGAGGCGCAAAGGTGCGGAGATGTTTTTTTTGGTTTCGTTTTCTTTTTGCCATGCCTGTCATTCTGAACCGGCCGTTCTTTGCCGGGGAAGAATCCCACCTCTTTTTTACCATGGAGACGCAGAAACCACAGAGTTATTATTTACTTCTTATACAATGCCACAACACGTGTCATTCTGAGCCGACCGCTCTTCGTCGGAGAAGAATCCTTGCCTTTTTTTAACGCAGAGGCGCAAAGGCGCGGAGATGTTTTTTTTGGTTTTGTTTTATTTCCGCCATGCCTGTCGTTCTGAACCGGCTAGCTTTGCCGGGGAAGAATCCCGCCTCTTTTTTAGCACGGAGACGCAGAAACCACAGAGTTATTTTTTTACTTTTTCATACATCACTACAACGCATGTCATTCTAAACCGGCCGCCTTTTGCCGGGGAAGAATCTATGCCTTTTTTTTAACGCAGAGGCGCAAAGGCGCGGAGATATTTTTTTTGGTTTTGTTTTCTTTCCGCCATGCCTGTCATTCTGAACCGGCCGTTCTTTGCCGGGGAAGAATCCCCGCCTCTTTTTTACCATGGAGACAAGTGGAGCACGGAGAAAAAACTTTATTTTACTTTCTTCTCCTTCCGCATTCTTATTTAAGGACAAGGGTTTGGGATTCTTGTATTTCTTTAAACGGATTAACGCAATATAACCACGGGACAATAAATAATAAAGGTAGATTTTTGAAGGAAAGATTTTATCTTTTTTGCTTGTTTGCATCTTTGCCAATTACTGTTAGATTATAGGTGTTCTTTTTGGGATAACGAGGACGGTAATTATAATTCAGGGGAGCTATTTCGGAATAAACGAAATATAAAAGGCTATATGTTCGTGCTATACGCAATGCGTGTAGTGGGATGTTGTGGTTAATAAAGGAAAAGATAAAATGAAAGTATTAGCAATAGAAATTATAAGTAATTCATCTGCAATGTTAATTATAGAAGGCAATAAAACCACCTTTAATATAACAAATCTTGGGAAATTGTTATCTATCCCAAAAGATAGCAATTCTATAAAAGATGTCCTTGAATTTCAAACAAACTTTTCAATGGAATTACAAAATCAGAAAGTTGATTTAGTTGTAATATGTGAAGGCGGTGGCGATTCTAAGAAAAAACGTGTTAGAATGGAATTTGCAATTTTAAGTTAATGTGAAAAACAAAATATTCCATACGAAACTTATGCTTCAAGTGCTTGCTCAAAGTTAATAAAAAGCAAGTATGAAAAAGATACGGGTAGAAAATTTGCGAATGAATTGACTACATTTAATTTGCCTAAATATATGGGTAAAGCATTTGTTGCTGGTTGGAGATTTATAAAATAGTGGAAAGTAAAATAGAAAAAATATTATCAGAAGATTTTGATTTGGAGAATATTTCACCTGTAAAAGATGGTGGTCAGTCATATTCTTTTAAGTCGTATGATTCTATATTAAGCAGAGACGTTTTTGTGAAAGTTTATTGGTATGCTGATAAATATTCTGATACACTTCTCGCAGAACCAAGACGACTATCCACTTTATTTAATTCAAATGATAATGCACGAACCCATATTGCAAATATCTATGATGTTAGAAAGGTAGAAATAGAAGAAAATGAATATCTTGTTCTGAAAATGGAATATTGTGGTAATGAGAATATAGGTGAGCGAATAAGTAAATCAAGTTTATCTATTCAAGAATCAATAGATTATGCTAAACAACTTTGTGAAGGTCTACATTTTTTACATTCTGTTAATATTTTGCATAGAGATATAAAACCTGAAAATCTAATATTGAATAATGGGATATGTAAACTTATTGATTTTGGCTCAACAACAAGACTTAATCAAAATTTTAATTATGTAAATTCAACTTCTATTAAAACATTGAATTACACACCACCTGAGTTTTTTAAGGAAAATATTTACGGTTTATTTTCAGATATTTATCAAATAGGGGTAGTTCTACACGAAATGATAAATGGTCGAATTTTTATACACGAAAAAAATTATCCTAAAAGAATACTTAGAGAATATGAAAAGAAGTGTGGAAAAAAGTACAGTGTATTTGATAATTGGGAAATTTCCGAGTTTGAAAAATTAGTTATTGAATATTTATCAAACAAGAATCAATTATTGATAAAATGTGCACCTACCAAGAAGTGGGTGCCTAAGAAATTGACTAAACTTATTAAAGCTATAACAAATAGTGATTATAATAAAAGACCGAAATCAAGTGTACTTTTGCGAAATCAATTAAGCAACCTTGTTGTCCCTGACTGGAAACAAATCTCTGAAAATGAATTAATTGTTACCAATTGGAAAGGTAAAGATTATAAGATATATGTTAACCCGAAAAAGAATACAGAATGGATATTGGAATCATCAAAACATTTATCATTAAATTATAGGAAAAGCTCAAAGATAAAATGTCTTGATTCTGCTATTAAATATATAAATGAACAATAATTACTAACCACAACAATGTATATAAAAAATAGGCGAAACAGTAGTAAAGTCAAGGTTTATAAGCCGTTTGAGCTTCCTCGTAAATTGAAAATTTGTGCTTCGAAATCGCCTACTTTTCATATACTTAACGTTAACACCAATACAAAAAAAGAGACAAGAATGAATAAAGAAAAATTGACATTAATAGATTTTTTAAAAGAAATTGGAAATTCATTTACGGGTGGAAAGCATTTGATTTTGAATCTTTCAACATTTAAAACATTTAATTCAATTGATTTTCCAAATTCAACCATCTTGACAAAAGAAGAAAAATTGAAATCAAACGAAAATAACTTTGACTTTATCGTAGGGGATTTTCCGTTTGGTTTAAGTCGAGTCGAATCTCTTTTATCATTTAAACCAAAGATTAGTAAGAACTGGAACTTTATATACGAAGGACTGCAAAAACTAACAGAGAATGGATTAGCCTTTTTTCTAATTGAGCCAGCAATATTATTTTCAACTGTAGGTAAATCGTATTTATCTGCACTTGAAAAAGAATACTTTTATTACAATGGTGCATTCAATGTTCCGGAGAAAATATTTCATCCACAAACAAGTTTTCGTCCTATATTACTTAGTTTCTCAAAAAAACAGACCTCAGATTTATTCATAAGTGAACTGAATAGAGAAAATATAAAAATCATTTCAGAAAATTTTAAATCCCATAGAAATTCAAATAAAATTGAAACCGGAATTCTTATAAATAAATCAGAATTTGAATCATTTAATAAATTCAAGATAAAGACTCAAATTGCGAATTTAAAAACCCAATACAAAGACTACAAAAATTATAAAATCTCTGACATTTCACTTTCAATTAATTTAACACGTGAACAGTTTGAACCTAAAGAAAACTGCATTTATGTTCCTAAAATTGGTAATTCACAAGTAGTTTCATCAATTAAAGATACTAAGATAAAACACCAAAATTATTTTCAAGTTGAACTTAATCCGCAATTTGCAATTGCAGAATATTTGAAATTATTTTACAAATCAGAGTTAGGTCGGTTAATATTAAATTCTTTAAGTACTGGTACTTTCATACCTCAAATCAATAAAACTGACATCGCAGAAAGTTTAGTTGCCTTGCCAAAAATTCCTGAACAAGAAGTTTTAATACATACGAATAGCAAACTTGAAGAACTTCAGAAAACAATTGACGACCTTCAATTAGAACTTAGTCTAAATCCCAAGAATACAGATGTAATACTTGAAAAATTTGACAGTATTCAAGAACCTTTAAAATCACTTTCTCAAGAAGATGAGATACTAAGTTTAATTCGAAAGGGAGAAGGGAAACAAATTGAGTTCAAACAAACATTTTCAAAGAATATTCGGACAAACAAAAAAGACAAAGAAATTGAGAAATCATCTTTGAAAAATATTGTCGGATTTCTGAATGCCGAAGGTGGTACATTGCTAATTGGTGTTTCAGATGAAGGTAATGTAACTGGTATTGAAAACGATTTCTTCAAAACAAATGATAAATATCTTCTGCATTTCAAAAACCTAATTAATTCTAAAATTGGGTCAGAATATTATCCATTAATTAACTTTGATATTTTCTCAGTACTGGGTAGAAAAGTTTTAAAAGTTGATTGTAAAGCATCAACAGAGCCCTGTTTTTATGAAGAAACTGAATTCTATGTAAGAACAAATCCAGCAACTGATAGACTTGAAGGAAGAAGACAAATGGAATACATAAAAAATAGATTCAAATAAAGTACTGGTGCTATACGTAATGCGGGGTTCATTGTAAATTGAAAGATTATGCAAGAAATAAAACTTAGTAACAAAATGAAAATGAAGTGCTACGAAAACCCGCACTACGCATAGCCCAACCGTTGATGCTCAATTCGAGATAAACGAAAAATAAGAAAAGCAAGGTTGAGGCAATGCTATAGTTTAAAGCTTTTCAAAAGACTTAAAAATATAAATTTTAAATCACCGGCACCTTCCGGCATAAACCCTTAAACCTTTTAAAGTAAAAAAATTATGACCGGTTACTTAAGCAGCATCAAAAAACAATTTGAATATTACAAAATGCTGGGCGAGAAAACCTTTGACCAGGTTCCGGAGGAAAAACTTTTCTGGCAGCCCAACGAAGAAAGCAACAGCATTGCCATTATTGTAAAACACCTGTATGGCAACATGCTTTCGCGCTGGACGGATTTTATAACCGCCGATGGCGAAAAGGAATGGCGCAACCGAGATGCCGAGTTTGAAGCCGATATAAAAACAAAAGATGAATTATTAAAAAAATGGAACGCCGGCTGGCAATGCCTGTTCGATGCAATCAACCCTTTAACAGAAAACGACCTGGACAAAATTATTTACATCCGCAATATGGGCCACACTGTGGCCGAGGCTATCAGCCGACAATTGGCGCATTACCCCTATCATATTGGGCAGATTGTTTTTATCGGTAAATTGGTGCAAAATGAAAAATGGGCTTCCCTCTCCATCCCCAAAGGCAAATCCAACGATTTTAACAAAGAAAAATTTGCCAAGCCCAAACGGAAAGAACATTTCACCGACGATTTATAGTAAGACGTTCTCAATCAAAAAAATAGTTTACACCGATTGTAAAATTTGGCACAAAAGTCGGTTGGTTGATCGCTTCGTCCGCATCATCATAAGTATAGTTCTCCCGTCCATTTACGATTTCACCATCCGAGCTGTAAGTGGTATCATGGCCATGTAAATAATCGGTTATAAAATAATCCAGTCCCGCGCTTAAAACCAAATCCACCTTTTTACTGATCGAATAATGGGATTCCAATCCCGCGCCCAGCCCCCATGAATCGCAATAAATATCAAAATCTTCGTTTCCGCCTACAAAATCGAAACGGCCTGTAAACCAGGAATAACGTGGCCCTGCAAAAAAGTAGGCCTCTTTTAACGAAAACCATTTTACAGGATAAAGCATATCCAGGCGCACATCCCACATCCAGCCGGTTTCTTCGGGTGTGCCATTGGTGGCATTATTGATAAAAACCCGGCGCGCGGCCAAAGGCTTACCCGGGTCCAGCGATGTGTACGCCGCCGACCCGCGAATTTGGAATGGAAACCCCTTCGCCAACTTGCTTAAAGTTGCGTCGGCCTGGAATGACAACCCGGAACGAAAGCCTATTTTTCCGCCAAAATGTAATTCCGATGCGTTGGAAAGAAATGGTAAAAATAGAATTAATAAAAATAGTAATATTTTTTTCTGCATAAAACCCTCCTAAATTTTTGAAGGGCATTATGCAAACCGAGTGCCAAAAATTCTAATTTTTTTGTCCATCCGCAAATTAGGCCTTTTTGGTCTCAATTAAGGCTTATCCATAAAATAGATATGCGTTAGTTTGTCATATTGCCCCCCTCAACTATAAGGATCGCGAAGATGATAAAACGAGATTCTTCGCCCAAGGACAGCTCCGGAGGACTTTATAGACAAGCACTAATTAGGTTCACAACCGTTTATTACAGACACCTTTTGTACAAATAATTTACAAGAATAAACAAAGATTAAGCCGAAAACTTCCTATTTTATTTTGATAATAAATCGCTTTGCTTTCCAAGCAGATAAACTGTAATTTTGCGCGAAAGACAAATCACACTATAAAACCGATTGGACACATGGATGGATAAATACTTAAATGCCGCTCTAAAAGCTGTTACGGCCGCTTCGATGATTTGCAGGGAAATACAGGGTCAACTTGTAAGCGAAGACAGCATCACCAAAAAAGACAAAAGCCCTGTCACTATCGCCGATTATGCCTCGCAAGCCATAGTGTGCAGTATCCTTAATGGTGAGTTTCCCAGCATTCCCATTGTGGGCGAGGAAGATTCCGGTTCGTTAAAACAAGATGAGAACAAAGCAGTACTTGAAAAAATAAAATCCTTTTTAGGTGATTGGAATCCCGATCAAATCATTGATGCCATCGACCTTGGTAATGGTGAAGCGACAGACCTTTTTTGGACGCTTGACCCGATTGACGGTACCAAAGGTTTCTTACGTGGCGATCAGTACGCGGTGGCCCTGGCGCTAATCGAAAAAGGTGAAATAGTGCTGGGTGTTTTGGGTTGCCCTAACCTGGATTATGACGAAGAGAACAATGGCACCCTGCTTTATGCTACAAAAGGCAATGGCTCGGTTGCTTGTAATTTTTCCATGAAAAGTTCACGCGATATAACGGTCTCGAACAGGAAGCCGGAGGAAAGTGTACGCTTTTTAGAAAGTGTGGAAAGCGGCCACGCCAACCATTCCGATCAGGCCAAAATTATTAATGCCTTTAGCGAGCGCAAAGACTCCGTCCGTGTTGACAGCCAAGTTAAATACGCCGTACTTGCCCAGGGCAACGCCGAAGTTTATCTGCGTTTACCCAAACCGGACATGCCCGATTATCGCGAAAAAATATGGGACCATGCCGCCGGTGTTATTATCGTTGAAGAAGCGGGTGGGCTGATTAGTGATGTGAGTGGAAAACCTTTGGATTTTAGCCAGGGGAAAAAGCTGCTTAATAACAAAGGTGTGATTGGCACGAATGGCCAGTTCCACGACATGGTTTTGGAAAATATAAAATAATTTAAACCTTGTGGGTGTATCACCTGCAAGGTTTTTTTATAACCAAAGAGCCTATTCTAAAAAAGGTTGAAATCGGTGGCCGTCATCCTGAATTCATTTCAGGATCCATTGGCTTTATCCACTCTTTGTACCAATTGACTGTTACCGGGATTGGACTTAAGGATACAGAAACAAGTTCGGTTGTAAATCCCGATGCTCTTATCAGGGAATGACGGTTAAGACCTTTTTAAATCAGACTCATCAATATCAAGTACACCTTATAAGGATATCTTTTTGCCAGATAAATCCTAATCTGTTAAGAATAATAGATAGAATAAAAATAGGTTCACAAATTATTAGCTCATTATGGACGATTTATTACAAACAGCAAAAACAGCGGCAAGGGATGCAGGTAAAATCCTCCGCGCTCATTTTGGCAAAGTTGATGTGACCGATATTCGTAAAAAATCGGCAAATGACTTTATAAGTTTTGTGGATGAAAGCTCTGAAATAAAAATAATTGAAATTATCCGCTCAAAATTCCCTGATCATGAAATCCTTGCCGAGGAAAGTGGAAGTAGTGCAATAAAAAGCCCGTATCGCTGGATAATTGATCCACTGGACGGCACAACAAATTATCTTCACTCCATTCCCGTTTTTTCTGTGTCCATCGCCGTTGAGCATAATGATGAAATAGTCACCGCCGTGGTTTATAATCCGCTTACAAATGAAATGTATTGGGCCGAAAAAGGAAAAGGTACCTTTTGCAACGATCAGAAAATCCATGTTTCGACAACATCCACATTAAACGAAAGTTTTATTGCAACAGGATTTCCGTTCAAAGCTAAACATATGCTGGATGATTATATGCATGCCTTCAGGTCAATTTTTGATCATGCCATTGGTGCCCGGCGGCTTGGGTCGGCGGCAATTGACATGGCATATGTGGCAGCCGGAAAATTTGACGGCTTCTGGGAGTTAGGTTTAAAACCGTGGGACATGGCAGCCGGCGCGTTGCTAATAACAGAGGCCGGTGGCAAAATTACTGATTTTTGGGATAAGCCAAATTACATGAACAGTTCGTATGTTCTTGCTTCAAATAATAAAATCCATGACAACTTGGGCACAATCATTCGTAAAAGTTTTCCGTACTATTTACCAATTTAAAGGATTCATAAATGACTCAAACATTTCTTCCCAAACGTAAAGGTGAGCGTGGGGCGCTTAGTATTTCGGCCTGTGCTTCCGGTGTTGGTTTCGCTGAGCGGATTATAAAGTCGCTCAATAAAAAAATACGCAGCGAAGGCGATATTATCCAAATACGACGCACAGGCTCAAACGAAATTACCTTTGGAAACGGCGAAATAAAGAGTGAAATAAAAGAAAATATACGAGGTGATGACCATTATATCGTACAATGTTTTGATGACCCGCTCTCCCAAAAATCAATTAATGACAATTTGATGGCATTGTTTACCGCTGTGCATGCGGCTTACCAATCCGATGCGGATTCCATTTCTGTCGTTATCCCGCAATATGCCTATTCCCGGCAGGAACGTAAAAAATCCCGCGAAGGTATTACGGCAAAACAGGTCGCACAGTTTTTAGAAGTATCCGGCGCCAACCGCGTTATCACTCTCGATGTACATGCCGAGGCGATAATGGGCTTTTTTACCACGGCCCGCATGGAAGATTTACACGCTTCCCGAACCTTGCTGACCCATTTTAAAAATAATTATAAAACCGATAATTTAGTTATCACCGCCCCGGATGTTGGTGGCGCAGAAAAAGCCCGTTTCTATTCCAAAACCATGGAAACCGATCTGGCCATCGTGGACAAAGCGCGCGATTACTCGAAGGCAAGCACCATTGAAAGTATGCGCCTGGTGGGCGATGTAAACGGAAAAGATGTATTGATCCCCGATGATATGATCAGCACAGGCGGCACCATGGTCAACGCGGCAAAACTGTTAAAAGATAAGGGCGCCAAAAATATTTATATCACCTGCTCCCTGCCATTCTTTAACGGCCATGCGGTAGAAATTATGAACAAAGCTTATGAAGAAGGGGTAATCACCCGAATAATTGGAACAGACGCGGTAATGCATGGCGAAGATTTTTTAAAAAACAATGCGTGGTACGACGAAGTTTCCATCGCACCGCTTTTTGCAAAGGTAATTTACCATATAAATACCAAACGTTCTGTTTCGGAATTATTAAGGTAGGAGCAGTCTCCTGACTGCGACATATTTTCACGTTTGGGAAAGCGCGCCAAACATTAACCTGTTTATAATCGACAGAGGATATTATGGGTAAAAGCATAGATAAATCTCAAATAGCCAAAAACTTTTTTGAACAGGCTTTTATTTTACAAAACAATGGCCATCTGGATCGTGCCGCCCATTTTTACAAACGTTCGATTGAATATGCCCCCTCCGCCAAAGCACACACTTACCTAGGTTGGGTCTTTAGCTTAAAAGGCCTTTATAGCGAAGCCATCGAGGAATGTAAACATGCCATCGACCTGGATCCGGATTTTGGAAACCCTTATAATGACATTGGCGCTTATTTGTTACAGCAAAACCGGTATAACGAAGCTGTAACCTGGCTAAAAAAAGCCCTCGAAGCACCCGACTATAAAAATTATTGCTTCCCCTGGCTAAACCTTGGTAAGGTGTATGAGTTTAAAGGCCGGTGGGACAAGGCTCTTTCCTGCTATCAAAACGCCCTTCTGGAAAACGAAAATTATCAACCTGCCGAGCAGGCAATCTATGACTTGCAAGCCAAATATAATTAATGGACCGATTTGAAATAGATGTGGTTGCCGCGATAATCTAC
>JAJRVW010000067.1 GCA_024277115.1 Calditrichota bacterium
GTCGGATTTTATCTGTTCCGCTGGTTTGGATTTTTCAACTGGTTTTTCATCATCTTTTTTTACGTGAAGGTCAACCTGTGGGAAAGGTATCTGAATATTGTTTTCATCAAAAATATTATACACACCGATGGCGATATCACTTTTCACCCCGATCCCTTTTTCAAAGGGAACCCAAAAAAGCAGACGGAAATTCAGTGAGCTGTCACCAAATTCTTCAAACAAAGCCCTTGGTTCCGGTTCTTTTAGCACATCTTCATGATCCATAGCTACTTTTTTAAGTAAGTCAAGGATTACATTGGGGTCCGAACCATAAGCTGCTCCTATTTTTAGCTCAATACGGCGTTTGTTGTCTGAGAGAGTCCAGTTGATCAACTGATTTGAAATCAGGTTTCCATTGGGTACGATCACTTCGGCCCCATCATAAGTACGCACATTGCTTGACCGGATGCCAACACTTTTAACTGTACCCATCAGGTTTTCTACTTCAATAGTATCACCGACATTGACAGGTCTTCCATAAACAAGTATTAATCCGGAAATGAAATTATTTACAATGTTTTGTAATCCAAACCCGATGCCAACACCGAGCGCCCCGGCCAACAAGCCGAATTTTCCGAGATCGATACCCGCAACTGATAGGGCCATTAATACACCGAGGGTAATAATAAAATAACGAATGGTTGCAGAAATTGCTGCAGGGACTCCCTTAGGTAATTTTGTCTTTGCCAGAACCTTATCCTCAATAATTAGTTTGACAAAACGGCCAAGTCCGAATGTGAATGCCAATATCAGGATCATGCTCAATATACCTCCAATAGATATGCGGAGTGTTCCGATTTCCCACTGATGCACCAGAAAATCAGAAAACCAATCCATAAATGGGCGGTAAATTTCCATGGTTTGGAGAATAAATTTTATCAGATAAACGACTGCCAGCAGGTTTAAAAGTTGAATGGCTCTTTTTTCAAGATCATCCCACCCGTGTGTCACCAACCTGAAATTGCTATTTCTGCCAATCTCAACCAAGGCATGAATATTACTTCGTAAAACTGCATGTGCGGAAAATATTATAACTGCTATGGCGGCTGTTTTAATACCGATCTTGATGGTTAATACTGCCAGGTTCATAAATCCAAACATGTTGGAAAAAAAGGCAATTAAAAACAAAAGGAAAAGAGCCACAGACAATGCACTGAACCTTTTAACAAACGGATGAGCATTCTTTTTTTCTTAATAATAACCGGTAATGCGTACTTGTATATTAAAAACATAGCAAGTAATGATTCGGCAGTGATGTACAGCCTGGAATAACTTCCGAAATACCAGGACAATATCTCAAAAAAGTTAAATATATATAGTATCAGTGCTATTTTTACAATCATCTGCCCTTGTATCCCAATGATTTTTCGTAAAAAAATCATAGATAAAAACAGTAATATGATGCCCAATATCCCAATCATGATCAAAGGCATATTAGGCAGAGAGATGAGGAAAAACGTGAAAAGTAGAAAGGTTAATGAAGAGAAAGGATGTTGAAAACTGATCCTTTTTACGACTATATAATTGGGATCTGAGTCTGTAAGCTTAAGATTTCTGAATTTCTTAAATATGAATGTAAACATCAGTGCGACAGCAACTAACAGGAACGCCAAATAAAAGTAGTTGATCTCTTTTGAGAAAATTTTAATCGTTTTGGCGTTTTCGTGCCACGCTTTATGCAATCTTGGCGCAACAGGAAAAATCTCTGATATGTCGAATTCGATATTCCAAAGACTTGGTTTGTCTGCGACAAAAAGATTGTCACGTAAATGTTGCTGCAATTGAGAAACCTCTTCCTGAATATCACTGGCAACAGAAATAAGTTCGCTGATATTATCCTCCCTGATAATCATTTCCCTCCGGTATTTCATAAACTTTCGTACCAAACCATCAATTTTGTTGATGATTTCAGAAATACGTGCTATTAGTTGCTCAGGATTGTTGGCAGCTTTTGCATCTTCATGTGTAAGCTCCCAAACTCTTTTACTGAACTCCAATTCGTCAATATGCTCCTGCGTATTTGAAATATAATTGTTAACAAGAGTTTCCCATTTTTCTAATTTGGCTTCATACCCACTCCAGGCGCGGTAGGTATTTTCCAGGAAAAATTTTGATAAATTATGTGGATTAAACTGTTTAAATTCCTTCACCTCGTTGTCTAAAAAGGTCTTTTGTATTACCAGTTGAGAATCTAACTTTACAAGTTGGGGTTGAGGTTTCAGATCATTTGATTTCTTAGCCAGCTTTTTACGAGTACGCTCCAGCTCAAAATTGATATCCACAATATGTATTGGTTCTGGCTTGTTTGAAACTTTTGCCGTGTCGGCAGATAAGCTACCGGATGACGTTGACTGTCCGTAGCCGGTAAATGAAATGATGATAAATAAGAAAAGAAATAGCGCGATTTTTTCTTTTATAATCAGAGCTTTATTATGCATGCCATATTGATTTTATTGAAAACTAATTAAAAGAATTGTGAATTTTATAGAACTTGACATTCAGACTTTTAACAATTATTTGTATTGCAAATTTGCAGTAAATATAATGAATCAATTGAGGATTTAGATTTCTTCATGTGGTTAAAATTTAGAGGACAATTAAAAAGTTGATTTTTAAATATCCTACTCCTTTTAACATCTGTTTGTTTCCCGAAAAATTAAGAATAAATTCATATACACATTCGAGCCCTCGTAAGCTTTACTCTCAGTGAGGTTATAAATAAATCTCTAAAAATAATTCTTTGGATTTTAAAATTGAATCCAATAATTA
>JAJRVW010000068.1 GCA_024277115.1 Calditrichota bacterium
AATTGATCTGGAAAATACGTTATCTGTTAAATTGGATGGGACTGAATTATCACGCGATGATTTGACTATTCCGGACAGTGTAAGTAGTGCAAATTCCATCGCTGTGTTGGCTACACCGCAGCTAAGTAAGGGCAACCACAGTATCGAAATTGAGGTTGCTGATATAAATGGAAATATACAAAACATTAAACGAACATTTAATGTTTCAGGTGCAAATGATTTAATTATTCATGGAAACTATCCAAATCCATTCTCCAACACTACAATATTTGCATATTCGGCCAGTATTTCGGTTCCAAGAATGGAAAGTCTATCAATAAAAATATATACAGTTTCAGGGCATATGATTCGCTCAAAACCTCTAATTTCACCAGAGGGCGTCGATGTTAATGATGGAGATCAACTAACGCCTGGATATCATGAATTATTATGGGATGGTAAGGATGATGATGGTCACGATGTTGCAAATGGTGTTTACTTTGTTGTAATAAAAGCGTCATTTAAAGATAATGGTTCCAATAGTGACAAAATTTTCCATGTAAAAAAGAAATTAAAAGTGGCAAGGCTTAAATGAGAAAAATTAATTTTATATACATATTACTTTTGTTCTATTCATTCACATTTGCCGGTAAATATGCGGGCTCATTTCTGGAGCTTGGGATAGGTGCAAAAGCACTTGGAATGGGAAATGCCCATGTTGCATTAAGCAATGATGCATACGGTTTTTACTGGAACCCAAGTGGGCTTGCATTTCTAAATGGATTCCAGGCGGCATCAATGCGTGCGGACTTGTTTAATTCGTTGGAGCAACAGAATTTTATCAGTGCTGCAATGCCCGTATTTGGTGGTGTTACAATTGCCCTTTCCTGGGTAAGGTTAAGTGTCGATGATATTCCTCGGTACAGAGATGTAACACGTAGCGCATCTGAGCGATATGATGGAAATGACCCACTAATAGATGGCCCCATTGGAAATTTTTCTAGTAGTGATGATGCTTTTATCCTCAGTTTCGCAAAATACCAAAGAGTAATGGTCGATTTAGGGTGGCAATATTTTGAATTTCCTATAGATTTTGGATATGGTGTCAATTTTAAGATGATAAATGAATCTATTGATAATAATAGTGGAAGTGGAATCGGTATAGACCTTGGAATGATGTTAAAGATTGAATTAAGCAATGTTTTTAACGATGAGAATTATGGTGATTTAATGTTTGGAATAAATGCCCAGGATATTGCAGAAACAAAAATCACTTGGGATACAGCATCAAAACGAAAAGATACGATTGATAGGAATTTTAAATTTGGTTTTGCCTATATTCAGCCTTTAGAGTTCATAAATACACAGTTTACATTTGCATTCGATATTGACTCGAGATATGGTGGGCAAAATCATATAGGTAGTGAGTTTTTATACGACTCATTAATAGCTTTACGAATTGGTTCAAATATCAGCAGCTTTACTACTGGTGCCGGTCTCTACATTTGGAAGTTTAGATTAGATTATGCTTACCAAGGCCATGTTTTAGGTAATTCACATAGAGTTTCACTTCTTTTTAATTTATAAATATGAAACAATTTCTTTTTTTTATATCTTTAACTTTGGTTTGGATAGCATGCAGTGATCCGTCAGGAGTCGAAAGAGAAAAGCCTGCTAAACCATCTATGGTTAAACGCTCCCTTACTACAGATTTAGATTCTATTGAACGAGGGATTGATGCTGCTGACGACTCTGAGACAGACGACATTGTAATTATGTGGCATAAACATCCAGCAACACTCAATTTAGACAAATATGTTTTGTATCGTGGGCAGGATATAAATGGCCAATTAATTTATGAGCCATTGCCCATAGTTCTTAAAGCAAATACTAAGAATGATACAGTAACGGTCGATACGAAATTAGAACTAGGTGTTTTATATCATTATTATATCATTGCCATTGATCAAAATAATACTAAAAGCTTGCCATCAGACACTGTTCAATATAAACTCATCGATAAAGCATGGGCATTGGATGTTGATGCAGATACGGCAAACGGGTTTACAAATCCAGAACGGTTAATATTTTCTGCTTCATACGTAGACGGGCAGACTGGACCTGGAAAATATGCAATTCGCATTCGGGGCGAAGATGATAATAACTTAAGTGGCTATAGAATTGTTTATCAAACTGAAATTAAAAATGTTGATTTTAATGGGTTTATTAAAGAAGAAATATCTGGAGAAGACTTAAAGGTCGTTTTTGGTAAAGGTGGTCTTTATCAATGGCGAGTTGATTTGTTTCAAGGTGAAAATACAGGCTCTGAAACTATCTGGCAAGATTTTCCAGAACTAATAATTTGGGGAGATTGATGTTAAGATTTGTTACTGTTTTTATATTTTTATTGCTTTCCACTACATTGCATTCTCAGAATTTTGACAATCTGCAAGGTTTAAATGCAGGGCAAACACAATTTTCTGATAAACCTGCTCAATATATCCTCGGAAGTGGCGATATACTTTTAGTCAATATTAATTTATGGGGTCATGTACAGAGGCCAGGCATCTATAGTGTACCTAGCTCTTACACACTGATTGATTTGATTTCCTCAGCGGGTGGGCCTTTAAGTACTGCTCGGTTAAATGATGTACGGGTTGTCAGGAAAGATCAGGAAGTACTTAAAATTGATATAGAAAAATTTCTTAAAACAGGTGATAATTCATTGCTCCCAATCTTACAACCGGGAGATACAATAATTGTTGCCGGCAGTATTCAAGATATTTTTATGCAAATTGTTGGTATATTTAGGGATATGGCAATTATTGCCAATGTATTTGTACTATCTCAAAGACTAAAATAATTTTTTCATTTATTCTTTGAATTTTTTAAATTAATTTTCTATAAAATCAATATAGATTCTTAGTCAATACACTGAGTTTAGGAGCTTTTTTAATGAAAAAGTTTATCATATTGTCACTGACATTGATATTATTTTGTACTCAAAATATTTTTGCCCAGATATCCAATGGTGAAAAGACATTGCTTCACACGCAAACAGGCAAAGTTTATTCTAAGGGGCAACTTGGAATATATTCAAATATGAATTTTTATTCAAAAGTTGGTGACTTATTAGGTTCTAGTGCTCCTATACAAGATTTTCAATCGGTTAATTATTGGCTTGTACAGGGCAATTTTGTTTTTACTTATGGAATATCTGACCATGTAGATGTAACCGTTGGTGTAAGAGCGTATCAGGATACACATGCTAAAAACAGGGTAGGTGGCAACGAATTCAATTCACCCGATGATATTTTTCTAACACTTAAAGCTGGTTCTTTTTCTTTTGCCCGAAATCATTTTACACAAGGCTTTTTAACAAGTTTTAGATTTCCTACAGGGAAAGTACATAACTATCCTTTTACAGAATTTACAACTGAGTCTGTTCAATACGGCCTAATGTATGCAATATCTTACTATGCTGATCCATATTTGCCGGACCGTTCTTTTAATGCTCATTTCAATGCTGGATGGTGGAATTATAATGAACTAGGCACAGTACTCTATGAAAAGAACAATGGAGATAAATTAACAGGGAAAGTTAATTCAAGCGATTATAGAATGGCATTGGCTTTTTCCTATCCTACAGGTCTTTTTGATTTTAGGTTAGAGCTAACAGGGATGGTATTTTTACAACAACCGGATAAATTTGTGTATAGCGCTGAAGAATGGGCGTTTTTGACACCGAGTATCCGCTATAAGCCTATTAATTGGTTGGCATTGGATTTGGGTGTTGATTTCAGGGTTTCTCCGGATGACAGAAATGCCACATTAGGTATACCTGACCCAAGTACAAATTTGGATTTACCACCAAACTTTCCCGATTGGAAAGTTCAACTAGGCGTAAATATGAACTTTAATATTCTCGCAGATAATGCAACAAGTGATTTAAGCTATGAGCAAAAGAAAGCCAAAGAAAAAGTAGAAATGTTTGAATCGGTTGTTCTTGAAAAAGAAAAGTCAGAATCTGTTCAAAATGAAATTGAAAATCTAAAAAAAGTACGCAAAGAAGCTGAAAAAGAAATTGATGAACTAAAGAAAATTTTAGATGACGATCAATAATTTATAATTAAGCTTCAACTCTAATACTATTAGGAGGTTGAGATGAAAAAAGTCAGCCAAATATTGCTGATATCATTATTAATAACATCAACAGCTATTGCACAAACTGCCTTGGGCAGTAAAAGCCTGATGATGACACAAACGGCCAGAACTTTTGAAGCAGGCAGGTTTGAAATTCATTCCGATATGAATTTTTTTACAAAACTGGCGGATATTGGTAAATTGAATGCTCAAAATATTTCTGCAGCAAATTACTGGTTAGTCAACAGTGCGATGTCATTAACATATGGTGTAAGTGATAATTTTGATTTTACCATTACACCGGGATTATATCAGGATACCCATACAAGTAATGAATTTAACCTTCCCGATGATATTGGAGTTTCTTTTAAGGCAGGTTCTTTTGATTTCTTAGACAGGCAGATGTATGGTGCTGTTATTGCTAAGGTGAAATTCCCTGTTGGTGAGGATCACAACTATCCTTTTACATATTATTCCAGTGGTGCTGTGGAGTATGGATTTACTGGAGCACTCTCCTATTATTTAGATCCTTATTTACCTGATCGCTCTTTTAGTGCACATTTAAATCTCGGCTGGTTGAACCATAATGAAGCTGGTGTTGAAGTATTTCCAGGCAAAAAGGCTACTGTTAATTCATCTGAACTTCAGTATGCTTTTGGTTTGCTTTATCCAACAGAGTTGTTCGATTTCCAATTGGAACTATCTGGCGCAACATTTTTAGTGCAACCCAATGAGTTTGTGTATGGCCGTGAGGACTATACGTATGTAACCCCATCTATAAAATATAAACCTTTTGGCTGGTTTGCTTTTAATTTTGGTGTTGATGTAAGGGTTAGCGCAGACAAAGATGAGAGCGTAGGACTTGCAAACTATGAACAAATAGATCTACCCAATTACTCGGCATGGAAAGCACATCTGGGATTTGAACTCACCTTGTTGCCATTAACCGCTTCAACACAAAGCTCAGCACAAGTAGATAAAAATCAATTTAACAAACGTGTAGAATTCTTTCAGCAAATTATTGAAGACAGAGAAAAGTCAGAAAATATCAAAATTGAACTCGACAAATTGAAAGAAGAACGAGAATCAGCGGAAAAAGAGCTGGAAGAACTAAAACAAATTCTTGAAGAAGAAGGAAACTAACATTTCAATCCCCCGGCTACCACCGGGGGATTTTTTATTTTAACTTACTTTCCCACCTTGCTTGCTTGCTTTTTAATTACTCCTTAAATTCTTCCTTTAAAGTTTTTTATCACTTTTTAAATAGGTATAATACATGACAACTGAAATACTAAATCTTGTACAGGACTACAAAAACAGAGTTGAAAAATTAAGAGGTTATCTTTGACTTAGATGCCAAAGAAAAAGACCTTGCTGATTTAGAGAAACAAACCACTGTTGATGGTTTTTGGGATGATAAAAAAGCTGTTAAAAGAATTTATGATCAAATCAATAAAATCAAAGAATGGGTGGATGCCTGGAATGAGTGCAAAGCCTATTTGGATGAAATTGATGTGATCATCGAATTGGCCGAAGGTGCAGCAGATGCAGAACTGGAACAGGAACTGTCTAAAAACTTGGATGATCTGGCCAATGCTTTAAAAGCTATCGAATTTCGCCGAATGCTTGGGGGAGAAAATGATGCTAAAAATGCAATCCTTACCATACATCCGGGAGCGGGCGGCACCGAAAGCCAGGATTGGGCTGAAATGCTAATGCGCCTCTTTTTAAGATATGCCGAGCGTAAAAAATTTAAGACAGAAATACTTGATTTTCAGAGTGGAGACGAAGCCGGGATTAAAAGTGTTTCGATTGAAGTGCAGGGTAAATATGCTTATGGGTATTTAAAAGCTGAAGCTGGTGTCCATCGCCTGGTTCGGATTTCGCCTTTCGATTCAAATAAAAGGCGGCACACATCTTTTGCAAGCGTTTTTGTATTACCTGAAGTGGATGATGATGTTGATATTGAAATTAATCCAGCTGATTTACGTATCGATACGTATCGGGCGAGCGGCGCAGGCGGACAGCATGTCAATAAAACTGACTCAGCTATTCGCATCACGCATTTACCAACTAATATCGTCGTACAATGTCAAAACGACCGGTCTCAGCATAAAAATAAGGCAAGTGCCTTAAAATTTTTAAAAGCAAAATTGTATCAAAAACAGCTTGAAGACAAGAAAAAAGAAATGAAAGAAATGGAAGAGGGGAAAAAAGATATCGCGTGGGGCAGCCAAATCCGGTCCTATGTTTTTCATCCATATAATATGGTAAAAGACCATCGTACAAATGTGGAAACAAGTAATGTACAAAATGTAATGGATGGCGATATTGATCAATTTATTGAAGCATTTTTAGTTAATTTTGGACAGAGTTAGGAGTTATTTTGGAAGATTTAAATCAACTAGTAAAAATAAGAAAAGAAAAAATAGATAAGCTCATAGAGTCAGGTGTAAATCCCTTTCCTTATAGCTTTGACAGAACCCATCAAACTGGGGACGTTAAAAAGAATTTTGATGATTTAGAAGGAAAAAAGATTTCTGTAGCTGGCCGGATAATGGCAGTAAGGATAATGGGCAAAGCCTCCTTTTGTCATATTCAGGACATGCAAGGCCGGATTCAATTATATGTTCAGCGTGATGCCATAGGCGTGGATGTATACAAAATGTTCAAGATGTTGGATATTGGCGATCATATCGGCGTAAGCGGTATCGTAAAAAAGACGAAAATGGGTGAGGTTTCGGTGTTTGCAGAAAGCCTGGAACTTTTATCCAAATCAATTCGCCCTCTGCCTATTGCAAAAGAAAAAATGGAAGATGGCAAAAAAGTTGTTTACGATCAGTTTGTTGATAAAGAATTACGCTATCGCCAGCGTTACACGGATTTGATCGTAAACCCGGAGGTTAGGGAAGCTTTTATCAAAAGAAGTAAAATAATCTCTGCGATCCGTGAAGTGCTTGATGGCAACGATTTTCTGGAAGTTGAAACACCCGTTCTGCAATCAATTTATGGGGGCGCTGCCGCACGGCCATTTACAACACATCATAATACCCTGGATATGAAACTGTATCTGCGAATTGCCAATGAACTTTATTTAAAGCGCCTTATCGTTGGTGGGTTTGACCGTGTTTATGAATTTGCCAAGGATTTTAGAAATGAAGGCATGGATCGTTTTCATAATCCTGAGTTTACACAGGTTGAGCTTTATATCGCTTATAAAGATTATAACTGGATGATGGATTTTGTAGAAAAAATATTTAACCATGTGGCCAAGAAAGTAGTGGGTGGAACCAAGTTGCAATTTAACGGGCATGAATTTGATTTGGCCGGGCCATGGCGTAGGCTGCCAATTTTGGATTCCATAAAAGAATTTACAGGGCACGATGTTTCAAATCTTGATGAAGAAGGCCTGCGAAAAGTTGCTGAAGAGTTAAATGTGGAAGTAAGCCCGGATATGGGTTATGGTAAAATTATTGATGAAATATTTGGGGAACATGTTGAACCCAAACTGATTCAACCTACTTTTATTATCGACCATCCCGTGGAGATGTCTCCACTGGCTAAAAAGCATCGTAGTAAACCGGGGCTTGTGGAGCGGTTCGAACCAATCATAGGCGGTAAAGAGGTTGGTAATGCTTTTAGTGAGTTGAATGATCCCATCGATCAGCGGGAACGCTTTATGGCACAGATGGATTTAAAATCACGCGGTGATGAGGAAGCGCAAGTTATGGATGAAGATTTCTTGCGGGCTATTGAAATTGGTATGCCGCCAACAGCTGGATTAGGGATTGGGATTGACCGGCTAACCATGTTGTTCACAAACCAGGCCAGTATCCGCGATGTTATATTTTTCCCGCAAATGCGTCCGGAAAAAAAGAAATAATCTTAAATTTAATGAGTAGGTGAATGTTGTCATCCCGCAATTTTAATTTGGATTGTTATTTACCAGCTAAAAGAATTCTCTTAGAATGTTATTTTTGAATAACTGAAGTAGAAAGTTTATTTATGTCTTTTGAATATTTTATTGCCAAACGTTATCTTGGCGCAAAACGGAAAACAGGTTTTATTTCGATTATAACCTATGTTTCCATTGCGGGAATAACGATTGGTGTGACTGTCCTGATATTGGTTCTGTCTGTTATGAATGGTTTTGAGAGTGAAGTCCGCTCACGATTAATTGGCGCTGATGCCCATTTGAAAATTAGAAAATACTTTACAGAAACAATTGCCCAGCCGGATTCGATCATAAAAATCATAAAAGAAAATAAGCACGTGGTTGGTGCTTCACCTGCCATTTCTGAACAATCGATGATCAAATCACAATCGACGCAACGTCCAACAATTGTTAAGGCGATCGATATTAACACGGCGGATGATGTGACAGAAATTTCCAATAAAATAGTATCAGGCGAACTGGATTTTTCAGAAAAAATAATTGGTGACCGGAAACTGACTGGGATTGTTCTGGGCAGGCATTTGGCGGATGCAATACTTGCTTTAAATATTGGTGACGTGGTTTCTCTCTGGTCCATGCCCAAAGAGGGTGGCATTTTTGCCCAGCCAATAATCAAACAATTTTATGTGGCCGGTCTGGTTGAGTTTGGTTATTATGAGTACGATAAAATCTTGTCTTATATTTCAATTAAAGATGCCCAGGAATTATATGGTATGCAAGGTGTTTCGTGGATCGATATAAAGCTGGACAATTATGAGCAGGCCAATGCGGTTGGCAAGGAATTAAGTGTGGCCCTCGGTTATCCTTATACCTCCGAAACATGGTTCGATCGAAATAAGTCTTTGTTTTCATGGATGGAGATCGAGAAAATTTTATCCTTTTTGTTATTGAGCATGATTATCATGGTTGCAGCGTTTAATATTGTCAGCTCGCTTGTGATGGTTGTTATGGATAAAACGCGCGAAATTGGCATTTTAAAATCCATGGGTGCAACAGCAAAAAGCATTCGCCGGATTTTTATGTTCGAGGGGATGCTGGTCGGCGTAATCGGAACTGTTCTCGGGAATGTGATCGCTTATTCTATTATTTTCTTACAGGTAAAGTTTAATTTAATTCCCCTGCCGCCGGATGTTTATCTTATCAACTCTTTTCCGGTGGAGTTGGAATGGATCGATTTTATTGCCATCACAACAATGGCGCTTTCCCTAAGTTTCTTTTCCTCGGTTTATCCGGCAAATAAAGCATCCAAATTGATACCTGTAGAGGCGATCCGTTATGAATAAAAATAATTCGTCACTTGCTATCCAGGCGATCGATCTTTACAAAGGTTATAATACCGGCCCACAAAAAGTGGATGTAATAAAAGGGCTTAATCTTGAAATAAAAAAGGGCGATGTTGCCATAATTACCGGACCTTCCGGGGTTGGTAAAAGTACTTTGCTTCATGTTCTCGGTTTGTTGGATAACCCGGATAGAGGTGAAATAAAAATTGGCGGAAAAAATATTGCAAATATGGATGAACAAAAAATTGCAAAACTTCGCAATGAGACCATTGGTTTTGTTTTCCAATTTCATCATTTATTACCGGAATTTACCGCATTGGAAAATGTACTTATGCCGGCCATGATTTATAATAAGGAAAAAGAGACCAGAGAATATGCCCTTCACTTACTTGATTTGGTTGGTTTATCGCACCGCCTGGCACATAAGCCGCGTGAACTTTCGGGTGGGGCACAGCAACGTGTGGCCGTAGCGCGCGCCATTGTAAATAAGCCACAAATTGTTTTGGCCGATGAGCCCACTGGAAATTTAGACAGAGCCAATGGCGATTCGTTATTTAACCTGTTATTAAAATTAAATAACGAAATGGGGCAAACTCTGTTGATTGTAACCCACAACGATCACATGACGGCCAAAGCCACGCACCTGATTGAATTGGAAGATGGCAGGGTGCTTAAGGAAGAATTTCCACGAAAAGTATAATAAATTTGGCGTATGGTTGAATTGATTTAATAATTCAACCTAAATTCGATCTAAAGAGAACTTTTATATTAGTATAACCCGTTGTGCGAATTAGAATAGCATATTTGTTGATAATAGCTGTAAAACTTTAAAAGCAGGTCGTTCCTATGGAACTTTTACTAACATAGAAATTCATTTTTTCTACAAATAGACCATTCCTATCGGAATTTTTTATTTCGTCCTGTAAGGACGTTCTATTTGTAGAACAAAAATCACAATAGTTTTCAAGAAGCTCCACCGGAGCGGCCTATTGAAAAATTTAGTTGGAATTATTTTGTTTCTATTTTTTCTAATTCGCATAACGGGTTAATATAATTATTTTCTGGAACTCACCCCTAAATCCCCTCTCTTAGAAGAGAGGGGACTTGAAAACTTAAAAATCAGCAGAAACTGTGTAGGGGTGAGTTGTTTTTATATACCTTTCTTATCGCATAATATTTTTTAATGTAAAAGCTTTATATTGAACTCATGGTAATCCAACATTCCACTAGTGCAGTGTTTCAATGTCAGAATCTCCTCAAAAATCATTTGATCTCCAATATTTAAAAGGTATCGGGCCAAAGCGTGCCGATATACTTGTCCGGTTTGACCTAAGTTCCTTGCACCAGCTATTAAATTATTTTCCTCGCCGTTATATTGACCGGACTACAATCTTGCCTTTAAATAATTTAATAGAAGGTCAGGAGGTTACTGTAATTGGCAAGGTAGAGGCTGCCGGGATAAAGCGTGGACGGCGTCCTTCTTTTTTTATAACCATCAGCGATGGAAAGGGGTTGCTGGAAGCCATTTGGTTCAATGCGGTTTCTTATTACAAAAATGTTTTCAAGATTGGTGACTGGGTTTCACTATCCGGAAAACTTACATATTATCACGGTTTTCAATTAAACCATCCGGATTATGATAAGCTGGGTGATGATGATTTTGAAAATATGACTAATACCGGCCGAATAATCCCCTTTTATCCATTGACTGATTCTCTTCGAAAATCGGGCATAAATTCAGCCACATTCCGAAAAATCTTTATCCAAATTTTTGAAAAATACCAAACCCTTTATCCAGAGTATTTGCCGCAGACAATAATAAAAGCACATAATTTCCCTGAAATAAATGCCGCTTTTAGAGAAATGCATTTACCATCGAGCCCGGTGTTTCTGGAAAAAGCCACAAACCGTTTTATTTATGAAGAATTTTTTTATCTGCAACTTTTGTTTGCCCTGCAAAAAAAGCATATGGCCGATAAACCCGTCGGTATCAATTTCTCAGCACCAAGCCCTACGCTAAATAAATTATTTGACGCATTGCCGTTTGAAATGACGGGCGCGCAAAAAAAAGTAGTGAAAGAGATTCGTTCCGACATGCGCTCCATTTCGCCAATGAACCGTTTATTACAGGGCGATGTGGGATCGGGTAAAACGTTGGTGGCAATGATGGCCGCGCTTATTGCCATCGATAATGGTTACCAGGTAGCCTTAATGGCGCCAACAGAAATCCTGGCAGAACAACATTTTTCCAGCATAAAAAAGTTTTTATCGCCTTTTGGGATTGAAATAATCCTTCTTAAAGGTGGAAGGACAGTCAAAGAAAAATCCCTGATTTTAGAGAAAATTAAAAAAAATCAAAAAGCGCTGGTTATTGGTACCCATGCCCTGATCCAGCAAAAAGTGGAATTCCCAAATCTTGGTTTAGTGATAATTGATGAGCAGCACCGTTTTGGCGTTTTACAGCGCGGCTCGTTAATTTCTAAAGGAACAGAGCCGGATATCCTGGTAATGACAGCAACGCCAATCCCGCGTACTTTGGCCATGATGGCGTATGGCTCCCTCGATGTTTCGACCATAAATGAGATGCCTGCAAACCGGTTACCAATCCGTACGGTATGGCGTTTTGATAATCAGGCTGAAAAAATGTATACATTTATCCGTAAACAAATCGAAGCCGGTGAGCAGGCTTACATTGTTTACCCGCTGGTTGAGGAAAGCGAGAAGATGGATTTAAAGGCGGCAACCGAGGCTTTTCAGTTTTTGGAAAAGGGCCCATTGCAAGGCGTTTCTATGGGCTTATTGCATGGCCGGATGAAGGCGGTGGAGAAAGATACGATCATGGAAAATTTTTCCAATGGCAAGATTAAAATCCTTGTGGCCACAACAGTAATCGAGGTTGGCGTGGATGTGCCCAATGCAACGATAATGGTCATAGAACATGCCGAGCGTTTTGGGCTGGCGCAATTACATCAATTACGTGGCCGGGTTGGGCGGGGCGCTAAACAATCGTACTGTATTTTAAAAACACCTTATAATGTGGGCGAGATTGCCCGCGAGAGAATCCGTACTATGACGGAAACAACCGATGGTTTTGTAATTTCTGAAAAAGACCTGGAGATTCGCGGATGGGGTGATTTTTTTGTAAAGAAACAAAGCGGCATGCCCGAGTTTAAACTGGCCAACCCGATCCGTGACCGTGAAAGATTGGAAGAGGCGCGCCGGGATGCTTTTATGCTGGTTGATGATGACCCACAGCTTAGAAAACCAGAAAATAGCGGCGTGCGAAAGAAGATCGCCAAAGAATATAAACAGCGTTTGGCCCTGTTTAAGATCAGTTAATTTTTGCAATACATAAAATTATTGTGTACATTTATTGTGTCCACAAATTACGGGAAACGTTATGAAAATTAATGTTAGGGAAGCGCGAAAAAATTTTTCTTCTTTATTAGCAAGTGCCGAACAGGGGGAAGAAATAGTCATTTTAAAACATGGAAAAGAAATTGCCCGTTTGGTTCCCCCTGTAATTGTACCCAAAAAGCTACCGAGCATGAAGGCGTTCCGCGGCACAATCAAAGTAGAGGGAAAACCATTAAGCCGTGTGATTATTGAAGAACGGGAAGGGGCGAGATATTGATTGCCTATATTGATACAAGTGTCATCGTTCCTCTATACGTCCCGGAAGCGCTTTCTGAAACCATCGAAGCTTATTTAAATGAAGACAGAGTTTTGGCGCTAAGCGGATTAACCGAACTGGAATTTTACTCAGCAATTTCCAAAAAAATCAGGACTAGTGAAATCAACAATCCTGATGCCGTAAATATTTTAAAGTATTTTAACAACCATTTAAGCGAAAATTATTTTAAACGTCTTAGTATTTCTAATGAACATTTTCAACTTGCAAAAAACCTGATTGGGGAATTTTCGACTTCATTGAGAACATTGGATGCCGTACATTTGGTATTATCGGATAATCATTGTGATCTGTTTGTTACGGCGGACAAGGTCTTGGCCGATGCAGCGCATCATTTTGGAATTAAGACAGAACTTATATATTGAATTAGTTGAATGACTCAAAAAATATCTATCATCATCCCCCATTATAACGGCATTGATATTCTGCGTGATTGCCTGAATTCCCTTTATAAAAATGAATTCACCGATTTTGAAACCGTATTAATCGATAATGGCTCCAGTGATGGAAGCCCGGAATATGTAAAAGAAAATTTTCCACAAGTGCGGTTGATCGAAAATGAGGTGAACCTGGGCTATGCTGGAGCTTGCAACCAAGGCATGGAGCTAAGCGAATCTGAGTTTATTTTATTGCTGAATAATGATACGGTTTTGCCTGAGAATTTTTTAACTGAAATGATCGAGACCATCGAAGGTGATAAAATGATTGGGATGGTACAGCCCAAGATCATTTCCATCCAGGATAAACGTTTTTTTGATTATTCCGGTGGCGCCGGTGGCGAGATGGATATTTTTGGCTATCCGTTTGCCCGTGGCCGTATTTTTGATACGGTAGAGAAAGACAAAGGGCAATACAGCAACCTGGGGAACGAGGTCTTTTGGACATCGGGTTGTGCCTTGCTTGTCCGTAAATCCGTTATTAATGAGATCGGTTTGCTGGACGAAGATTTTTTTGCCCATCAAGAGGAGATTGACCTGAATTGGCGGGCACAGCTTGCCGGTTATAAAAATGTGGTCACGCATAAAACTTTTATTTATCATTACTCCGGTTACACGTTGCGAAGTGACAATCAACGAAAAATGTATTTAAACCATCGCAATAATTTAATTATGATGGTAAAAAATTATTCTTTGCCCCTACTGTTTTTATTGTTTCCCCTGCGCATCTTATTCGAGATGACAACGGTAATGGCCGATGCGGCAATGTGGGATGGTAAACGGGCGCGGGCCGTATTGCAAGCGCTCTATTTTTTATTAATAAATCCGCTGTTTATCTGGAAAAAGCGGCGTTCGGTACAAAAATTGCGCAAGGTTTCAGATCGTGCCATTTTAAAAAATATGTATCCGGGCAGCATTGTCATCGATCATTTTGTCCGCAAACTCACGCCATACTTGTGTGTTAAACGCTTCCGTTAAAATAATATTTTTGATTATGTCTTTAATATTTTTGTAAAGAACACGAACTTTTTTAGAAAGATTCCGTGAACTGTTTGTTAAAAACACGACGCATAATGTTTCCTCACAAATTAACCAATTTATTAGGAGGAATTATGTTACGTTCTTTTCGTGTTATTTCCATTATTGCCCTTTTTGCCTTTATCTGGTCCTGCGAAGATAATGGTGGCAACTTAACCGGTAGTTCAGATGGGCCCGAACTAAGACGTGGTGTTGTTCAGGATGGCGCAGTAAATATTAACAGGCGCGGTGTGGCGGAGTACGAGATTATTTTTACAAATTTAACACCGGCAACAGGCCCGGGTGCCAGCCAACCTATGTCGCCACCTGTGTTAGCGGCACATACAAAGTTTTTCCATGTATTTCAAAAAGGCGCGTACGCCTCAACAGAAATTGCCCAAATTGCTGAAGATGCCGTAAGTGGCCCATTGGTTGAATCTTTGGGAAATAATGGCCTTGTATATAATGTTGCACAAGGTGATGGCGTTGTTTTCCCGGGCGCGTCTACAACGATAAATATTGCAGCTAGTGTTGGTTTCCGCAAGCTCTCGATTGTTTCTATGCTTGTAAATACAAATGATGCTTTTGCCGGATTGGATGCCATCCACATGCCTGCCCGTGGTTCTAAAACGGTTTATCTTTATGCCTATGATGCCGGTTCTGAAGAAAACACGGAATCTTTTGATCATATTCCCGGCCCATGCTGTGGCAGCCCGCATGTTCGCGTCCCAACAAATGAGCGCATTAAGCTTCATGGCGGCATTACTGGAAATGGCGATCTTGATGCGGCGCTTTACGGCTGGCATGGCGCTGTGGCGAAGGTTACAATTACACGTGTAAATTAAAGGTACTTAATACATATTGGGATATGCTTCGTGTTATAAAATATCCTGTTGTTTGACAAATCGGGTTCCCATACTTATTATTGCGAACCCGATTTATTAATTTTGAAGTTTATCATTTTAGAAAGAAAATATGTCCACAAATAATAAAATCTTAATAATTGAAGATGATCCTAAAATTGTTGATCTGATCCGCATTCATTTAAGCGATATCGGCAAAGAAGTTGAATCTGCGGATGACGGGGTTTCTGGCTTGGAGAAGGCGCTAAAAAATGACTATGCTTTGATCATTTTAGATTTGATGCTGCCACACATGGATGGTTTGGAAGTATGCAGGCGGTTCAAATCGTCTAATAAATTTACGCCCATTTTAATGTTAACGGCAAAATCGGAAGAAATTGACAAAGTGCTTGGCCTGGAAGTAGGCGCCGATGATTATCTTACAAAACCATTTGGTGTACGAGAACTTGTGGCGCGGGTTAAAGCAATCTTGCGCAGGGTCGAGCTGGACCAGGAAAAAAGTACAAAACAAAAAGAGAGCAAGAAATTAGAATTTCATAATCTTGTCATCGACCTGGATAAACATCTTGTGCATTTGGAAGGAAAAACGGTTGACCTTACCGCCAAAGAGTTTGATATGCTTACCTTGTTTGCCTCTCATCCTGGAAATACGTATAACCGGGAACGGCTGCTTGATCTTGTTTGGGGGTACCAATACGAAGGCTATGAACATACCGTAAGCTCTCATATAAACCGATTGCGCAATAAAATTGAAAAGGATCCGACCAACCCGCAATATATTAAAACTTTGTGGGGCGTGGGTTATCGTTTTGAGGCGCCTGAGGGATAAAATACCACTTGGGTATAGGCTGTTATTCGCCTCGCATTCAAAATAGACAGAAGTGTCATTGCGTAGGAATCTTACTTTTTAACAATTTCCGCATTCCTGTAAAGAAAAGGATTATTACACAATGACAATTTCCTACATACCCGATTGCTTACTGTAAACTATGATCTGATCGGTATTCTTTACAGCTCAAAACGTAGAGATTATCTCTAACTTTTTTCAGAATATATGGGCAAAGGAGCGGCTTATAAAATATTTAAACGCAAAGGCGCAGAGAGCGCAAAAAACTTTTTGTTTTTTTAATAAAGTATTACTTTTCCTTTGCGTCCTTTGCCCCGCCGCAACCAGGCGGGGTTGAACTTATAATTTGCTTTGTATAGTCCTGAAATAGGTTGACTAAACCAGTCAACTAAAACCAGGACAAAAAATGAGCAAAAACAAGCCAAAGAGATATAGTGAGGTTTTCAAGAGGAAAGTTGTTGCCGAAGTTCTTGAGGGCGTGTTCAC
>JAJRVW010000069.1 GCA_024277115.1 Calditrichota bacterium
CAAAGCTGGATATTATTGAACGGCCATTTATGGTCCGTAGTTGGGGCTCGGGAACTGTGGGCAGTGACTATCGTGATTTTGGCGTCCAGGCAGAGGGCAAGGTTGCGGATTTTACCGGACGGTTGTGGCTGCATAATGGCGATGGAAAAAACAATATCACCAATAGGGTCGGCGATTATTATAAAAGTAAATCACAAAATAACACTTTGGCAACAGCGGTAGACGGGATGCTGACTTATAAACCGGCCAGTCTAAAAGGCCTCGAGGTGGGTGGCCATTATGGTGTGGGCAATAAAAACATAAAAGATTATTCTTCATACTCGGCCTTTGCATATTTTAAACCGGGGCGCTTCACTTTTAAAGCCGAGCTCGTCAGCCTGACAGATAAAGAAGCCGATAAAACCATGAGGGGATATTATCTTTTTGGCGGGTATAAAATCACTAATACGATTGAGGTTTTAGGCCGTTTTGAAAACTATGATCCAAATATTGATATGGATTCGGACGATATAAATATTATCACCATTGGCGCTGCATTATATGAGTTTGAAGATACAAAAAACCACAGGATTGCCGCTGCTTTTGTGATGCCAACAGAAACAGGCACCGATCTTGAGGATTTAAATTTTAAACTGATGTGGCAGTTTCTTTTTAAAACAAAATAACTTTCGCAGCAGGTAGAAACACGTTTTATTTTAAGTGTAATTTGATCGTCTCAATCAAATCGGTGATTTTTACAGGTTTGGTTAAATAATCATCCATATCAGCTTCTATACATAATTCTTTATCGCCCTTTATGGCATTGGCCGTAAGGGCGATAATCGGAATGCGTCCGTTTTTTTCACTTTTACGAATTTGCCGCGTTGCCTCATAACCATCCATTACCGGCATATTTACATCCATCAAGATTATGTCGTAAGTATTGGCCTGAAACATTTCCAGGGCTTCCCGTCCATGATTGGCTATTTCAACCTTGGCATTGTTTTTTTCCAAAAGGCGTTTTATAAATTTTTGATTGATCGAATTATCCTCCGCAACCAAAATACGGATATTGTTAAGATTGTCGATGGAAAGCCCCTTAGGCTTTTCAATTTTTATGGTCTGTTTCTTCTGGTTTTTGGGATATTCTAAAACAATATCCGTCCAAAATGAAGAACCTTTTCCAAAGGTACTCTTAAAATGTACGGTCCCGCCCATTAATTCTGCCAGAAGTTTGCTGATTGTTAGGCCAAGTCCAGTGCCGCCATATTCACGTGTAGTGGATGAATCGGCTTGTGAAAAGCTGGAAAAGATATTTTTCTGCTTCTCCTTTTTTATTCCAATCCCACTATCGCTAATTTTAAAACATAGTTTTATTTTATTTGCAAGGTTCTCTGATTCGGTTTCAACCTTTTCTCCGGTCAGACTCACTATTATCTGGCCCGATTTTGTAAATTTTATTGCGTTACTTCCAAAGTTCAGTAAAATCTGTTTAATCCGGTAAGGGTCGCCAATAACGATAGCCGGTAATTTCGTACCAATTGAAAGTGATATATTTAGCCCTTTTTTTTCTGCGCTTCCCTTTAATATTTTTAGAACATTTTCCATAAACGGGATGAGCGTGAACTCAATTTTTTCCAGTTCAATTTGTCCGGCTTCAATCTTCGAGAAATCTAAAATATCGTTAATCAGGTTAAGCAAAGACTCAGCGCTTACATTGATGGAGTCGATATAGTCGGCCTGCTCATCATCTAACTGCGAGTTGGCAAGAAGTTGGTTCATGCCCAAAATACCATTTAAGGGCGTCCGGATTTCATGGCTCATTGTAGCCAAAAAAATCGATTTTGAATGTGCGGCTTGTTCGGCCTGTGCTTTGGCCTTAATCAGTTGCATGTTGGCGTCTGTCAACTCTTTTGTACGTTCTTTAACCAGCTTCTTCAGCCCAAAAGAACGCCACTTTACTATACCGACAATTAAAAATATGGTTAATATTATGTAGCATAAATAGGCCCAGATTGTTTTATACCAGGGGGGCAAAACCTCAAAATAAAATTTTGCCTCTTTTGCAATAAAATTATCTGCATTCTTTGAACGGACATTAAAAATAAACTTTCCAATTGGCAGGCTGGTGTATTCTCTTTCTGGTTTACTGCTCCAGTCCGACCATCCCGGCTCAAATCCTTCCAGAAAATATTGATATTGGTTGTACTTTATTTGGTGATAGCTATTTATGGCGTATTTAAATTTTACATTGTTTGCGTCAAAATCTATGGCATGATAACTAATCCCCCTTTTCATACGGGGGATTGTTTTGTGGGCGCGTGTGATTCGCCAATCACCGTTAAAAAATAAATCCTCTCCCAAATAAATTGAGCGGAACAAAGTCTTAAAGCTATCTTGGGTTTTAAATAAATAATCCGGGTTGTATTTAATTATTCCCTGACTGCCACCAAACCAGATTGTGCCATCGGCTTCCGGTAAAACTATTTCGGCGGAAAATTCTGATATACGCGCAAAAGAGGAATCATCCTCAAAAAAAGACCCATCGTCCTTTTGCCTGAAGAAGAAAATATTTTTAAGGGTGGTTACAAAGAAATTGCCCTGTTGGTCTTTTGTAATATTATTGAGGTCTTTGCCGATAAAAGTTTTTCCGATCAATGAAACAGAATCGACCTCAAACGAATCGGCCTGGTTGTTAAATGAGTAAACGCCAACCTTTGTTAGAAAAAATAATTTCGCATTATAATTAGCAAAATAATTATAATTGTTCTCGGGAAGCCCATCGCTGGTTGTATATCTTTTTATTTCAATGCTGTCAAGCCCATTTCGTAAATCAACACGATAATTTCCGCGCTCATAGGAGTTAATCCATAAAACATTATCAGGTGATTCAGCAATCGAGAAATTACCGTTTTGGCCTAAAAAGATTGATTTTTCAATGGTCCAATTTTTGTTTTTGTAGAGAACGGAAAAGAGAGAATCGTGTGAGGTTAAAAATATCATATTGTTGTTTGTATTGGATTTTTTTATTGAAAAAAAACTATGGTGTTTTAGAGGAAATGAAAGTTTGTTTTGTTTATCAAAAGCATAGAGCCCCACATCGGTAGCGAGTAAAAGATTGTCAGCCGCCTTGGCCATGCCCCAGGTCCAGGCATTTATTTTTTTGATTGTTTCCAGGCCAAAGCGTTCAGAAAAACTGGGTGAGAATATTTTTGATTTGTCCGGTTCTTTTTTTAAGCGATATACGCGCCCAAGGGTCGAAATGTATAAATCATCATTAAAGCGTTTTAAATCCGTTACACCGCCCCTCACACCGGTTTCGGAAAAAAGTGTCTGAAATGGTGTGGGAAACTCAAACCGGTTTATCCCGTCATTTGTACCAATCCACAATCCATTTTGCCTGTCACCAAATAATGTTAGCGCCGATTGGCTGATGAGGTTCGACTCAAGATCGATTGAGTATATCAACTTGCCTTCATGGTCAACAATTACAACACCAAAGGGATCAATGGCCAGGGCATATAAATTACCCGGAAGAAAAATGGCGTCATAAACATAATATTTTTTAAATAATGACTCAATTTCCGAACTCAATATTTTTATTTCTTTACCATTATAAATATAAAAAGTACTTTGGGAGGTGATAAATAAATGTTGTCTGTTTCCATCTTTATCCGCTAAATATGGCAAAACCGAAACGACAATTTGATCTTTAATTTTATCAAGCACCGGGATTTTTACAAGTGTGGTGTCCTCGATTTTAAAAAAGCCGGTTTTGTATTTTTGTATAATTATTGAACTATTAAGCAGCCCCGTAAAATATGATTCTGTTTTGACGACCCGTGTAGTTTTTTTTCCATCATACTTAAATATTTGCATTTGTTCAGCGACAAAATAGACATCATCATGCAGCGGGATAATCTGTAGAATCTGGCCAAAGTTGTGCTCGAGAGAGTCCGACAGTGATTTGTAAACCGGGTTGCCATTCCAGTCTGATGATAAATAGCCAAACTCGTTGGTTAAGCCAACAAAAACAACGCCAAAAGTGTCAATCGCCAAGGCAAATACATCACTGCCGATCGGAGTTTCAATTAAACGCCAGTCCACGCCGTCGTATTCCAAAACACCAAAACTGTTGCCGACATACATTATACCGCGTTTATCCTGAACGATAGACCAGTTCTGCGGACCGGCATTATAGTCTTTGGAAGTAAAAGATTGCCTAAAAGGTATGCCGATAGGTGGTTTGCTGGATTCCGGATGGGCAAACAATTGTGAGGCTAATAATAAAAAAATAATAATAACTGCTTTTTTCAAAAGGTCTTCCATCGTTGGTTTTCTCTGCACAAAGATCGGCATTTTCAAGAAATTTATTAATGGATTTTATTGAAGGATACGTTTTAGCACAGCAATGGCCCATTGCAAATAAGTTTTTATGTTAAGGGAATATTGTGAGGAAGAACGTTTATCCTAATCGTGGATTGTTGTCAAATAATGATCAAGTTCATTCTCGTTGCTAATTTGTCGCCCTTTTCTATCCGAAGCTAAATTGATAATAATCACACTAATATCTGAAAAAAAAGGACTAATTGGATGGCAAATATTTTAACAGTTGATGATGCCTGGCTATCTCGGACGATGATTGGTAAAATTCTCAAAACAGCTGAACATGAAATAGTGGAGGCAGACAACGGTTTAAATGCCTTACAAAAACTTGAGTCGTACACACCGGATTGTATCATCTTGGATTTATTGATGCCAGAGATGGATGGCTTTGGTTTTTTGGAAAAAATGCAGGAGAAAAATATTGATATTCCTGTAATAGTCCTTTCCGCCGATATTCAGGATTCTACCCGGACAAAAGCCTTGGGTTTGGGCGCTGCAAGGATGTTGAATAAACCGCCTAAATTGAACGAGTTAATTTCTGCTGTGCATGAACTGACCAATTAGCCGAGGACAAAAATGCAACCAACAAAAGACCAAATTGAAGCTTTAAAAGAACTGATAAATATTGGTGTGGGCAAAGGCGCCGAAATTTTAAACTCTATGTTAAGCTCACATATTGAGTTAAACGTCCCTGCTGTGCGTGTCATTTCTACCGGTGATTTTTCGAAAGAATTACAAAAGATATCCGATGGCGAACTGGCTTCGGTAGACCTCGGTTTTAAAGGTGAGTTTAGCGGCACAAGCCAGCTTGTATTTTCATCAGGTGCTGCTTCAAAGCTGGTTACCGCGCTTACAGGCGATATGGATTATGGGGATGATCTCGACACGATCCGCTCGGGTACATTATGCGAAGTAGGCAATGTTGTCCTTAATGGGGTAATGGGATCGCTTGGTAATATTTTTGAAACACACCTCACCTATACCGTGCCCAATTTTAGGGAAGGGTCTGTTAATAAAATTTTTAATCCATTGGATGAAAATATTGATAAACTACTTCTGCTGGCCAAAACAAATTTTAGTGTAAAGGAATTAGAAATTAGAGGCGAATTAGTCCTCTATTTTGAACTTGGCGCACTAAATGCAATCTTAAAGGCGCTTGACAGATTAGTTGTTTGCTAGTGATCAAAGACGATGAATAAAATAAATTCTATCCTCAATAAATTTGATATTTGGGACCACTCGCCCATTGGGATGTGTGTAATAGACGAAACGTATAAAATTGTATTCTGGAACCAGTGCCTGGCAGATTGGACAGGTCTAAAAAAAACTGAGCTAATTGGTAAAAGCCTGTTTCATTTTTATCCGCAGTTAAAGGAGCCCAAATACAAGGTCCGTCTGGATAATATTTTTAATGGCGGTGCACCGACTATATTCTCGGCCAAGTTACATAAATATGTGTTCAAAGCATTTCTTCACAATAACGAACCACGCATACAGCATACAACGGTTACGGCAGTTCCTGCCGGAGAAGAAGGCACATATTATGCCTTGTTTGCGGTAGAAGATGTTACGGAGATGACCCATCGTATCAAAGAATACAAAATAATGCGGGACAAGGCGCTTAAAGAAAACCAGCAAAGAAAAGAAGCCGAAAAAAAATTGCAAGAATCACTTGACGAGCTTGAAAAAACCAACCACGAACTTGAAGAGAAAAATATTGAATTGGACCAGTTTAATTTTATTGTAAGCCATGACCTGCAAGCGCCGCTTCGGACCTTATCTTCGTTTAGTAAAATTTTACAAAAGGATCCTGAAAATATCCTTTCAGCAAAATCGCTCCAATACCTGGAGTATATAAAAAACGCCTCAAAAAAAATGCACCTGCTGATCAACAATTTGTTGAACCTGTCAAAGTCCACACGTAAGACAATTGATGAATCGGTATTTCCGCTGGATCAATGTGTTGACGATGCCCTGCTTTCTTTGCAAAGCCAGGTTGAAGAAAAAAGCGCGCACATCAACAGAGAAAAATTACAGGAAATTTCCGGTGATAAAATCTTAATTACTCAACTTTATCAAAACCTGATTGGCAATGCTTTAAAATTTGTAAATGATAAAAACCCGCAAATAAACATAACCTTTAATGTGAACGGCGATACAAAAATCTTTGGTGTAAAAGACAATGGGATTGGCATCGATTCCAAATTTACCTCAAGTATTTTTGAGCCCTTTAAACGTGTCAATTCGACAAAGTATATTGAAGGCTCCGGTATTGGACTTGCTATTTGTAAAAAGATAGTGGAGCGCCATGGTGGCAATATCTGGGTAGAATCCCAACTTGGCGGGGGCACCCATTTTAAATTTACACTCGGGAATATAAACTGACTTTACATCACGCCTTTTAGTCTCCTTCTCTTATTCATAATCTTACTCATACTCATGATCCCTCTCTTTAAATCTTTAAAAAAGAGTATGCCTCAATTCGTAAAATTCCTTTTTGTGATAAAAATTTTATATAATGTATGAATATATTCTTAATATATTGTGTGCTTATCTAAAAAAATATAAGTATGTTGGATACAAACATCTTTGTAAAGAATAACAGGGTTAAAAATTGAGGATTTGAAGTGAAGTCTCAACAATCAGTACGTGAATATAAAATGCCGGATGTGATTACAAAAATGAAAGCCTCAAAAATTGACCGGCGTGAGTTTTTAATGCGCATGGCCATTCTCTCGGCTGGGACGGCATTTCCGCTGAGCAGTTGTGCAACGGAATTTAAAAAAGGGATTGCGCAGGGGCACGATCCAAAAATTTTGAGTAAAGATGAATGGAGTGTTCTTGTGGCCACACAAGATATCCTTTTCCCATCCGAGGAGAATACACCGGGTGCCCGTGAGATAACTGCCGCGGCTTTTGTTCAGTGGGTTATATCTGATAAGGAGTTGGATCCGGCAGAACGTAAATTTTTAAAAGACGGCTTAAGATGGCTGAATGAAGAGGCCGTTGAGCGCTGGGAAAAGAATTTTGTAGAAATGGAACCAGTAAATCAGGATAAATTATTGCAACATGTAGAAACCCACGATTGGGGCAGTTCCTGGCTGTCGGTTATGTTGCTGCATATTTTTGAAGCGCTTCTGTCTGATCCGCAATATGGGGGAAACCCGGGCGGTGTTGGCTGGAAATGGCTCGATTTTAATCCGGGACAGCCCAGGCCGGCCAAAGATAAATTATATGGAAATTTTGATTTAAGCCGTAGGGTGTAGTGCGAGGTGTGCCGCACCCAAAAATGATTAATCGCGTTTTTGCAGAGTAGATATTCTAAATTTAAGGTGTTTTTATGCAAGATTTTGATATTTGTATTATAGGAAGCGGGGCAGGTGCCGCGCCTGTGGCCTATACTTTGGCCTTGGCCGGAAAAAAAGTAGTTGTGTTGGAAAAAGGGCCCTGGTTCAAGCGGGACGATTTTTCCAAAGATGAAATGGGTTGCTGCCGGCGCAGTGTTTTTACTCCAAACTTAAGCGATGAACAACATGTGATCGAAGAAGAATATGATGATGGCAGTTGGCGTGGCGAATCCACTTTTGACTCCGGTTGGGATTTTTGGAATGGCAATATGGTCGGTGGTTCTTCCAATTTGATGAGTGGTTATTTTCACCGCATGAAACCCAAAGATTTTCGGTTGCTCTCAGAATTTGGTCCAATCAAAGGGGCAAATATTGTGGACTGGCCCATCAGTTATGATGAGATGGAGCCTTATTTTGAGATGGTTGAGAGGGTTGTCGGCGTTTCGGGAAAGGTAGTTCAACATCCGCATCTGGAACCCCGTTCCACAAAAGATTATCCTTATCCACCTTTGGCTGTAAATAAAATATCCAGCTGGATTGACAAAGCCTGCACTGATTTAGATTATAATGTTATCCCGACGGCACGGGCCATTTTATCGCAATCGGTAGATGAACGTAACAGCTGTTATTATTCTAATTTTTGTGGAAGCTATGGTTGTTCCAGCGGGGCAAAAGGCAGCGCCTGCGAAGCTTTGTTAAATAAGGCCCTTGCAACCGGGAATTGCGAAATCCGCCCATTCTCAAAAGTGTATAAATTGGAAACAGACCAAACAGGCAAAATTATTGGCACGCTTTATTATGATAAAGCCGGAAACAAAAAAACGGTTGATGCAAAAAAATATGTTGTAGCCTGTCAGGCAATCGAAACCTCTCGCTTGCTGCTTGCTTCAACCGGTGCCAAACATCCCAATGGCCTGGCCAATAGCTCCGGCGAGTTAGGTAAAAACCTAATCTTTTCAGGAGGCGGTTCAGGACAGGGCAATTTTTATCTGGGTGATTTTTCAGAGGAACAAATTGCCGATTTACGGACGCCCGGCCTATTTGTAAATCGTGCCTTGCAGGATTGGTACTATTTTAATGATAAAGATTTTGGTGGCGATGCAAAAGGCGGCACTATCGATTTTTTATGGCGCCATGCAAATGGGATTGCCCGCGCCAATAGCCAGAAACGCGATGATAATGGCAATCTTGTTTGGGGCAAGCCATTAAAACGCCAGCTTGAAAACTATTTTACAAAAGGGCAATATTTGCGTTTCGAGGTTTTTAACGATTGGCTGCCGGTGGATAATTGCTTTGTCTCACTTGACAAGGATGTAAAAGATAAATGGGGCAGCCCTGTGGCAAAATTTCGCATTGGCTATCACCAGCATGATTTAAAAGTAGGGCGTTTTTTAGCCGAAAAGGCTGAAAAGGTTTTAAAGCAGATGGGCGCTAAAGATATTGGCTCAGGAATTAGTGGATCGCCGCCACCCAATTTACAGGCCGGTGGCTGCCGTTTTGGCGATAATCCACAGTACTCTGTATTAAACAAAGAATGCCGTGCGCATGATGTAGAAAACTTATTTGTGACCGATGGCAGTTTTATGCCAACCGGCGGTAGCGTGCCATATACCTGGACAATTTATGCCAATTCTTTTCGTGTGGCAGATATAATCAAAAAAGAAACCTAAAAAACAACCTCTTTGTTCTCTGAGTCGGAAGGTGCGAAATGAATCACCTTATTGTCTTTTTCAAGTTCCATTTCTTTTGTAAAAGTAAGGCCTAGCTTTTCGAGTAATTTTATGGAAGCTACATTTTTTTTCGAAGTAATGGCCACGACTCTTTTTATCTTCAAAATATCCTTAGCATGGTTTAAGGTGGCCTGTGCCGCCTCATATCCAAAACCTTTGCCGGCGTAATGCGGAAGCATAGCAAAGCCGATATCGATATCTTCTAATGTATCCCGGTTTACCAATCCACACATAGCAATAGGTTTATTTTCTTTTGCCAGCTGAACAAGCCACAGGCCAAAGCCATTTTCTTTATAACTTTTTATCAGGCTGTTTTGGATGTAATTTTCAGCATCCTTCTTGGATTTTATTTTTTTATCACCGATAAATTCCAGCCAGGTAGGCGAATTTAATAATGCCATAATAAAAGCGGCATCGGATAAATTAAACTCCCGCAGGATAAGCCGCTTGGTTTGTAAGATCATGTATTATTAGGGCTTTAGATGTTTGAAGTACTCAGTTGGTTTTTTATGTCCAAACTTTCCTATTAAGCCAATTATCAGGAAAATAAAACCGAGAGGCCAGACGGAAGCGTTTTGATAAATGAGCAGGCCTACTATAAGCCACACGGCGCCAAGTACCAAAAAAATATCATACGTTTTTTGTTTTTTCATTTTATTTTTTCCCTTCTTAAAATTATAACTTATGTATTACAGGATAAGCAGTTTGAATTTTTTTTACCCAACGAATTATACCTGCAGTTTGTTTTTATAAGAATAACGTGAGTTCGATATAAAACTTTTGCATTGAGAAAACTATTTTATCCCTAAGATAGGCATATAAAAACAACTCACCCCTAAATCCCCTCTCTTACAAGAGAGGGGATTTAGGGGTGAGTTCTAAAAAAAATTATGATAAAAATAAATGTTTTCTTTCGATCGAACTCAGGTTAGTCTTCTCAAGATAACTAAACCGTCTATTATTATTTTAAATCCCTAAGAGCGATGGCATTTTAACGGACATAGACCAACGAAATTCTAAATTGTCATCCCCCGGAAATGGATCACTGATATAAACCGGGAAAGTAAAATTTAGTAGTCCAAATTTTATTTTTAAACCGGCTTCACTAAAAATATCCTGTTTAAAAAGGTTTGCAGTATCGTTGGCCAATAACGCCGCCCGGCCATAGATGGCAAAGATGGAGGGCAGATTTATAACCAGGCCGGTAGCAGCCCCTGCTTTGCCACGGAAAAAAGTGCCTCGTTTATGCGTATAGCCGAGCATATTCATCCCTATCTTGCCTGCATTATTAAAACCCTTTAATGCGGAAAAATCACCGCGGCGAAAAGGGATAAAGGTTTCATGTTTAGGGTCTACAAAACCTCCGGCGTAGATAAGCTCTTGTGTTGGCGCTGTATTGCCCCACACACGACCAAAGTAAAAATCTGTGATAATAAAAAGCTTTTTAGAAAAAAAACGGACATATTTTGCGGCTATTTCTGTTTTGGTATAATTAAAAGGTGAGTTACCTGCATCAAAACTTTTTTCAATATTAAAACCAAAACTGTCCTGCCAAAGCATACGCTGCATACGCTGATTAAATGTAAAACGCGTTACGGAATATGTGCCCGTCTGAAAAATTCCGGGCTCGTTATAAACCAGGTTGTGTAAATTTAGATGATGAACAGACAGGTCGGTATCAAAACTGAAGCGGGCATCATCACGCGGTTTATAAATTGATTTTAGCGAACCGGACAGATGGCGCAGTCCATCGCCGTCTTTTATGCCAGCCGAGAGGTCGCTGTAATTAAGTGCAAATCCGGGAAGGCGGTTTGTGTACTGCGCCGAATAACCAATTGTACCAGAACTTGTACCTATATATGTGTTTGCCCGAAAAAAATGTTGGCGTGTAACAGGGTTGCCGGAATAAAACCCAAGCCCGGCACGTACACCGTCTTCAAAATATTCGTAACCGAGATAAGGCAAAAATGTAAATTTGTAGGTTTGCCAGGAGGGAATAATATCAAGAAACGTGAACTCCAACTCCGGAAACGAAGCGTTATTCAAATAACTGCTTTCAAAAATGACCCGGTTTAAGTTTATTTCTACGTGTTTTGCAGGGTCTTTATGTGCAATTACGACAGGCTGCTTCGGATCGCCGTTCCAACGCGCTTCCAGTGTATCGCCTTTTGTGGTGATTATATTTATGGGCGCTGAAACACCTTGCATGGAACCTTTGTTTTCAACATAAACGGTGGTTTTAAAACCTTGTACTGTTTTGACTGTTTCTTTGCCGGCAAGGTTAAAATCACTGTAGTGTGTTGTGGTCATCCACTCTTTTCGGAAATGCTTAAAGTCCCGGCTGGTAAACTTTTCGATCGAGTTCCAAAAATCATCAACAGTCGGATGCTTGCCGTTCCATTCTTTAAAATAGGAACGAATCGCTTTTACAAAGGCCGCCTGCCCAATTTCCCATTGCAGGGCTGTTAACATTGCCGCCGATTTCATATAGGCGATTGTGCCATAATTGGACGGCGTATATTCTTCTGCCCGCAGGTTAAGGGGCTGGTCTCCATGCTGCCAGACCACACCGCCATAGACCAGTTGGTTTAAGTGCCATTCGCCGAGATCGCTGAAAACATTCCAGTCGCCGAGCAGGCTATCAAAAACTGAAATGTTTCTAAAACCATAATAATGCTCCATGTACTCTTTTTCATGAAACTGGTTTATGCCTTCGTCTAAAAAAGGCGCGGCGCGTTCATCCGAGCCCAGCATGCCATAAAACCAATTGTGGCCTACCTCGTGCATTACAACCATCTCCAGTATACGTGCATAAGGCATATTGCCAGCGGAAATAACGGTGATCATCGGGTATTCCATTCCGGCGCCGGCCGCCATGGAGCCATCTACAACCGAAGCTTTGGGGTATTGATATTTTCCTGTGCGCATCCCATAAAACCAAAGGGTTTTACACACATATTCCGGTACATCTTTCCAGGCAAATGCATTCTTAGGCCGTACTAAAACATTGGTCAAAACACCCTTGTTCCAAGCTTGGTGTACCATAAAACTCTCGTTGGCAAACCAGGCAAAATCATGTACGTTTTCTGCAATAAAACGGACTGTTTTCAGGCTATCGTAATTTGTTTTGGCTTCGTGCTGTTTTTGCCATTTTTTATAAAAATCTTCGCGCTTGTCTTCGTCTTTTATGGCGATCAATTTTTTTGTGTCCGCGATTATTGAATCCATAAAAACTTTTTCTTTAGGGTTCTCTTGTAACATGCCCGTTGCATCTATTATATAATTTTGCGGCAGGGTAATGCTGACATCGAAGGTGCCAAACTCACCGTAAAACTCGCCCCTGTCCAGGTACGAATCGGGGTGCCAGCCAAATTTATCGTATACAACCACTTTGGGGTACCACTGCGTCCCTGCAAAATAAATTTTTCCTGTGTGGCCCATGCGGGAAAAAACTTTTGGGAATTTTGCATCGAAGCCCATATTTAAGGTGACAGATTGGCCGGGTTGCAGCGGTGCGTTAAGATAAATTTTCATCTCATCGATGGCATCTTTTTTATATTCCCATTTCAATTCTTCGTTGTCCGCTTTGAGGGAGTTTATATTTATGTATCCACGATCACTCTCCGGCGCAAAATGAAAAGTACGGCTGTTGCGTTCGGCTTCCTGCCTGGCAAAAGGCGTACTGTTGTTTTTGTATGCGTTGGGATAAAGGTGGACCCAGATATAATCGAGGGTGTTGGGTGAATTATTTGTATATATTAGCTGCTCTGTGCCGTTGTAAGTATGGGCTTTAACATCGATTGTTATGTTTATGGTATAGTTCACATCTTGCTGAAAATATGCGTTTTCCTGTGCGAGTATAATGGATGTGAGAGTGAAAAGAAATATGAGGGTTCGGCTAATCATGGTTGTGGCTCCGGATTGGTAATTCTTTTATATGACGGTATTTGGGGGAAATTGGTTTCAGTTAATTTACAAACCTCCTATTAAAAATAAAAGATGAATTTATCTCTTTTCCTATAAAATGGATTGTGCCGTTTAATTTACATTGTTTTTTAGATAAGTTAGTTTGTATATTCCTATCTGTTTAAAAAATTATTTTTTAGAATGGAGAAAATATGAAATACTTACTTGTTTTCCTGATGCCTGTTCTTCTTTTTTCGCAAAATTACCCGGATAAAATTGTACTTAGCGATGGCCGTGTTTTTGAAGGGGAAATGCTTCGTTGTGAGGGCGAACGGATTCGCTTAAAATATGGGAAAAAATCAGAGAGTAGTGTTGGGCTTAATGCAGTCGATTCTTTAATAATTGGAGAAGTAGGTTTGGTTTTTACTAAGGACGATGGATTTATTAAAGACCGTAATAGGGTGGAAAAATTTGTTTTAAGCCGTTCTGAGGTTGCCGTGGCGGTGGACGAAAAACTTAATCAAAGTGAGGAAAAAACAACTGTTTGGGAAGAAAAAGAAGAAGAAGCACGGTTGGGCCTAAGCTTTATTTATGTACCGTACTCAAAGATAATAAATAGTAGTTATTTTAATGGCGATGGCTTCAGTTCCTATGCCCAGCAATTTTTGGAAACAAGTTTTGAAACAGCTTTTTCCTATCAGCTAAAGGAACAAGTTCAAATTTATAGCACTCTTTCTGTAGGGGGCAATTATAGTAAAACAAAAAATATATCGTTTGATATCCGAAAAGACAGGCCTCAATATTCCGATTCTTCTGGTTTTAAAAAGGATATTTCATCTACTGTTATAAGTATCGAAGCAGGTGTAAAATACTATTTTTCTGAAGTACGCGAGGGAAAAAGTATCGTATACGTACAAGCCGGCCTTGGTAAAAACTTTGGCACATACGAGTCAGATTCTGAAGATTTGTTCTATAAACCACGATCCCTGACGGGCCAACAAACGGATAGTTTCGATGACTATACTTCGGATTTACTTTCGCCTTTTTTTATTGTTGCCGGGGTTGGGGCAGAATATTTTATCAATACATCCCTTTCACTTGCTGGCAATATAAAAATAAAATATGAATCTATTTCTGCACGATATAAACGTATAAGAAGCTCATCTACTTATAAATCCACAGATACAATTAATGTCGACTTATCCGAGATTAACACCCGCATAGGCCTGGGTATTGTGTTTTATTTTTAGCTGTATAACCTTGCAGGTATCCAAAACCTGCAAGGTTTTATTTTTATTTCTGTCCTGTTTTTTTGATAACATGAAATCCAAACTGGGTCCGGATAACCCGGCCGATCAAACCGCTGGATTGCCTGCTTACGGCCTGTTCAAATTCTTTTACCATTTGTCCGGGGCCAAACCAACCCAAATCACCACCTTTGCCTTTACTGGGGCAGGTTGAATATTCTTTTGCCAATGCCGAAAAGTTTCCACCTTTGCGGATACGTTTAATCAGTTCCTCTGCCAGTTTTTTATCTTTTACTAAAATGTGGCTTGCGCGCCATTCCATAAAATCGCTCTCCTTTATTATTCTGGAGAAGATAAAAAGGTGCGAAATAAAGGTCAAAGATAAAAAAGAAAACCCCAAATGAGGTTATCGATTTACCCTATTTGTGGTTTTCTTTATATACGCTTCAGAAAAAGTCTATTCAAACAGGGGCTGTTCATCAAGTACCAAAGCTGTCATTCTGAATCGTTTTTTGATGCCTGCCCTGCAAAAGGCGGTGGAAGAATCTCATACTTTTATCTCCGAACCCTATATTTACTGGGCTTGAGATGCTTCGGTAAAAAACATCCCTGTATCACCAAGTAGAAAATACTGAGTTTAAAGATAGGTAATAACTCGGGTCTGGCACAAAAGTTGTCTTATGGGTGGTGTTTACAAATCAACATACCATATCACAATTTTAGAAGGAGATTTTAGGATGAGTAAAGTTAAGCTGGTTTTATTTTTAGCTATTTTTAGTTTGTGGGTTATAAACTGTTCGGCTGCGGGCGAAGTAAAACAGGAGAGGGAAATCGTAGTAGAAAAGATTGAAAATGGCATCACCCTTGGCCTTGTAATTACGGATGTCGATGCCAAAGAGGAGACATCGGAAGGGGCGCTGGTCCTGCATGTGATTGAAGACAGCCAGGCTGAGAAAGCCGGGTTGCAAAAAGAAGATATCGTGGTGGAGTTTGAAGGTGAAAAAATTGAAGATGCCAAAGAATTGAACGACCTTGTTGAAGCAATAAAAGATGAAAGAAATGTTAACCTGGCTATTCTCCGTGACGGAAAAAGGAAGGATATAAAAGCGACACTTAAAGAAGGTGATGAAGACAAACACATAAACCTCAAGATTATTGGTGAGGGCGATGGGGATTTCTGGATGTGGAAAACAGAAGAATCAGATGGTGAGTTAGGGGATGCCATGGTTTGGGTAGATGATGAAGACGGCATGCGTGAGGTTACTGTCAGCAGTTCTCCCAATTTGCCGGGTGGTCATTCATTCTCCTTTGGGACGGGCGGTAAAAGTAAAGGTGGTTTTCTTGGGGTAATGACGGATAATATTTCGGGACAGATGCTAGAGTATTTTGAAGTGGAGCACGGCGTGTTGGTAAAAGAAGTTGTCAAGGGATCCCCCGCAGAAAAAGCCGGGTTAAAAGCAGGCGATGTGATTACATTTATTGAGGACCGAAAGATCGAGGATTATGCTGATTTAACGCGAACCATTAGTTTTTTTAATCCGGAAGAGGAAGTAGAAGTGACTTTTGTGCGTAAAGGTTCAAAGAAAAATATAGATGTTAAACTTGCCGGGAAAAAAAATAAGTTTAGGTCAGGGCCAGGAGTTGGCAGTAATATGTTTATTTTCAGCGATGACGACGAATCTGTACAATTTCCCCGGGTACATGTTAAAGGCGGTGTTAAGGGTAAACCCTTTATGTTTAGAAAATTTGGTGCAAACAGGCATAGAATGAAAATATTTGTAATCTAACGGTTGTTCCATAGAAGGCTTCCTGTTTTGGGAAGCCTTTTTGTTATTTCAGGAAATTGACTAAATTGAAAATAAGATTAAAGAAACACAGCTAAGTAATAAAAACATGGATGTTTTATTTTAATCTTCTATTTTAAAAATTCACCCGTTCAGGTTTTATATGAAACTTAAAAGCATAACAACAAAATTTATCCTGATTATCTCAATTCTAATGGCACTGGTTTTGGGAATCCAATTTTATTTTACCAACCAAACCCATGAGGATATTCTTGCCGAGTTGGATCGGTTAAGGCATTCCATTAACTCCACAACAGATCAATTTCTTATCAGGCAATTTGAGCAGAATGTTGAAGGCGATAGCGCGCAAAGAAATTCAATTTTTAAAAACAAAAATGTAAATGGAATGGTGGTAGTCGATGAAGACGTGGCATATTTCCCACAATCTTCGGGGAGGGCAAAAGCAAGGGCAACATCTGTATGGGTTTCTGGTAAGAGTGACGACGACCGGCATATTAAATCAAAAAAAAGCAAATCTGGGGTGGGCAGGTCATTCGAGTTCATTTTTTCTCAGGATGATAAAAAGAACTATCGTGTCTTGCGACGTGATTCAATAAATACCGATTTTGATGTGATCGATATTAATATTAATAATCTTGAAGGCAGGGCAAAGGCGGTAATAAAAGGCGAAAGGTTCTTTCGTAAAAGTACGGGTTTGGATACAGGCCATGTTTTATCATTTGAATTTCCACGTGTTGTGTCAACATCACAGGCACCGCAGAGAATACGTTATAACTATAATACAGGCGTTTTTAGCTCAGTTTTGGAAGATATCAGAAACAGGAATTTGTTGATTACCTTAAGTTTGTTTGGCCTTTCAATACTCGCGATATCGCTTATTGCCGGAAAATTTTTAAAACCGATCAAATCCTTAAACCAGTCTTTTGACAAAGTTGTACAAGGCGATTTGGATGTCTCGGTAGATTCAAAATCCAATGATGAAATTGGTGAGCTCTCCGCCTCTTTTAACCATATGGTTAAAGAGTTGCGTAAAAATAAAGACAAAGAAACTACTCTGAACCGCCAACAGCGGTTGGCCTCCTTAGGCCAGCTTGCCGCCGGTGTAGCGCATGAAATTAAGAACCCGCTCAACGCCATCAACCTTACGATTGAACACTTAAGCGATAAATTTATTTCCGATAAAGAAGAGAAAGCGTCGGCCTATATCCAATCGATCCAAAAAGAAATTAAGAGGCTTGATAAAACGGTTAATAATTTTTTGAGCTATCTCCGTAGCGAAAAACATAATAAGAAAAAGGCGGATATAAATATACTTTTTGATGAAATATTTACCTTGTACGAGAGGGAACTGACAGATAACCGGATAAAAGTTGATAAAAAATACAGCGCCGGATGCATGCTCTATTTTGATGAAGAACGCTTTAAAACAGTTATTATGAACCTTGTGATCAATGCCATTCAGGCCATGCCGGACGGTGGAGAGATTACAATTGAAACCGATGCAGAGTTGGCGCTAATTAAAATTTCAGATTCAGGTACAGGTATCCCTGCTAAAAATTTGGAAAATATTTTTGATCTTTTTTATACGACCAAAAGCGCAGGTACGGGGTTAGGCTTGCCAACTGCTTCAAGATTGTAAAAGAGCATGGCGGTGACCTAAATATCGAAAGTGAAGTAGGGCGCGGGACGGTTGTAACAATCTCACTTTAAATACAATTTTATGAATATACTTATCGTAGATGATGAACAGGCTCAACGTAATATTTTAGCAGATATTTTAGTTGACGCCGGATATAAGGTCGAGTTGGCAGAAATGGTGAACAGGCGTTAAAAAAAATTGCGTCTAAAAACTATGCCATTGTTCTCACAGATTTAAAAATGCCCGGTAAAGATGGATTAGATGTCTTGCGGGGTGTGCGTAACTCATCGCCGGAGACCCAGGTTATAATTATGACGGCTTTCGGCACGATACCTGGCGCTGTAAATGCCATCAAGATTGGCGCTTATGATTATCTGGCAAAGCCTTTTAAAAAGGACATGCTTTTACAAATTGTGGGCAGGGCAACTGAAAAGTTAATGCTTCTAAAAGAAAATGAGCAACTAAAAAATGAGGTATCCAATCGTTATAATTATGCTAATATAATTGGCCAAAGTCCTAAAATGTGTTCAATTTTTAATCTGATTGAAAAAATTTCCAAAGTGGATGCACCTGTTCTGATTACAGGGAAAAGCGGCACAGGAAAGGAGCTTGTTGCCCGGGCGATCCATCATAATGGCAAAAGGAAAGGCGGCCCTTTTATTGCGTTAAATTGTGGCGCTATCCCGGAAACACTGATCGAAAGCGAATTATTTGGTCATGAAAAAGGCTCTTTTACCGGGGCGGCGAAAACCTATATTGGTAAATTTGAACAAGCACAGGGCGGCACAATCTTTTTGGATGAAATTGGCACGATGCGCTTGGATTTACAAATTAGGCTACTACGTGTTCTTCAAGAAATGAAAGTCGGGAAAATAGGTTCCGACCATTTGGTTAATTTAGATGTTCGCGTTATTGCTGCATCAAATGAAAATTTAGATCAATTAATAAATGAAAAGAAATTTCGTTCAGATTTATATCATCGATTAAATGTTTTCTCGATAAACCTGCCTGCACTTGAAGAGAGGATGGATGATATTCCTATTTTAGTCCGTCATTTTCTTGCGAAATACACTAAAAAATATAATAAAAATAATATGGCCTTATCCCCGGAAGCATTGGCCAAACTGGAGGGGTATTCATTTCCAGGAAATATTAGGGAACTTGAGAATATAATCGAGAAGACAGTTGTTTTATGTGAGGATACAATAATTGGCGAGGAGGAGCTTATGCTGCCTGTTATTGATCAGGATAATAATATTATTTCTAAAACCATCTCTAACTCGTCGCTTACTGATATTGAGTATGAACTAATCGAAAATGCTTTAATAGAATTTAACGGCTCGATAAAAAAAGCGGCAGAAAAGCTGGGCATATCTTATAAAACCCTTCAATATCGCATGAAAAAGTTTAATATGTCTAAAAATGATTTTAAATGATTTGATGCCTTATGCAAGATATACATAATCAATGAACAAGTATTGTTTTTCTATAATAACGATTTTTCCCTACCGTTAATTCTATAACATAAATCCCGCTTGCTACGGCATTGCCACTCTCATTTAAGCCTTGCCAGATTATTTCCTTCGTCCCGTCTGTTTGTTTGGTGTTAACCAGAGTTTTTATTTTGCGGCCCAAAATATTGTAAATTACAACTTTTGCTCTTGTTAACCGATTGGCTGGTAACTGATAACGGATTGTAACCGAGGTGTTAAACGGGTTTGGAAAAGGATAGTCCAATCGTGTTTGTGATGAACTGTATCCAGCCTTATTCTTGCTGGTTTTCGTGCGTACTACTATGGCGCTATCAGGCCCCGGCCACTGATTTATCGGTGATCGGTATGAAGGAAACTCGCCAGCAGCTTTGTGTGATTTCGATGTAATATCAAGAAAATGGTAATCTCCGCCTTGCGCATCTTTAAGGCCGATGACACCGCCTTGGCCTGAATAAATCCCCTGAATTCGTTTTCCGTAGCAAAGTTCAAGACGGTTGTCATTTTCATAAAACTTTACCTGAAAGTTAAGAATGGTTGTTCCGGTGAATGTTTCTATGCGTAACCATTGAATAGTAAAAATCCGATTTGGTGCGATATTTTTTGTGATATAACTGATGTCCGCATTTACACCGATGGTTTTTGAAGCTCTCAAATCTTCCCACCAGGCGGCGATGACTTTTAAAGGTTTTGATGTTTTCGTGAGTGTTGAAGGCGATGCAAAATGTGTGCCTGGAGATAATGCAAAAGTCCCATTATTGCCCTCGATACCGAGTTCAATCCACCCGTCTTCATTTACCCGAATTACATCGTAACTTATACTATCAAAAATAAAATCAAAGGGCAAAGCTATTTTTTGAGGTAGATTTAATATTTTTTGTACACTTTTAATTTCGCGGAAAGGAGAGGCAATGGTTTCAACTTCAGCCGACAAGATTGTAGGCGATACAATCTCAAAATCAAATTTTGTGGAGTCTTTTTTTTGATTGAAGGTTAAAGGATAGACGAGCTTTGCTGTATATTTCCCAATTCCGGGCGCTTTATAATTTGGCTCAACTACGATAATCTGTTCGGTTCTTGGCCCGATACAGCATGTATCATAATGTGATTCATATATTTGGGTTTGTGTAGAATCAATAATCCTGAGGACTGTTTTGAAAGTGTCAACATCCATTATTCCAAGATTGGTGGTTGTGAGCGAAAATGAAATTTCGTCATCAACATCAAGCAGCCTGGTCTCAGAAATAGTGTTGACTTCTGTTTTTAAAAAAATGGGTGGCTGATATGCCGCCTCTGTCTGATAGGCGCCATTGCCATACGTGGTTAATATAATTTTACGTGATGACTCCGAAAAAGTCATATCCATCGCAACGATTGGCTCATCAAGCCCGTTCATAAAACTTTGCCATGACGCGCCACTATTGTCGGAGAAGTAGACGCCGTTCTCCAAGCCAAGGTAAATATAATTCCCTTTAATGGGATCGAACATGATCGAAAGGGCCGGTTCGTCCGGAAGATTGTTGCTTACATCCTGCCAATTAGTTCCACCGTTGGCCGTTAGAAAGACGTGTTTATTACCATAGCCGTTAAAAATTACAAAAATGCTATCGGGGTTACCTGTTTTAATGGCAATATCAGTTATGGCCTGATTGGGAAACGGGCCTGTAATTGAGCTCCAGCTTTCGCCACCGTCGAGAGATTTAAATAGTTGTGTTTGGTTGCTACCGGGAGCAGTGGCTGCTAAAATGAGGTTCTGATTATCCTCACTTAAGGCCAAAGTTGTGATTGGTTCTCCACTTAGAGGTTGCCCGCCATTTAAGACATCCCACGTTTTTTGATCGCTGGAAAGTTTAAAAATATAATTTGAGGCAGTATAGAGAAGTTTGGGGTTCGTTTTTGAAATGGCAAGTGGTGGTAAAAATGCCGACTTTCCGTAAATACCTTCAGTTAAAAGGGTTTGTCCGTTTTTGTAAATAATATTTTCATTAAACGCCAGATAAAACGCTTTTCCATCCTGCTGGTTAATTACGGTTTGCCCACCAATATCTACAAAATTTATGGGGTCACTGGAACTAAATGTATAAAGCGGGTTCCAAAATAATCCACCAGAATAGGATGTGGCGCCATTCGCTTGTGTGCCGGCCAAAATAAAATTGGAAGAAATAGGGGAGGCAGAAATACCTTTATTAAACTGGACTGTGTTCAGGCCGTCACTTATTTTAGTAACTTGCCCATTGGGAAATATTTTGTAAATCCCATTTTCCGAAGCGAAATAAACAGCTCCTGATGGTCCAGGCGAGGTGGAATAGTCAAAAAAACCTGACTTAACACCCTCGTAACCAAAGAAACTTGTGCCACTGTCAAATGTGCTGAAAAGCCGGTCACCAAAAATCATAAAATGGTTTTCATCGATAGCATAAATATAAAAAACATTGGAATACCACCCTTTATCCCTTACTAAATCAATCGATGAGATTTTACTCCAATACGTTCCATTCTTCTTGGATTTGTAAATGCCAACGCTTTGATTGCTATCCGAAACACTTGCATAAAGTACTGGTGTACTCTCTTTTTCAAACAGGTTAAGGGCAACTTTCCCACTAAAATCAGGAAAAGATTCATCCTTTCTCCAATTTTTACCAGCATTGAAAGAACTGTACACACCTTTGCCTATGCTATTTAAGGTCCCGCAAGAAACATAAATTTTGGTGGTGTCGGTGATGGAAAAAACAATATCCTGAGCCATAATTACCGACAAAGTTTTTGTCCATGTTCTTCCAGCATTGGTAGTTTTATACACTCCTTCGCTCGTTGTAGCGAAAATTGAGTTGGGGTTTAATGGATTTATTTTAATTCTTTTTACAGCGCGCTTATCCGACTTATTCCAACTAAGTGACTTTGTCCAGCTTTGGCCACCATCTTCAGATTTGATAATACCTATGCCAAAGCTTCCTCGATTTTTTTCTTCAATATTACCCTTGCCAGCCCTTTGGTATCTGTACATCTCACCGGTACCAAGATAAATTATTTTTGGATTTGTAGGGTGAATTGCTATTGCAGCGATACTGTTTATTGGAAAATTAATAGAAACTCTTTTCCAGCCGGAATTGGTGATTGGATTTGTTTTCCACAGCCCACCACTTGCAGAGCCTGCATACAAAACATTTTTATTAGATGGGGCGATGGCCACACTGAGCATCCTCCCCGATAGGTTTTGTGGTCCGATAAATTCCCATGGTTCAGGTTGGATTGTGGAAATATTTCGTGGAACTGCTGATATTCCGGGTTTACCACCGGATATGAGTGAAGTAAATAAAAAAGCACAGAAGAGAATTACGAATTGGATAGATGGGGTTTTCATGTTTATTTTATAAGTAGCGTTTGGCTTATAAATGAAGATATTTCTATTCCTTGTTTTTTACAAGCAATAATGTCCCGGTGGTATGATTAGAGTGTATTCCGTATGAAATAGTTTATAAATGGTAAATAAATCTTCGTATCTTTGATTTTGTCGATAAAAGCATAAAAGACAACTTGTCAAATGGATATAAATAATTTAAATTAACCAGCTTTATTAAATCAGGCCAGGGCTTAATCCTGGTATAAATAATTAACTGTAGGAGTTAACTTAACCCATGTCAGAAGAGAAAAATGAATTAACTGAAGAGCAAAATACTGCTCAGGAAGCTGTGGAAACACCCGAGGCTTCTCAACCTAAACCCCAGGCTACAAAACCCGATGCGTACGAAGAGGTTGTTGTAAAGCTGGAAGATTATGAAGAAGAAGAAGAATATCCAGCGGAAGAAATGGATTTTCTATCTGGAATGTATGACCGTACCATGAGCTCGATCACCGAGGGTGAGATTGTAAATGGACGCGTACTTGATATTACAAATAAAGATGTTATTGTAGATATTGGTTTCAAATCCGAAGGGATTGTCCCAAAATCTGAATTTACAAATATTGATGAATTAAAAGCCGGTGATGAAATTGAAGTATATCTTGAGCACTTGGAAGGCGGCGATGGCCAGTTAATGCTTTCCCGTAAACGTGCAGATTTCTTACGCGTTTGGGAACAGGTTGTTAATAAGCACGAAACAGGCGAGGTAATTGAAGGCGAAATCCAACGCCGTATTAAAGGTGGTATGGTTGTAAATATTATGGGTATCGATGCATTCTTGCCCGGTTCTCAAATTGATGTTAAACCTATCCGCGATTTTGACTTGTACCTTGGCCAAACAAAAGAATTTAAAATTGTAAAAGTAAATCACCTCCGTAAAAATATTGTTGTTTCTTCGAGAATACTCATCGAGAAAGAAATGGCCGGAAAACGCGAAGAGATCCTTGGTACACTGGAAAAAGGTCAGAAACGCATGGGTGTTGTTAAAAACATCACCGACTTTGGTGTATTTATTGATCTTGGTGGTGTGGATGGTTTATTACATATTACCGATCTTAGCTGGGGGCGTGTTAATCATCCTTCTGAACTCGTTAAGTTGGATCAGGAACTTGAAATTGTTATCCTCGATTTTAATGAGAAAAAAGACCGGATTTCCCTTGGCCTAAAACAATTGCAACCACATCCATGGGAGCAGGTGGATAAAAAATATCCTGCCGGTACAAAAATTAATGGCAAGGTGGTAAGCATTACCGATTATGGCGCTTTTATCGAGTTGGAAAAAGGTATTGAAGGCCTTATCCACATTTCAGAAATGTCATGGTCTCAGCATGTTAAGCACCCAAGCCAGTTACTTTCTGTTGGCCAGATAGTTGAGGCTATTGTCTTAAATGTTGAATCTGCCGATAAGAAAATCTCCTTAGGTCTAAAGCAGCTTGAGCCGGATCCATGGGAAAAAGTTGAAGGTACTTATCCTGTAGGAACGGTACATAAAGGTGTTGTACGCAATCTGACACAATTTGGCGCTTTTGTTGAGTTGGAAGAAGGTATTGACGGCTTGGTACATATTTATGATTTGTCCTGGACCAAAAAAGTACGCCACCCAAGTGAGATCGTTAAAAAAAGTGATGAGATTGAAGTTGTCGTTTTGGGCATCAATCGTGAAGAGCGCCGTATTGCACTTGGCCATAAGCAAATCGAATCAAACCCTTGGGATGCTTTTGAAGAGAAATATGGTGAGAGCACCGATACAAAGGGCAAGGTTACACGCCTGATTGATAAAGGTGCGATTATTACCCTGCCAATGGGTGTTGACGGCTTTATTCCAAATCAGCTTCTTGGGATTCCAAAAGGTAAAAAAGCATCAGACAGTTATAAAATTGATGATGAAATACCGGCCCGGGTAATCGAGTTCGATAAAGAGAATAAAAAAATCGTCCTTTCTGTAACAGATTATTTTAAGCATAAAGAACAGGCCGAATATGAAGAATACTTAAATTCTCATGGCATTCCAAAAACAACGATGGAAGAAGTTGCCCATACAAAATCCGATGCTGTAGCTGAAGAATTGAAAGAAGAAAAACCTGCTAAGAAAAAAGCGGCTAAAGCAAAGGAAGAAGAAGTTGAAGAAACAGCAAAAGATGCTGATGTAAAAGAAGAAAGTTCAGAAGAAAAAGAATAGCTTTTCTTTACGTTTAATAAGGCCCATCTTAATTTTAGATGGGCTTTTTTTATTTTTACCCGCCTTTCTCTCTGTAATGGAAATAGCAGGGAGATTATTTTTGTTTTAATATTAACTGAATATTGTTTACCCTGTACTTGTATTACTTTTAATATCCTTAAACTCTTGTATATTAAAAATTTGCCGATCAAACTATCATTAAAATTAACCATCATCCTGAGCATGTTTAGAATATTTAGTAGAATTTTCTCAAATATCGGTATCGACCTTGGCACGGCTAATACGATTGTATATGTCGCCGAGAAAGGCTTCGTTGTAAACGAGCCCTCTGTGATTGCTTATAAATCCAAAGGTAATGTGTTGGCCATCGGTAAAGAGGCCAAAGAGATGTTTGGAAAAACCCACAAAGGTATAACCGTTATTCGCCCTTTGGCAGATGGCGTAATAGCCGATTTTGTGGCCGGTGAAGAAATGATCCGCTCATTCATCCGCCTCGCTGAAATCCCCCGTTTCTTTCTAAACGATATTGTTATCGGAGTGCCGACAGGTGTCACTTCTGTTGAAAAAAGGGCCGTTATTGAAAGCGCAGAGTCGGCAGGGGCACGGCGTGTATATCTGGTAACGGAACCCATGGCGGCGGCTATTGGCGTGGGTATAAATGTGTTGGGTTCTAATGCCTGCATGATTGTGGATATTGGCGGCGGAACAACGGATATTGCCGTGATAAATTTTGGCGGGATTGTAGTAGACAACACCATTCGTGTTGCCGGCGATGAAATGAACGAGGCGATAATCCGCTACGTGAAAAACAAATACAATTTGCGGATTGGCGAAACATCTGCTGAAAAATTAAAAATGGATTTTGGTATGGTGGGTGATGGGCCCGAGCTTGAATTCCAATTAAAAGGGCTTGATGCACAAACCGGTTTACCGCACCAGATTGATGTGACCAGTGAGCTATTTAAAGAAGCCTTAAAAGACGTGCTCAATACTATTATAAATTCGATTTTAACTACGCTCGATAAACTACCGCCGGAACTTGCCTCGGATGTAATTGACCGCGGTATCATTTTAACAGGTGGTGGCTCGCTTCTAAAAGGGCTCGATTCTTATCTTCGTGAAATAGTCAACCTTCCGGTAAGTCGGCCGGGCAACGCCCTCTACTGTGTCGCAGAAGGCACGCGTAAAATCCTTGAAAATTTTGAGATGTTTAAACCGGTTCTTTTTACCTAAATAGTGTCCATG
>JAJRVW010000070.1 GCA_024277115.1 Calditrichota bacterium
ATTTCTTTCACTAATCCTATATTTTGATTTTCTCTTTTTGCCATGTTTTTTCCTTTGTTTTTTTGGTCAAACTAAATTTAGGAAGGACATGGCAATTTTTCACATATTTGCCTTTTTACACAAATTTAAGGACGCAATCGGATTTATCCTTTTAGATTATTTGATTATGATGGAAAAAATATAAATACAAAATTGTTTTTAGTTATAATAAAAACCTATATTTACGTTTAAAGATATAATAATGTCATATTAACTAAAAATGAAAAAGTTTGGGGCAGAATGTCTAAAAAAAAAGCTACGCCTGTTTCCAGTTGGGACATTGTATTCCCAAATGATGCCAACCCTTATGGAACGATGTTTGGTGGAAAATTGATGGCCGGGATGGATGAAATGGCCGGGATTGCCGCCTCACGTTTTTGTGGTTGCCAGGTCGTAACCGCATCAACGGAGGCTTTTATTTTTAAAAGCCCTGTTAAGGTTGGCGATCGTATCGAAACAATCGCACGGGTAGTTTGGGTTGGGAACACCTCGTTGGTCGTAAAGGTTCAGGTCTTTGCCGAGAACCCTGTACAAGGAAAAAAGAGGACACGCTGCACCACAGGCCATTTTAATATGGTCGCCATCAACAACGACGGCCAACCAATCCGTGTACCGGATTTGGAAGTAAGCACAGACATGGAGAAACAAGACTACGAGGTTGCAGAGATTGTAAAAAGGCAAGCACTAATTCGTAAAAAGGAAGTATTAAAACGAAAAGGAATGCGCGATTAATCCGATTATAAAAAGTGCCTTTGCTGGCGCATCATTTTCCGGATTTTTTTGACAGCTTCTTTTTGTTTTCTTTTTTTCTTTTCAGAAGGTTTTTCATAAAAACTGCGTTTTTTCATTTCTTTGTAGAAACCTTCTTTTTGCATAATTCTTTTAAGGGTTCTTAACGCGCGGTCAACATTATTATTATGTACTTTAATCTTCATTAATTCTGTTCCTAAATTTATGTTCTTTGTTGAAAGAGCCACGAATATACAAAACTTCTATCCATGTTGAAAATAATTTTTCATCATTTTAAAAAAAAGTTTATTTAAATATTTTTCTTACTTCAGGTTTCTTTAAACTGACCTGTTAATTGTCTGTAAAATAAAGCATTTATGCCCATGACTTCCAACCCTTTCGAGCAGCAAGCGCTCTTTTTATTAAAGAAAATACAGAAATTGTGGCCGCTGGAATCCGTCTCATTTTTTACTTATAAAAATGATTGTTTTAATATTTTTTCAATTGGTAGCGGCAGTGAAAAAAAACTTTGTATCGAACCCGCCCCAAAGCCGGAAAACCCGTTTATAATTTTCTCTTTTAAAAAGAATGGCACAGGCCCCTTTTTTCACTTGTTAAAAAAATACAAGCTTGATACGCTTTCTTGTAATTTTTTACCGGGGGACGATCCCGTTCTTATTGGATTAAGCTGGCCGGGTGCATTTAAGGCTCAAAAAGAAGTTGAAATTGCCTTTGCGGCCTTTTTTAATTTATATAACCAGTTTTATTTTAAAAACAAGCTACAAGAAAGTACAAACCGTGCCAGCCAAATCATGTCAGAAGTAACGGTGATGCATGAAATTAGTCGTGCGTTCGAAGACTCCAACAGCCTGGACAATTTGCTGCATTATATTGTCGAAAAATCACGCCTGATAATGCACACAGAATCGGCCTCCTTAATGTTACATCTTGAAAAAACAAATGAGCTGGAATTTAAAGTGGTTCTTGGCCCAAAATCGAAAGAAGTAAAACCATTCCGTTTGCCTGTGGGGCAGGGGATTTCAGGATGGGTGGCACAAAAACAAGAACCTATCCTGATTGCAGACGCCTATAAAGACCCACGATTTGATCCCTCCTTTGACGTGCGTAGCGGCTATAAAACCCGAAGTATTTTATGTGTGCCAATGGTCCACAAACATAAAACAATCGGGGTTATGACTGTCTTAAACCGTATTGATGACAAACCCTTTGTTGAGGATGATAAAAACTTGATGATGACCTTTGCTTCCCAGGCGGCATTGGCTATCGAGAATGCGCGTTTATTAATTGCCGAGCTGGAAAAAGAAAGGCTCGACAAAGAACTGCAAGTTGCATCCGAAATCCAGAACCTGCTGATACCCAATGAACTGCCTAAAATTCCTTACCTTGAAATCAGCGCAACCTATCTCCCATGTAAAGAGGTAAGTGGGGATTTTTATGATGTTATTAAACTTGATGAAAACCGCTACGCCTTTGTAGTGGCCGATGTTGCCGGGAAAGGCATACCTGCAGCCATGTTGGTTTCTACCATGCAAGCAACATTAAGCGCTTATCTCGAAGGAGAAAACGACCTGGTTACCATCGTTGAAGAACTTAATTTAAACATCATTAAAAAATCAACTGATGACACATTTATTACTTTTTTCATTTCGATTTACGATGTCTCCACGTCAACAATCACCTATGTTAATGCCGGGCATAACCCACCTATTTTATTGCAGGATGAAAAACCAATTCTATTAAATAAAGGCGGTTTGTTTTTAGGTTATATACCCTGGCAATACGAGTCCGAAACAATCAAACTAAAAGAAAAAGATATTTTGACACTTTATACGGATGGGCTGGTAGAGGCGATGAACGAAGCACAAGAAGAGTTCAGCGATGAACGGCTCGAAAAAGTTATTTTAAGGCAAAAAGCATTCAGCCCTAAAAAGATATTACGCAAAATTAAAAATGAAGTGAACACACATATTAAGCACTCTAAATTGGCTGATGATTTTACTTTACTTATAATTAAAAAAGTAAAAGAAAAATAACTATTGTCACCCCTGCGGTCATATATTTTTCACTCCAAAAATTGAATATTATTTAACCATTCCCCAAAATCAATTAAAACAAAGCCTGCCAAAAGCCGAAGAACCACTCTATATAAATTAACACAAACTGATATGAATTATTCCGAAACTACTTTTGATTCTGAAGCAAATACACTTTCTGTGCTTGAGCGAGACGGATTTAAAATCAATCCATACTTAGCGCTTGATTCAATCAACGAAGGATTGGCCGTTATTGACGAAACAGGCACAATCGAATTTGTCAATAAAGTCGTTCTCGAACTAAGTGGTTTTGAAAAAAGTGACCTGCTCGCCAAGCCAATCAATCAGCTTCTCCCCGGGTTTGAATTTCAACAAATTTTAAAAAAACATGAACTTTCCTGCAACAAAAAAGACTCCAGCAATTTTCCTGTGGAAGTTATTGTAAAGCAAGTTTCGCAAGATCAGGATAATATCTATTTTGTAAACTTACGTGATATCACCAAGCAAAAATCTTACGAAGAGCAGCTGCGCCTCGCGGCATCGGCATTTCAAACCAATGAGGCTATCTTAATCACAGACTTCACCGGAAAAATTATTAAAGTAAACGCTGCCTTCTCCAAAATTACAGGCTATAAAGAGGAAGATGTATACGGAAAAACTCCGGCAATTCTAAAATCGGGCAAACATGATACGGCATTTTATAAAGAGTTTTGGAAATGCCTGAAAGAAAACGGGCGCTGGGATGGTGAAATTTGGAATAAAAAGAAAGACGGGACGATCTATCCGCAACTTGCCAGCATCCATGCCGTTAAGGATTTCCAGGAGAGAACAACACATTATATTGCAAGCTTTGCGGATATTTCGGATATCAAGAATCATGAAAAATATCTTGAGCATAAATCTGCCGAAGAAGAGGTATTAGGTACCCTGCTGCGCTTTTCGCTGGAAACAACCAGTATGAAAGACTATTTGCAAAAATCGCTTGAAACTATTCTATTGGGTGTGCCCTGGCTAAAGCTTACCCAAAGGGGCGCCATCTTTTTGGTTAATTTTGAAGAAGATGTTCTTGAAATGGTCGCTGATTACCAACTCGGCGAAGCAACAATTAAGTCTTGTAACAAAGTTGATATTGGGAATTGCCTCTGTGGCCTTGCTGCACAAAACAAAGTGATCCAGTTTGCATCTTGCGTTAACCACGAACATACAATCCGCTATAAGGGTATTGAGGAACATGGCCACTATAATGTTCCGATTATTATGGAAGAGGAGGTTGTGGGCGTAATCGTTTTTTATCTGCCACACAACCACGATCGCGCCGAAAAAGAAGAATACTTTTTATCTCAACTCGCGGATGTTTTAAGCATTGGCATCTCGCGCCGCTATGCGGAAGAAAACCTGACAGAGGCGCTTATAAATGCACAAATGGCCCGAAACGAGTTACAGGTAGCCGTGACCGAAGCAGAGCAAATGCGCAATAAAGCCGAAATGGCCACCGTTGCCAAAAGCCAATTTCTGGCATCAATGAGCCATGAGATCCGCACACCGATGAACGGTATTTTAGGTATGACCGACTTATTGTTACAAACAAATTTGGATCAGGAGCAAAAAGATTATGCAGAATCTGTCAAATACTCTGGCGATTATTTATTGACATTGATAAATGACATCCTTGACTTTTCAAAAATTGAGGCCGGCAAAATTGAGCTTGAGGAAATTGAGTTTAATCTGAGGGATGTTTTGGACAGCGTAAACGATATTATTGGTTTTAAAGCACAAGAGAAAAGATTATTGTTTAGTTGTTTTTTGGATCCGGAAATATGCAGTATGTTTAAAGGCGACCCCGGACGTTTACGCCAAATTTTAATAAACCTTGCTGGAAATGCCATCAAATTTACCAGTAAAGGCTCTGTCTCCATCCGCGGTATACTGGAAAAGGATACAGCAGATTCCACAACGATCCGTTTTAATGTGAAAGATACAGGAATCGGGATATCCAAGGAGGCACAAGGGAAACTTTTTAAAGAATTTTCACAGGTCGACTCCAGTACAACACGTAAATTTGGGGGAACGGGCTTAGGCCTGGCCATTTCAAAAAAATTGGCAGGACTAATGAAAGGTGATATAGGGATTATCAGCGAAGAAGGACAGGGGTCAACATTTTGGTTTACCATTGTTGTTAAAAAGTCCCAAGCCAAACAATCCGAGAATTATACAGTTGACCTAAAACAGAAAAACATATTACTTCTCTCCAGGCCAGATGAAACAAGTCAATTTTTAAAAAAGCAGCTTTCCAGTTGGGGTACTAAAGTTTCAGAAATTAATTTTAAAGAAACCTACCCGCATTTAAAGAACAAGCAGTATGACTTTATTTTTCTGAACAATTGTTGCACGCATTTTAATGTGGACGAATTTACCACCTATCTTAGAGCAAACCTAAAACATAAAAATACACATTTAATTCGTTTGTCGGAACTTGGAGAAAAGAAAAAGGGCGCTAAAACACAAGATGCTTTGGAGATATTTTTAACAAAACCGCTAAAACATAAATCACTTCTTAATTATTTTAATTTGATTTTTAAAGGCCACCAGCGGGTTGAACCTGAAAAAATCAATGGTTCAATGAGTATATCGGATAGTACAAATAAAAACCTACAAATCCTTCTGGTTGAGGATAACAAAATTAACCAAAAAGTAGCTTTAAAAATGCTGGAAAAGATTGGCTACAATGCCGACTGTGCCGAAAACGGCAAGGAAGCCGTTGATGTATTAAATGAAAAATTTTACGACATCGTTTTAATGGATTGTCAAATGCCTGTGATGGATGGCTTTGAAGCAACGAAAGCGATAAGAGAACTAGAGCTGGAACGACAAACAAAAACACATATTATAGCAATGACTGCTTTTGCCATGACCGGTGACAGGGAAAAATGCATCGACTCCGGAATGGACGACTACCTAAGTAAACCTATTGATAGAAACACCCTTAAGGAGATGCTTGTAACCTGGGGTTCAAAATAAATTTTATCACAAACAGGGCTGTATCTACACAAATTGATTTCATATTGTGCCAGCCAATTATTTTTCGCTTCAAAAAATACCTTCACCATTGAAGCTAAATCTTTTATATTCCGTTTGAAAAGATCACGCTTTTTATTAATTTCAGGCTTTTAAACACAACCCCCTGCAAATGAATAAACCCATAGAAAAATGCGCACTTTTTAAAAGTGCATTTCAATACTCTCCCGATGCAATTATCCTGACCGACCTTGATGGAAATATAACTGATGTAAACCAGGCTTTCATCGATTTATATGGTTGGGAAAAAAGTGAAATCGTTGGAAAAAATACAAGCATCATCCGTTCTTCTAAAACGGATGATGCTTTCCTGGAAAGCATGTGGCAGGCAATAAGAAAAGATGGCCGCTGGCAGGGAGAGATTACAAACAAAAGTAGAAATGGCCGCCTTATCACGGTTTTACTTACCATAACCCAAATTGTTAAAGACGGGGAAAAGATTGGGTATATGGGCATCGATATTGACATGACCGAACAGATAAAAATTCAGGACCACCTGGCGCAAACGGACCGCCTGGCCACTATCGGGCAAATGGCCTCTAAAATTGCACACGAAATTCGCAACCCGCTCGCCTCGATAAGCCTAAATGCCGAACTACTTGAAGACGAGCTGATATCTGAAAGACTCGACAAAAAGGAAGCTAAATTATTATTGAATTCAATTATGACGGAAGTTGACAGACTGGCAAATTTGACAAATGAATACCTTCAATTCTCCCGTTTGCCACGCTTACAAAACAGCGAATATAATATTGGAAAATTAATTGAGAAGCTTACCTTGTTTATAGAATCAGAACTTAAAACAAATAAAATTAACCTTTCTTGTAAGTTGCCAAAAACACCCGTTCTTTTAAATATGGATAAAGATCAAATTCACCGTGTCATGTTAAACCTGATACGCAACAGTATTGAGGCCCTAACCGATGGCGGCAACATATCTATAAATATTTCTGAAAACGACACACAGGTGGAAATCCTGTTAAGCGATACCGGGAACGGGATTAAAGAAGAATACATCGAAAATATTTTTAAACCGTTTTATACGACCAAAAATCTTGGCACCGGCTTAGGCCTTTCTATCAGCAAACAAATTATCGAAGAGCACGGCGGGACATTGCAATATTTGAACGAAAAAAGAGTTGGTGCAAATTTCTTGATCACCCTGCCAAAAAACAACATTAACCACGAAGGTCACATTGATTAACTCCATTCAAAATATCCTTGTTGTCGACAACGAAGCTAGCATCCGGCAATCTATTACAAAAGTTCTTGAACGATCCGGCTACAGTATTTTGTAAGCGGAAAGTGGGAAAGAGGCACAAAAAATTATTGCCGATTCTCCCGTAGCGCTGATCATAAGTGATTTAAGTATGCCGGTGATCGATGGCATGGAATTGCTAAAATCTACCAAAGAACAATTTCCACTCATTGAGTTTATAATGGTGACAGGCCACGGAACAATTGAACGGGCGGTAGAGGCGATTAAAGCCGGCGCATATGATTTTATAAGCAAACCATTTAAACGGGCAGATATGCTGCGGATTGTAGAAAAGGCCCTGGAAAAATTTTCACTGGCCAGGGAAAACAGTTTCCTAAAACAACAACTGGCAGAAATTGAACATCAAAAACATAATTTTATTGGCAGCAGCAGCCATGCCCGGGAGATAAAATCCCTTGTGCGGCGCATTGCCAACACGCCATCTAATATTTTAATTTCCGGGGAAAGTGGGACAGGAAAAGAGGTTATTGCGCGGATGATCCATAACAACAGTGACAGAATGGACAAACCATTTGTGGCCGTTAACTGCGGGGCCATTTCGGAACACCTGATGGAGAGTGAACTTTTTGGTCACCTTAAAGGCTCCTTTACCGGCGCGATCCGTGATAAGGAAGGGCTGTTTATTTCGGCAAAAAACGGTACGCTGTTTCTCGACGAAATCAGCACAATTCCACTAAACTTGCAGGTAAAACTTTTAAGGGCCCTGGAAGAACACGAGGTTTTGCCCGTCGGATCGACAAAAACTTACCCCATTGCTGCAAGGATTATTGCCGCTTCTAATCGCGACCTGCAAAAAGAAGTTGCCGAAAACCGGTTTCGTGAAGACCTCTTTTTTCGCCTGAATGTGATCGAAGTAAATATCCCGCCTCTAAGACAGCGTGCAGAAGATATCCAGCTTTTAACGACTTATTTTATTGAACGAATGAATAAAGGGCTAAATAAAAATGTACAAGGGGTTTCTGTAGAAGCGCTGCATGCTTTGCAGGCACATTCCTGGCCCGGCAATGTACGCGAGCTGGAAAATGTTATCGAACGGGCAATGATTTTCTGCGATGACGAGCTGATCCTGAGCAAACACCTGCCACCCATGTTTTTAGCACAGGAAAATAACAGCCCGACAAGTTTAAAGGAAGCCGTAGCGCATTTTGAGAAAAAACATATAGGTACAATCCTTACCCTTACCAATGGCGATAAAAAAGAAGCGGCCAGATTGCTGGACCTTGGGGTATCTTCATTGTATCGCAAAATTAGTGAGCTTGGGCTGGAGAAGTGAAAGTGAACATAGTATTGCAGTTTTTAGACAGTTAAAGTGGAAATGAAAATTGTGCTATTTTAATAAAACTATTTTTTTCCATCCTACTTATCGATGAATATTTTTGCCTATCCTTTTTTGTATAATTAAATCCAAGCAATGCGCCAAAAGGCGCAGGGACTATGAACAACGCCGTGCCAATTAGCGAGCCTAAGAGTGTGGCCGAAAAACTCGCATCTGTAAATGAATCTGTTCCACTATTATAGACCCCAAAAGCACTACCAAATACAAAACCAACCAATCCTACCTGAAATGGAATGGCAATATTTTCAAAATTATCACCTACAAATGGCGTCGAGAGCAATGCCCCTGCCCCAGCAAATAAGAAACCATATAAATATCCATTTATTATTTGCTTATATCCGGAACCTCCTACCGGGATTTTTTCCTGGTAAAAGTGTAATCGAAAGTTGGAGTGTACTGTTGGGCTTGATGTTAACTTGCTTTTTGAAAACCGGTAATTAATATTGAGACCGATAGAATATGTGTGTTCTGAAAACAACGCAATTAAAAAGAGTATAAGGATTAGCCTTCTCATTATTATATCCTCCAAATAGGCGGGTATGTTTACTTAAGCCTTTAATGTACCAAACGTTAAATGATTCTCTTTTTAAAGTCAAGCAGATAACCTGTCCTTATAGAAAAACAATTTTATTACTTTTATAATATTTATTTATGAAGGTCAACTCAGCCGATTTGGTACAAATAATTAATGGCAATTGGGTATAAACAATTCCTGATTAGTGCCGGCATTGCGTAAATCGGGGCTGATGTATGGAATGCCGAGGGATAGGCCACGCAAGATGAGCAGTGTGCCCAAAACAAACATGGTGGCCGGTAATGCTTTTTTTATCAGGCCCTGCCAATTTACTTTGGTAACCCGTCCAATTATGGCGACAACGAGCAACGCAGGAATTGTTCCTAATCCGAAGACCAGCATAAATGCAGCGCCATATAAACTATCGCCGGCAGCCACTGCGCCTGCTAAAGCCGTATAAACCAATCCGCAAGGCAATAGTCCGTTTAACATACCAATGCCCGCCAATGCCGGGAATGACTTTTTTTTAAATAATTTGCCGAGGGTGTTACGCCAATGCGGGCTTGTATTAATTACATCAAGTGTTTTACTAATGGGTAAAAAAAGTGACGCTAAAATGAGTACGCCCAAAATGATGGAAAGCGTTGATTGAAACCCTGCAAGCGAGATGACCTGTCCAATGCCCCCAAAAATTAATCCAAGAAAAAAATAGGTTAGAATCCGGCCACTATTATAAACAAGGCGTCCCGTTAAAAAATGTAATTTGGAGGGGTTTCCCGTTTGCGGGAGGGCAAGGACAATTGGGCCACACATACCTACACAATGCAGGCTGCCAACGGTTCCTAAAATGAGGGCGGTCAACATTTCTTTTCTCTCAAAATATGTTATCTCAGCGCATCATTTTGAACTTGTGTCAAAACCCCTGCGCCCAAAGTGTCTATAAAATATAGAATCCGGGGTAATTCCCGAATAAGGATATTTTTTTCTTACAAAATCAAAACTTGTTTAAAATAATAATCTGTCTTACTATCCGTCCAGAGAAGTTGGATATCCCATTTACCATTAATAAGCCCGGATAGTGGAATCACCTGAATATTATTTTCATTCAGTTTTAAATCGATTACCTGGTCCAAACTGGAGTCCGAAGGCCTGAACAGGGTAATCATTCCTTTAACTGTTTCCGGGTTAAATACTTTAGGCATTACCAAAAAAAGTTCGTTCGTGGCTTTGCTGGGTGTAAAAACAGGCTTGGTCGCCAGTGCATTTGTATTTCGGATACGGGTTATTTGTTCTTCATATTTTAGTGTTTTTTCATAATAATTATTCGTAACCATTTGGACTTCATTATTAAATGAGAAGAACATAAAACCAATCAGGGACAGAACAAACAATCCATAAAAGACACCAATAAAAACAGGCCAGGATTTACCTTTTTTCATTGTTAACCTCCGGGGCCACAAAGCCCGTATCTATGGTTTCAATCACTTCGCCATTATGCAGCACTTCGATTGTAAAACTATTTTTTCCGGGTTTTACCACCTCGGGGGCAAACTCTACAATTAAAGCCGTTTGCCCAATGCCGTCAGCTTTAATAACCATATTCGACCCGACCAGTGTCAATTTCCCGTCAATATCTTTTAAGCGAAACTCCAAGGGCATCTCATTAAAAGTTTTGTTGATTATTTTTACGGAATAAAGGTTGTTGATATGTCCATCTGCAAGAATACTGTACATGGTGCCCGGCGAGCGTAAAATTGTTACCTCAATCGGCGAACGCAAGAGCAACAAAATCGTTAATAAAACAATCAAACCGAAAAGTAAGATAGTATAGCCAATGGCACGCGGTGTAATAATCTTATGGTTACCTGTTTTTATAGCATCATGCGAGGCATATTTAATCAAACCGCGCGGCTTGTTAATTTTATCCATTACAGTATCGCAGGCATCTATACATGCAGTACAATTAACGCACTCAAGCTGCGTCCCATTACGGATATCGATCCCGGTGGGACACACGTCCACGCACTGGTAACAATCAACACAATCGCCTTGTTCCGGCCCGGGTTCTTTTTTTCTGGATAATTTCCCACGGTTCTCGCCACGTAAAAAATCGTAGGAAATCACAATGGATGTTTTATCCAACAGAACCGATTGAAAACGCCCATAAGGACATACAATAACACAGGCCTGTTCGCGAAAACGGGAAAATACAAAATAGAAAATCCCGCTAAAAACCATGACAGAAATAAAGCCAGTCATGTGCGTGGCAGGCGAAGCTGTGATAATTTTCAGCGTTTCACCGATGCCCACGATATAAGCCATAAACATATTGCCAATCATAATGGCAATCACAATAAAAATTATATGCTTTAGGGCCTTCTTAAAAAATTTCTCGCCATTTAATGGCATCGCATTCAGTTTTTTTTGCTGGCGTGCATCCCCCTCGATCCAGTATTCGATCTTACGGTAAACCATCTCCATAAAAATAGTTTGTGGGCAGGCCCAACCACACCAAACACGGCCAAAGACAGCAGTGAATAAAACAATAAAAACAACAAAAGTTATCATCGCCAACAAGAAAAGGTGAAAATCCTGCGGCCAAAAAGCAAGACCAAAGATAATAAACTTCCGTTCAAAAAAGTTAAGCAGTAATAAAGGCTGCCCGCCTATTTTTAAAAACGGGCCGCCAAAAAAGATCGCCAGCAATAGAAGACTTACCCATGTCCGGGCGTTATAAAAACTTCCCTTTGGTTTCTTAGGATACACCCAAACACGTTCGCCTTTTTTTCCTACCGTCGCGATAGAGTCCCTAAAGGACTCATTCGCTAACTCATGTTTTTCTTTTGCTTTTGGATCTACATTCACAACTACTCTCCGTACTCTATACCTTGTGGTTCTTTTTGGTTTGGCGGGTTCGTTCCGCGCAATCCATACACATAGCTTGCCACATCAAGCAAATCACTTTCTTTTAACACTGGTTTCCAGGCGATCATTCCTTTAATAGGCACACCGTCCTGAATTACTTTTACAATTGGATTAAAAGAACCGTCGCCATGTATCCAATAATTATCCGTAAAATTGGGGCCAATGCCGCCTTCACCTTTTGCGCCATGGCAGGCCAAGCAATTTGCTGCAAAAACCTTTGCTCCATTTTCCAGGCGGCCGGCATCAGTAATCAGCTCATAATTTACGGCCGGCGCTGCTTCTACCGGGGGAGCTTGTTCTTCTGTTTTGGCCACGCCCGCATCGGCACTTGCCGGTGCCTGGTTTTGCGGTGCGTTACCGCCCCTATCTGCATAAGGCGAGTGATAACCTATTTGCCCGGCAGGCCCTTCTTCGGCAACATAACCCATTTCCTGGTTATACTCACCAATTTGTAATGGGCCCATTTCAAAAACGTGGTAATAAAAAACATAAATCACGCCCCAAACAATTGTTATATAAAATAAATTTAACCATCAGGGCGGCAAACTGTTGTCCAACTCCTGAATCCCGTCATAATTGTGGTCAAGTAGTTTTTCTTCATTATTCATATTTATTTTCTCCCGCTAATTTGAGATTGATCATCATCATCCAGGGGCATATTCTCCAATTTCGAAACAGTCTTTTTATCCAGTTTCACAACCCAGGTTATAATAAAAATAAAAAAACTAATAAAGATCAGTAACGATATAATTGGATAAATTTCAATCCCCGAAATTGACTCGAGTACATTTCTAATCACAGTAAACCTCTTTTTATTTATGCACAGCTTGTGAAACAGCATTGCCTTTAATATCCGTACCCAGGCGCTGTAGATAAGCTATTAATGCAATTATTTCTTTACTTGCATCTGCATTTGCCACACCTTGTGTTCTTAGGTTGGCGGCTATTTGTTCTGCTTGTGTTTTAAGATCGTTTAATGCCTGTCCTGCATACCCTTCCGCATAAGGTACGCCAAGTGTTTGCATTACTTCAATCTTAGTTGCGGTATACTGGGTATCCAGGTCATCCTCAAGCAACCATGAATAACGTGGCATTAATGACCCAGGCGACATCAGCCTTGGATCGTCCATGTGGTTATAGTGCCAGGCATCAGGATATTTTCCACCAATACGGTGCAGATCCGGCCCTGTACGTTTTGACCCCCACAGGAACGGATGATCATAAACAAACTCGCCCGCTTTGGAGTATTCGCCATAACGCTCGGTCTCAGAACGGAAGGGACGGATCATCTGTGAGTGGCAATTATTACAACCTTCCCGGATGTAAATATCCCTGCCCTCAAGCTCTAAAGGTGTGTAAGGTTTAACACTGGCAATAGTCGGTACGTTTGATTTTACTGTGTACATCGGGATCATTTCTACCGCGCCGCCAATCAGTATGGCCACAGTTGCCCATACGGTAAAATGAACGGCTTTTCCTTCGAGCCATTGATGCCAATGTGCACCTTGCGGTTCTTTAAAATCTTTTTCAAGCGCAGGTGCTTCGGCCTTTTCATTGGCCAGTAAAGTACCGGCAGCAGCTGTTTTAAACATGTTCCAGGCACCGATACACGTACCTGCTAAGAACATGGTGCCGCCAATTGAACGTACAATGTACATCGGCACAATCTGCTGAACGGTTTCCAGGAAATTTGGATATTGCAAGAAACCATCGGCGGTAAATTCTTTCCACATCAGGCTTTGGGTCAATCCTGCCCAGTACATTGGCAATGCATAAAAAATAATCCCCAAAGTACCTATCCAGAAATGTAAGTTTGCCTGCTTTACAGAATGTAGTTTTGTTTGAAAGATGCGTGGCCATAACCAGTAAAGCATCCCAAAAGTTATAAAACCGTTCCAACCTAAGGCCCCAACATGGACGTGGGCAATGGTCCAATCGGTATAGTGCGTAATTGCATTGATACTTTTTATTGAAAGCATCGGGCCTTCAAATGTGGACATACCATAAGCGGTAACACCAACCACCATAAATTTAAGGATCGGGTCTTCACGCACGCGGTCCCAGGCGCCACGCAAGGTAAGCAGGCCGTTCAACATACCGCCCCAGGATGGTGCAATTAAAGCAATTGAGAAAACGGTACCAAGGGTTTGCGCCCAATCGGGAAGCGCGGTATAGATTAAATGGTGAGGCCCGGCCCAAATATATATAAAAATCAAAGACCAAAAATGAACAATGGATAGTTTATAAGAAAAAACAGGTCGGTTCGCAGCCTTGGGCAGGAAGTAATACATCAACCCTAAAAACGGTGTGGTCAGGAAAAATGCCACTGCGTTATGACCATACCACCACTGTGTAAGCGCATCCTGAACGCCTGCATAAACGGAATAACTTTTTAATAAATGTACAGGTAATTCCATGGAATTTACAATATGTAGAACAGCCACAGTAATCACCGTAGAGATATAAAACCAAATGGCCACATATAAATGACGTTCGCGCCGCTTGGCAATTGTGCCAAACATATTGATGGCAAAAACAACCCAAATAATAGTAATAAGGATATCAATCGGCCATTCCAGTTCTGCGTATTCTTTACTTGTTGTTATACCAAACACAAATGAAAGTGCGGCGAGAACAATAATTAGCTGCCAACCCCAAAAGTGAATTTTACTAAGAGTATCACTAAACATGCGCGCTTTTGTGAGACGCATTAGTGAATAATAGGCTCCTGTAAATATCGCATTACCGGCAAAGGCAAAAACTACCGCATTAGTATGCAAAGGGCGTAAACGGCCAAATGTGGTCCATGGAAGATTAAAACTAAGCCATGGTACATAGAGTTGGATTGCAATAATAACACCAACCAACATGCCCACGATCCCCCACGCGATTGTCGCAAAACCGAAGTTTCGCACAATCTTATTATCATAATAAAATGTCTCTACAGCCATAGAGAAGACCTCCTTTTTTTTGTTAAAACAATTAGTTTTTTACATCATCATCAAAAAGCATTCGGATAGCCGGTGTTTCCTGATCATCAAATTGCCCTTTTTTTACTGAGATTAAAAAAGCAACCAGAAAGCCGACAGCCACTGTAAAACTTACTCCGATAAGTATAAAAAGAACTTCCATAAGAAATAATCCTTTAGTCAGGTAAAAATATTAAATCCATGAAACAGGTCCCCAATCCATTAAAACAGATCAAAGACATTTTTTCTCGTATGTTTCACCTGGATAAATCCAGTCGTTAAATCAACACCATACTTTATGGGTTGTGGGATTGAATAAATGACTACAAGTAACTGGAATTAAAAGCATCTCAGAATATATGAGATGTTTTCCGTCACCAAACCACCACCCATAAATAAAGAATCACAGTCCCAGCCTTTTGGCATTAATCCGTGTAGAAAGGGTTGCAAAAATTACCACCGAAATTGAGCTTAAAGGCATCAGGATTGCTGCGATTAAAGGCGATAAAGCCCCAATAACAGCAAAATAAATCCCGATCGAATTATACAGAAAAGATAAGATAAAACTGATCCGGACCGTATTATAGCTTGACTTGGCATATTTGATAAACAGCGGCAATTTCTCAAATTGATTTGCGTATAAAATGGCATCACATGCCGGAGAAAACGCATTAATATCTTCCGAAACCGAGAAACCTAAATCACTTTGCTTTAGTGCACCCGCATCGTTTAAACCATCACCAATCATTAAAGTTTTTTCACCCGATTTCTGAAGATGCCCAATAAATTCTTGTTTATCAAATGGTGATTGGTCAAATTTTAATTCCCCAACAATTTTCAACTTTTTAAACAGCTTGCTCAAAAAGTCTTTCGCGCGCGCATTATCGCCGGAGATCAAATCAATCTTAAAATCACCAGAAAGTTTTTGTAAGACATTTTCCAATCCTGGCCTGTAATTATTTTTTATTATAAATGCACCTTTATAAATACCGTCGATCAATAAATGGGCCACCGAGCCCTCTGTAGTTTGTGGCTGCTCATTCTCCACCCCAATCCACGCGGCGCTGCCCAAACGAACATCATGATTATTTACGCGCGCCAGCATACCTTTACCACTTATTTCCACAAAATCTTCCGATGGCAATATTTCGTGCCCCTTAACAAAGTTAAAAATATATCGGCTAATGGGGTGTACAGAGTTATTTGTTAATGACTTAACTAACTCCTCATCATTTTTATTCAATTTTTCAGAAAAAGAAATTACCGGTTTTTGTTGCCATGTAAGCGTACCTGTTTTATCAAAAATAATATGTGTTATAGATTTGATCAGTTCGATGGTACGTATATTTTTTAAATAGAATTTATTATTACCAAAAACACGCAGTGCATTTCCAAATGAAAAAGGAATAGAAAGGGCCAATGCACATGGACAGGCAATTATTAAAATAGCAGAAACCACATTAATGGCCATTTTCCAATCAACCGTCAACCAATATCCACCTGCTATCACCGCAATACCAAGAATTATAAAAGTAAAATTTTGTGCAATTTTATCAGAAAGCGAGGATAGCTCCGCGTGGCCTTCTTCTTTAAAAACATCGTTGTTCCAAAGCTTGGTCAGATAGCTTTGGGAGACTTTTTTTACAATTTTAATTTCAATGGTCGGGCCGCTTAACCTGCCCCCTGCATAAAGAATTTCATTTTGCCGCTTTTCGACCAGTTCCGACTCGCCGGTAACAAAACTATAATCGATAGAGCCCTTGGGCGATACGAGCACAGCATCTGCCGGGATAAGTTCTTGATTGCGCACAAGGATTGTATCACCGATATTTAATTTTGATACCGGGATTATTTTGTATGAACCTGCTTCAACCAATGTTACAGAAACCGGAAAATAAGATTTATAATCACGCTCAAAAGAAAGCGTGGCATAGGTTTTTTCCTGGAACAACCGGCCTAATAAAAGAAAAAACACCAACCCCGTAAACGAATCAAAGTAACCAAGTCCGGTCCCTGATAAAATTTCGTAAAGGCTGCGGCTAACCAAGGCCAGGATACCAATAGAAATAGGAACATCAATATTTAATATTTTTTTTCGCAACCCTTTAAAAGAGGAAATAAAATAATCTGACGCACTATAAAAAAGAACAGGGATCGCCAATAAAATATTTAGTACCGAGAATACCATTTTAAAATCAGGTGTCAATGCCTGCCATGCATCCAGATAGTCGGGGAAGCTAAACATCATCGAATTGCCAAATGCAAAACCAGCAATCCCAATTTTTATATATAATTTGTTATTTGTTTTTTTCTGTTTCTTTTGCTCTAAATCGATCAGGTTTATTTGGGGTTCGTAGCCTATGGAAGTTAATAATTCAACGAGCTGTTTCAGGGAAATTTCTTTATTGTGAAATGTGATGGATACTTCCTTTTTTACAAAATTTGTCCGGGAAGATTTTATGGCAGGGTTAAGCTTGTATAATTTCTCGAGAAGCCAGATACATGAACTGCAATGAATAGATGGAACAAAGAACGTCACTTTAGAAACATCACCATCGGAAAACTCCATAAGTTGTGCCGAAACGGATTTATCATCCAGAAATGAAAACTTGTCCTTAAAAAACGGTGTGGCCGCATTATTGCCCGGATTCTCCTCGAGATTGTAATAGGTACATAAGTTGTTTTCAGATAATAATGAATAGACAGCCTTACACCCATTGCAACAAAAATGTTTTTCCTCAAAGCGGATCTTTGTTTCGCGGCATGGATCGCCACAATGGTAACATAAAGTGTCTTTTTCTACCAACGTTTCATACATAAGAATCTATTAGGATTAGCCCGCTCTTTAAAAAAACAAAAGATTTACCAGACATTTTTTTTTAAATAATTTGTAAAAAATTGAAGCGTTTAAAATAATACAAAAATCTCTTTAATACAAAATCTTGCCTAAAATACTACGAGTTTTAATACAAACAAGCGGAATGTTTCAGTTAAAAAAGTAACCCGCTTGTAAAACACAGATTCTTATTAATAACACATCATTACAGCTGGATTCCCAGATATGAGAATCAAGGCAATCTCTCCTGCCTGTTACTAAATAAAGATATTGATGTCTTTATCTTTGAAATGGTTATAAAATAAGAAGATACATCAATATATTATTCATCTATTTGCCCTGATTTGTAAAAGTAAAATCACAGGAATTTTGGCATTAAAATTGTACCACATGCCATATCAAAATAAAATATCTTGCTTGATATGATTTTAAAAAAATACGGCCGGCAAAAAAAAATCATCCTATTTGAAAGTGATGATGAATTAAGAAGCTCGCTCTCCCGCTTACTGGAACGGGAGGGTTTCCTGATTAGCGTATGTATAGTCCTGAAATAGGTTGACTAAACCAGTCAACTAAAACCAGGACAAAAAATGAGCAAAAACAAGCCAAAGAGATATAGTGAGGTTTTCAAGAGGAAAGTTGTTGCCGAAGTTCTTGAGGGCGTGTTCACAAAAG
>JAJRVW010000071.1 GCA_024277115.1 Calditrichota bacterium
AATTATAGTTTTGATTGTTTATAAAGAGGTTAAACAATATTACCCCAATTACCACAAACCCGATCAGAACGGCGAGGGCCCTTTGCAATGTCCGGTTCATCGCCTTATTTGCTGCCTTCATGCTCATGCCGGTGCGGATAAGCCCGAGCTTGTTCCCGGAAACCCATAAAGGCTTTACGACCTCAAAAACATCTTCATCATTAAACAGTGTAACGCGTGTTAACAGGCTGTCATCTGCCCACGCCTCAGAGATAAAGGGCTCGGAATCGATGCTTGAAATGGACGATACGTTTTTTGTAGCTGAAATAATACCACGTTTGTCCTGCAAAACGATGTATACAATCTCCTCGTTTTCGCCGATACTTTGAATAATCCCACCAATACCGATGCGTTTTCGCAAGTCTGTCATCACCGATGGCTGTGACGAAAGCACCCAAATAAAGCCTGTTTTACTTTTTACGGCAACAACAAAATGCAAATGGTTTTCCTGGTCCCTTACATAAGAACTGATTTGTGTTTTATCTGTGTCGAGCAAAGGCTGAAGGAAACTGCGAAGTATGTCGGGCTGGAAATTCTGCTCGCTGGCATCGGGGAAGGCATAGTTTTGGATTTTTATGTAGCGATCGATATAAAATGCTTTTGTTAAGCCACTTTCTTGCATCAGTTTTTTGAATGATTCCGGCGTGAGTACTTTTTCAGATTCCAAATGGTCTAAAAGCGTTGCAGTGTGAAACAGGTGTTTTTGTATGTACGCTTCAACCTCGCTGTAAGCTTGTACTGCATTTTTTGCGCTGATTGTCAAAGCCTCGGTTACGGTTTTCGCCTCTTTTTTTAGAAGCTCCATAACATTGGACCGGCCCTGGCTGATTTCGATGTAGCCAATTATCGTCCCTAAAACGACTAATATCCCCACTAAAGAAAGTAGAAATTTTGGTTGGACGATGCCCCATCTTTTAGGCAAATTGAAATTTTTATCATTCTCCAGTTTAAACAAACTCATTTAGATTCTATACCTTGTTAAAAAACCTATGCCTGCTGATTTTTATGTTTTACAAAATGGGTGTAAATATAGGGACGCTCGTCCCCGGATGGCATGGTGTAAGTGTGGTTAAAACTATGCAGAAGCTTAAACCCGGCCCCAAGAAAATCCACTAAAGATTCCCGGTCATAATTATAAAGATCGAGGCCGCTGCATTTAGTTGCCCCGCCAATGGCAAACGCTGCGATGATAACATGGCCGCCGGGTTTTACAATATCCAGCAAGGTTTTACGGTAAGTTTGCCGATCTTTTTCTTGCAACAAAAAGTGGAGAACAGCACGGTCGTGCCAAAGCGCTACATTTTTTATTTTGGTTAAGTGCCGGGGATGAGTAAGATCATCTACAAGCCACTCGATATTTTTAGCCGCAGGGCCTAGCCTTTGTTGGGAAGATTGCAGGGCGGCAGCGCTAATATCAACCGCAGTGATATTTTTGTATCCCGCGTCTAAAAGGGCATCCATTAACGTGGATGTCCCGCTGCCAACATCAATAATTTTATCATCCTTTGCCAGGTTACACTTGGCAATCAGTTCCAGCGATTTTTCGGGAAGCGGTTCGAACCAGCTGAGTTTTTGAATGTCTTTACCTTCATAGGCGCGGTCCCAATGTTTTTTTAAATCCATAGGAGAACCTCCTTTTTCGGGTAACTTATCCTCTTTATTTATAGAAAACAAATCTGCACAGCACCCAAAGTACTGATTGCTACAAACTTAATTTTTAACGCGCATTGCATTAAAAATGGCGGCCAGCGCAACGCCCATATCACCGAAAACCGCCTCCCACATGCTTGCTATGCCTACCACGCCCAAAATGATAAACAAAGCTTTTACCGCAAGGGCAAAAATAATATTTTGCCAGACTATTTTACGGGTTTTTAGGGCCACATCCACGGCGGTCACCACCTTGGAAGGATTGTCCGTCATCAAAACAACATCCGCTGTCTCAACAGCTGCATCCGAACCCAGCGCGCCCATGGCAATGCCAATATCCGCGCGGGCCAGTACAGGCGCATCATTAATACCATCACCTACAAAGGCCACTTTGCCCGGCTTGGTTTCAGAGATTATCCTCTCCAAATGCGCCAACTTGCCCTCGGGCAGCAGTTCGTAAAAATATTGGTGCATTTTTAATTTTTTTGCAATTGATTCGGCGGCACTTTGGTTGTCCCCGGTCAACATTATTGTTTTAATGTTTTTTGCCTGCAACTTCTCGATGGCCGTTTGGGCGTCTTCCTTCAAGCTATCCGAAATGACGATATACCCGGCGTAAGTTTTATCCACCGCAAGATGTACGACCGTCCCTTCGATTTTACAAATGGGGTGTTTGATCGTTTCCCGATGTAAAAGGCGATCGTTTCCTGCAATTATCCGCTTGCCGGAAATTGTGGCAATTAATCCGTGCCCGGCAATTTCTTCCACATTCTCCACCTGCGCTATGTCAAGACTTTCCTTGTAATTATCAACAATAGCAACCGCGATTGGATGATTGGATTGAGACTCGACCAAGGCGGCATAATGCAAAATTTGTGATTCAGAAAAATTGTTTTCTGTGACGATTTTTGAAACTTTAAACTCGCCTTTGGTCAATGTGCCCGTTTTATCGAATACAACAGTCTTTACTTGTGTCAATGCATCAAGATAGTTTGAGCCTTTTACCAGAACCCCCTTTTTTGCAGCGCCGCCAATGCCGCCAAAATACCCGAGGGGAATACTGATAACCAGGGCGCAGGGACACGAAATGACAAGCACCACAAGCGCACGGTAAATCCAGGTTTCAAAAGTGGCCCCGGTAATTATTAACGGCGGTATCAGCGCCAGGGCCAAAGCGCCAAAAACCACAAAGGGCGTATAATAACGCGCAAAAGTGGTGATAAACTTTTCGGTCTCGGCCTTTTTACTGGCTGCATTTTCCACCAGTTCTAAAATCCGGGCAATGGACGATTCTTTATATGGCTTGGTTACTTTAATGGTCAATACGCCCGATTTATTTATCATCCCGGAAAGAACTGTGTCATTGGGCTTCACTGAGGTTGGGACCGACTCACCTGTTAAGGCAGAGGTATCGACAAATGAGTTGCCGTCTATAATTTCACCGTCAAGCGGAATCTTTTCACCGGCCTTGACCACGATAACCTGACCGACAGATACAGTTTCCGGGTCCACTTGTTTCAGCTCACCGTTTAGTTTAAGGTTAGCAAATTCCGGTTTTAAGGCCAGCAACGACTGGACCGATTTCCTGGAACGGTTGACTGCAAAATCCTGAAAAAATTCACCGACTATATAAAACAACATCACCGCCACCGCTTCGGGCATTTCATCAATCGCGATAGCGCCCAAAGTGGCAATGGCCATTAAAAATTGCTCTTCGAAAACCCTGCCCTTAACAATATTTTTTGCAGCCGTCCAGATTACTTTATACCCGCTAATAAGGTACGCAATCCCGTAAACAAGATATTCTCCTATATGAAACGGGGTTCCATGTAATAAATCTTCAAAATAGAGGCCGGCGCTTAATAAAAAAATTGTCAGGAAAATCCGCAGTAATTCCTGCTTGTTCTCCAGCCAGTCCGATTGTGGGCCTGCAGAATGTTTGTCTGCAATAATTTGCACATCCGGTTCGATCGATTTTAACTCGGCCAGGGCTTTGCCATCGTCCGCACTATCCAGGGTCATTGTAGATGTGGCAAAGTTTACCGAAACAAACTTCACTTCATCCAATTGCGAAACGCCTCGTTCTATTTTTGCGGCACAGGAGGCACAATCAAGATTTTTTAAATGATATTTTTTCATAATTCACCTCTACATTTCAACCGTTTAAAAAAAAAGGAACCCGCAAATTATCCGGGTTCCTAAAAAGTTAAATGGCTTCTTTACCATGCTCGTTTGTACGGATTTTTATTGTATCTTTTACATCGAGCACAAATATTTTTCCGTCGCCTGTATTGCCTGTGTGGGCAACGCTTTGGATTGTATTCACCACTTTTTCAACCATATCGGCATGTACCACCATTTCAATTTTTATCCGTTTAACGAATAAGTGCAAACCTTCGGAAATGGCATCTTCGGCATCTTTTGCCCTGGATTTACCAAACCCTTTTATCTCAGAGATTGTGATCCCCGGCAGGCCCTCAATATTATGCAATTCTGTGATAACATCGTCTAATTTAAAAGGCCGGATTATTGCTTTGATTTCATTCATAATTTTATCTCCTGTTTTTTAACGGGCGTTTTGTTTAAGAAACGCCCGATAAGTTTAAACAATATTTATAATTCCTGATCGCCAACATCAATGGCAAACCACTTATAAATCGCCGGGATCACCAAAAGGGTCAATAAAGTTGATGTGACCAGGCCACCCACAACGACTGTGGCCAACGGGCGTTGCACGTCGCTGCCCGTTCCAGTTGCCAAAAGCAAAGGAATTAAACCAAGCCCGGTTGTAATAGCTGTCATCAGCACAGGCCGTAACCTTAATAACGCGCCTTTCATGGAAGCCTCATCAATCTTTAAGCCATCCTTTACAAGCTGGTTTAGATAGGTTACTAGAACCATGCCGTTTTCCAGGGCAATACCAAACAAAGCAATAAACCCGACCGATGACGGCACGGAAAGGTTCTGTCCGGTGAGCCACAAACCAACAATCCCGCCTACCAGTGCCAAAGGAATATTTAATAAAATCAGCATTGTATTTTTTAAGGAATTGAAGCTGGAAAATAATAACAAAAAGATAATCAGCAATGTGATTGGCACTACTACGGCCAAACGCTTATTGGCTTCTTGCTGCAAACGGAACTGGCCGCCCCAGGTTACAAAATATCCCGGAGGCAAATCGACATTTTCTTCAATAGCCTTTTGGCCATCGGCAACAAAAGAGCCAATGTCCCGCCCGCTTACATTACTTTGGATTACAATAAAGCGTTGGCTGTTTTCCCGGGTAATCTGGCGCGGGCCAACCAACTCACTTATTTCTGCCAAACGGCTTAATGGCAGCTTTATCCCCGTTGGCGATTCGATTAAAATCTGGCTGATGCCTTCGATATTTTCCCTAAAAGATTTTTCAAAGCGAACAAGAATATCAAAGCGGCGCACGCCTTCAAATAATTGCCCGGCTGTTTCGCCACCTATTGCCGCACGGATTGTTTCCTGCACGTCTTCCACATTTATTCCATAACGGGCAATGGCCTGCCGGTCAACTTTAATCAGAAGCTGCGGTGTACCACTAATCTGGTCGGCCTGTACATCTGCCGCGCCGGGTACTTCACTAATCGCCGCAACAATTTGATCGGCCTGCTCTTTAAGAACATCTAAATCGTCCCCAAAAAGCTTTATGGCCAACTCGGCGCGGACTCCTTCCAGCAACTCGTCAACCGTCATCTGGATAGGCTGCGTAAAATTAGAAAGCACGCCAGGGATTTCGCCCACATGTTCGCTAATTACTTCCTCCAGTTCCGGTTGGGTTGTGGCCGAACGCCATTCTGATTTATCTTTAAGTAAAACATACATTTCGGCCGAGTTTATCGGATCGGTATGCGCGCCCACCTCGCCACGGCCAATCCGCGTCACAACGTGGATAACTTCCGGCACGTTCATAACCCGCCGTTCAACGATTTGTGTGAGACGTGTACTTTCGGTCAAGGAAATGGATGGCGCCATAGTTAGGCGTAAAACAATTGTGCCTTCCTGCAAAGTTGGTGTAAACTCAGAGCCCAAGCGCGGGTAAATAAGTCCGCCAATCAGCAATAATCCAGCTGCAAGCAAAATGGCAAATGAGCGCCTTTTTATAAAGAATTTTAACATGGGCTCGTAAAGACGAATCATTAGGCGGACAAGGAAAACTTCTTTCGGTTGCCCCTCTTCTTTGCCCGATGATTTTGGCCGGCGCATAAGCATGTGTGCAAAAAGCGGCGCCAGGGCGATGGCAAAAATCAATGAGCCCAACATGGCCAGCGAGACAGTTTCTGCCAAAGGCCGGAATGTTTTTCCTTCCACGCCCTGCAAAGTGAACAGCGGTAAAAAGACAACGATAATTATCGTGATGGCAAAGAGAATGGGCCGCGCCACTTCCAAACATGCCCTGGCCACTACGTGAAGTCGTGACTCGCCCGGCTTGGAACCGCGCAACATCCGGTCCACATTTTCGACCATCACAATGGTGCCATCCACCATCATCCCAATGGCGATGGCCAAACCTCCAAACGACATGAGGTTGACGGAGATACCAAAATAACGCATCCCGACCATGGCGAACATAATAGAAAACGGGATTGAGAGCGCAACCACCAGGCTTGGACGAAACGATCCCATAAAAATAATAAGGATAAAGGCCACCAAAACAATCCCCTGGAGCAGCGCATCTGTTACGGTGCTTACGGCCGACTCGACCAGTGTCTTTTGCTGATAATAGGGTACGATACGAATACCTTCGGGGAGGGCTTTGTTAATTTCAAGCATTTTTTCTTCCACATTGCCGATTACCGTGGACGAATTGCTACCGTATAATTTCACGACCATACCCGAGACAACTTCTTCGATGCCATCGCGCGTTTGCACGCCCCGGCGAACAGCGCCACCAATTTCTATATCGGCGATTTGTTTTAAAAATACGGGTGTACCGTCTTCGGCTTTTATAACAATATTTTCAATATCATTTATATCGGTTACCAGCCCCACCGAACGCACGATAAATTCCTCGGAATTTTTTTCGATGAACTGCGCGCCCACGTTCAGGTTATTTGAACCTATTTTTTCAATAATATCCTGGATGGTGACATTATAACGTAATAATGCATCGGGATTGATGACCACTTGAAATTGCTTTTCCCAGCCGCCAATGCCCAACACTTCCGTAACACCCGGTACGGTCTGTAACTGATATTTAATCAGCCAATCCTGGATTGTGCGCAACTGGGTGAGCGAATATTGCCCGGTCGTATCTTCGAGATAATAAAAAAGGATGAGCCCCATCCCGGTTGAAATAGGCCCCATGGATGGTTCGCCAAATCCATCGGGAATTTGCTCGCGCGCTTCCTGTAAGCGCTCATTTACAAGCTGGCGGGCAAAGTAAATATCCGTGCCATCTTCAAAATATATATTTACCACACTAAGCCCAAAATTTGAGATAGAACGGATTTTTTCCAGGTTGGGCAAGCCGTTCATGGCAGCCTCTACCGGGAAGGTTACATATTTCTCGATCTCTTCCGGTGCAAGGCCATCGGTTTCTGTAAACACCTGCACCAACGATGGCGAAACATCGGGGAAAGCATCGATGGGTAATTGGTTGTAGCTAAACCAACCTGCGGCCATAACCAACACACCCATTGCCAGCATCAGCAGGCGGTTGCGTATTGAAAATTCAATTATTTTTTTCATTTTTAATTCGTACTCCAAATATTTAATTTTATGTCATTCTGAGAGAAACGCAGTGAAGCGAAGAATCCAATTTGGTACGCCTCTAAAAACATGGGATTCTTCTCCCGCCTGAAATACGGCAGAATCAGAATGACAGAACCATAGTTTTTAATAGTGAGCTAAATTGTAACAAGTACAAGTTTTTTAACCCGGAACAGGCACTTTTTAATGTCCGTGCCCTTCGCCCATTTCACCTTTTTGCAATTCGGACTTAAGGGTAAACCCGCCCTTGCTGACATAAACATCACCGGCTTTTAGGCCTTTCAATCTTTCTACACTTTCATGATTGGTTTCCCCAATGATTACTTCACGGGGCTCAAATCCATCTTCATCCTTAATAAAAACAACCGCTTTGCCTTCTAACATTTCCAGGGCTGTTTTAGGGATAAGTACATCAACCTTTTTTTCGGATGTGGAAATATCACCTGTTACAAAAAGCCCCGGCTTCCACAGTCCTTTGGTGTTGTTTATTACAACACGTGCCGCTGCAGTACGTGTTTCTTCGTCTACTACAGGCGATATATAGTTAATCTTAGCAACTGTTTCGGGCATATTTTTGCCAGCAGAAATATTTACTTTTTGACCAATCTTTACATAAGGCAGGTCTTTCTGATAGAGGTTTAAAATAATCCAGACATGGCTTAGGTCGGCCACAACAAAACCGTGGTTCGTTCCCTCAACAACTTCGCCCAAAGAAAAATGCTTTTCTATGACCGTGCCATCTATTAATGACTTTATCTTGTATTCGGCGAGGCTTTCGTTGCTTTCCAGTACAGCAAGTACGTCGCCTTTGTTTACTTTGTCGCCGATATGTTTGTACACTTTTTTAACGATCCCTGCAAAGCGCGGATGGATGTGCGCAATATTGTCCGGTGGGATTATTACTTCGCCTGGTAGGGAGACATCTGTTTTTAAAAACCCAGGGCCCGCAGTAGAAATTTTCATATCAAATTCTTTAAGTTCAGCGTCACTTAATTTTACAACTTCCCCATGGCCTTCTTCTTCATGTGAAGCTTCTTCCTTGTGTTCCTCTTTACTTATTTTTTGGCTTTCCCCGCAACTGCTGAGATAGAGCATCATAAACAAAAGTAATACTGTTGCTTTAATCAGGTTAAATTTCATTTCTATTTCCTTTTTTTTTATACATTCCCAAAAAATAAAAACCCTGTCATTCTAAGTTGTTCTTTTAACGAAGAATCCCATGTTTTTTGGCTTCGTTGCACAAGTTCTCTCAACATAGCATGACAAAACATCTTTTTGGATGGACTTGTTTAATTACAGTTTATTTAAGTTTTGTCCGGTAATCCGCTCAATTTCGTTTATTGTCAACTTATAATCTTTTATCGATTCTAATAATCTTTGGCGTGCTTCAAACAAAGTACGCTGTGCATCGAGTACATCAATAAGTTGAAACTTGCCTTGCTGATAGCCACTGTTTATAATGGTGAAAGCTTCTTCCGCATAGGGAATGCTGTTTTCGGTTAATGCGCTAATTTCTGCGGCAAGTGCTTCGGCAACAGGATAGATACTTTCTACCCGTGCCTTCAAAGTATTTAGCCGGCCTTTTCTTTCCCATTCACCTTGTTTTACACGGACTTCAGCTTCTTTAATGGCCCCCTGGTTCCGGTCAAATAATTGTATCGGGATCGATACGCCGGCCACAAAAGCATTATCGTCACTTTCGT
>JAJRVW010000072.1 GCA_024277115.1 Calditrichota bacterium
ATAAAAAATTGTTCCTTATCCATTCCAATTGCCTGGTTAGCGTAAATAATCAATGCCAAAGCCAGCAATTTTTTTATCTTATTAATTATCATGTGCGAAGATGAAATAAACGCGCCTAAGCATCTGTCAAAAACCCGACATAAATCACTGTGCTGATAAATAAATAATACGTTTTTAGCAATCATCAATAAAAAGTGTCAAAAGGGCGACAGATAAGGATGCGAAAAAAGGCTACCATTACTGTTTATCTCAATTTTGCAATTATTTGAAATCAGCAGGAACTATCCTCTTTCTATTTTTATTCTATTCGGTATCTGAAGCAGTAGATCCTATTATATACAATTTGAGGAATGAATTGTTTGCATTAAATCAAAATTCAATGATGGCACCGGAGCTGCTTGCAAAATTGGAGAAAATGGAAAACCCATCATCTTTAGTTATTGCATACAGGGCGGTTTGCGAAGCTCATTTGGCAAAAATCGCCTCCAACCCAATTAAAAAATTCTACTATATCCATAAAGCTAATCAGCAGTTGGCGTTTGCCATCGAGTTGGGTAAAAACAATGTTGAAATACGGTTTTTACGTTTTGCAATTCAGGTACAATCTCCCGGAATTCTGGGATTTCAAAAAAATATAAAAGAGGATGAGCGATTTCTGATAGATAATTTTACTTCATACAATTGGAATGGCATCGACCGGATGGTTATCAAATACATTTGCAATTTTATGATTGATTTTGGAACTTACACCCAATATGAAAAAGACCGATTAAATAATTTTTTGAATGAAATAATCTAGAATCCTAATGTATTACATGCTGGCATGAGCCTGCTTTTGTCAGCAAACAGGCCTGCGACTCACTTATTTTTCAAAATAGCAATTTATTATTTGAACAGACCTTTAAACAAAGTGAACAATGGTTTTGATTTTAGTTGGAGAAAGGCACGAGCTACAACCTCGCGCCAGCGGGGGGAGGCAGATAGAAGGAATAAAGGCAGTGAATATCTATAAATCGCTGACTGTTTTTATTTCTCAACTGAGCCTTAAATCCTATTATGCTAGCGGCTGTTGTTTTTTCTCAATGTTGTTAATCTAAATGTCAAATCGTCAATTTTATTGAGTCTTTCTTTAAGTTTAACAATATCATTGTTTTGATCTAATAAACTTTTTGTTGGATGAGCGATCCTAATTCTTAATTCATTTATACTGCTAAGGTCTTTCCATTTTGCTCTTGAAAACGACAATTTATCATAGAGTTTTCGGTCGGTAATTATGTTGAAAAAGTCAACTAAAAAAAAGTGCTCTGTCAAATGATTTTCTAATTCAGATTTTAATAAGTCCTCGTAGCTTTTAAGCATTGATTGATATTTGTCTTTTGGTTTTTCTTTGCTTGCTTTACTCTTTATCCAATCTTTTATCTGTTCATTTGTTTGATAAATGTTTAAAAAATCAGCAAGTTCTCTCTCTACCTCGCAAATTAGGCTGAAAATATAAATCTGTACCTGTTTACAATTAAGGTTTCCCAAAGTAATTAGACCGGAGATTTTTTTATGAAATGTCAGGAAGTAAAAAGTTCGACTATTTGAAGCAAATTTGTCAATAATATCTTTAATGTTGGTGTCAAGAGGAATTACATCTTCATAATTAATTGGATTTCGATTAATTTCGGTGAAATCATTCGGTTTTGATGTTTTAAAGTACTCAGTTATAATTCCATTAGTTGGCACAATCGGTAGATGGTCGAACCGATTCTCTTTCATTAATTCTTTTTCTTTTTGTTTATTATTACTAATTTCTTCTTCTTTTACATATGTCCAACGTTGTCTACTTATACCAACAGATGCTGCTATTATTCTTACTTGTCCTTCGTCTAAAAAGTAAATGTCTTCAATCATTATTATTCGATTTGGTGTTGTACAGTTGCCGCTATCAATCAACTATGAATATACTCCTCTATCGCCTCGCTAATTCCTGTAAAGGTTCTTCTGAGCAGTTCCTCATCAGTTTCCAAAAGTGTGACCCGGAATCCTCTCAAATCAGAGCAGAAAGATGAAATCGGCACCACACAAATACCTTTGGCTGCGAGTAAATAATAGACAAATCTCTTATCAGGCAGTACATTAGGCTGGCTGACCCAATCCTCAACCACTTTTTGAACCTCCGGATTGTTAATTTTCAGGGTTTGATTTTCATTAATTACATCTTCCTTAAATACAATGGTATTATAAAATGCCCCGGAAGTAGCGTTGAAGTATATTCCTTCGCACGATTTCAATATATCTGAAATTAGCTGGCTTCTCTTACCGATTTTTATGTTATTATACCTTAAATAATCCTGATAACGCGGATCACCCATAATTTTTGGAATGGCCACCTGTGGTAGTTTCGTAGAGCTTACCTCGATCATTTTGGCATTTTCTAGTGTCGTGCACAGTTTATTAAATTCTTCATCTTTGTCTTTATTATAAAATTTTGCCCATCCACATCTGGAACCGGGCCAGGGTACTTCCTTGGACAATCCTTTTAAAGCCATACCCGGAACTTCATCAATGTATTGTGGTAAAGAATAGGCCCTGGAACCGTTATAGGTTACATTGATATATATCTCGTCACTGATGAGAAAAAGATCAAATTCTTTGGCGATTTCCACAAAACGCTTCAGGATTTCTATTGGATACACCATCCCGGTCGGGTTGTCGGGATTGATGATCATTATACCGACAATATTAGGATTGTATTTTACTTTTAAATACAAGTCATCCATATCCGGATACCAGTTATTTTGAGGGTCCAGGTGGTATGTAATCGGGTGATCGTTGGCGTGAGCAGCTTCGGCAGATGAGTGTGTAGAATATGCAGGAGATGGTCCAATGACTCTTGCTGGAGGGACCAGGTATTGATATATTTTACCAATAGCATCTCCAAGGCCATTAAAAAACAGTATGTCATCTTCAGTGATCTGGACGCCTCCCAGCGCATTGTTTTTTGCGGCTAAAAACTGCCTGGTCTCCAAAACTCCTTTCGAATGACAATACCCGTAGGTATCATCTTGCTGGACCAAATCACCAATTGTGTCTTTTATCCAGGAGGGGAGTTTAGCGCCTTTTTGTACCGGATCGCCAATGTTTTCCCACAATATCTCCCGGCCAAGAATTTTTAACTGTTCGGCTTTTTTTACAATCCCGCGGATCTCGTAACTCAACTCATCAGCACCGGTTCGTAATAATTTTTTTCTCATCGGGTAAAACTGCTATACTTAAGTTCTATTCATTAAAATATTTAAAGCCGCAAAGTTACACTAATTTCTGAATCCTCTATTCAGGTTAATTTGTCTTTTTTAAATATTGTAAAACGAAAATATGTGTTTTCTTTGCAGAATCAGGATATTTATGGACCACGAAATGAAAACGATATTTTTTTACATATTGACAATTCTATTTTTTACAAATCTTGTGTGTGCTCAAAGCACACTCACTATTAAAGATCTTGAAACTAACAATCCGCTGGCTGGAGCCAATGTCAGAAACTTAATAAATGACCAATTATCGGTTTCAGCCCCCAATGGAAAAGTAGATATCTCCGGCGCTGACATTGGCGCTAAATTTAGTATTTCATTTATAGGGTATATTACCAGAGAATATATATTAAAAGACGGGCCTAACACTGTTTGGCTCGAGCCGGATTACCAGATGCTCAACACACTGACAGTTATCGGCTATGAAAACAATAGAAAGCTCTCTGAAATTGCGGGCTCCTACGCAATCAATTCTAAATTGGTCATGGATAGATTCAATGATGAATCCCTGGTCAGGTCGATGAATACACTGCCTGGGATTCGGTTTGAAGAGCGATCCCCCAGCAGCTATCGTGTGAGTATAAGAGGCAATTTATTGAGGGCGCCCTATGGGGTTAGAAATGTAAAAGTTTATTGGAATGATATTCCTTATACAGATCCCACTGGAAACACACCACTGAACCTCCTGGATCTGAATAACATTGGAAAAGTAGAGATTATCAAGGGTCCGGCGGGGAGCATATTCGGCGCCGGCATAGGCGGAGTACTCAATATTCAAAGCGATGTTGTACAGATAAAACCGCTTTCTGCCAATATTTCTTATACTGCAGGATCCTATGGCTATCACAAGGTTTCTGCAAATTTGAATACCGGAAATTCGAGCAGTAGATTTTCCCTCCGCTATGCCAAACAAAAAGGGGACGGGTACCGGGATCACACAAATTTTGATCGCGAGGTCATTCAAATGAGCGGCGCTTTTTTCACTTCCGAAAAGAGAACGCTCACTGCCCAAATTCTATATTCTAATCTCTTTTATCAGCTTCCCGGTGGATTGACCAAAGAGCAATATGATGAAAATCCCAGGCAGGCACGGCCCGGCGCCGCCGCGAAAAACACGTCCATAGATCATCAAAATTTCATGGCCGGGTTGGTACAGGATTATGAATGGAATAATAAGATAAATAATAAAACCTCCATTTATTTTACCAATGGTGTAAAGGAGAATCCATTCATTACGAATTATGAACTGGAAAAATTAAAATCTTTTGGGGGAAGGACGTCATTTGGTTTCAAAACAAACCTCGGAAATATGCCAACCTTATTTACTGCCGGTGCAGAACTAAATTATGGTAATCTTCATGCAAGTAATCATGGAAATGTGGATGGTTATGCGGATACTTTGCGGTATGAAGATGAATTAAAATCGCTGCAATCATTTATTTTTCTGCAGGCAGATATGAATTTGTCGGATAAATGGATTTTAAATCTGGGAGCCAGTTTGAATTATCTGAATTATGACATCAACAGGTTGAAGGATGTAGCTCTGGATACTTCCTATCAAATAAAACGAACATTCAATCCTGAATTTATTCCGAGAATTGGAATCGTTGGGAAATTGACCAATGATCTATCTGTCCATGGTTCGATCAGCTCTGGTTTTTCCCCTCCGACTACTGAAGAGGTGAGAACCAGTGATGGCGGTATTAATGAAGACCTCGAAGCTGAAAAAGGGATCAACTATGAAATTGGACTGAGAGGAAATTCAAGAAATGAAAAGCTGTACTATGATCTTACGGCATTTTGGATGCAACAAAAAGAAACCATAGTTAGCAAAACGACAGAATTTGGAACGGTAATTTTTGAAAATGCTGGCTCCACATCACAAGCAGGGGTCGAATTGTTGTTAGGATATTCCTTTATTAACGATCCTTCAAGGGTTATTTCTTTATTTAAAATTCAGACCGCCTACACATATCATAACTTTACTTTTGAAGATTATGTAAAAAGAAGCCGTGGAGAGAATGTTGATTATTCTGGAAATGATCTCACGGGGACAGCGCCAAACATCTCTGTTACAACCCTGGACCTCCAAGCCAGAAGTGGCATTTACCTGAATTTTACTTATAATTTTACAGATAAAATTCCGCTGAACGATGCAAATTCAGTTTATGCCGATAGCTACCAATTGGTATCTTTAAAAACAGGCTGGAAATTTTTAATTAAACAAAAGCACCTCATCGATGTAAGCTTTGGAATAGACAATCTCCTGAATGAAAAATATAGTTTGGGTAATGATTTAAATGCATTTGGTAGAAGGTATTATAATCCATCTCCTGAGAGAAACTATTATGGAGGTCTTAAAGTTAATCTGAATAAAAACTAGCTCTATGCCATCATTCAACCCTGATGAAATCTCGCGATTAATCAGACATCGAAGATCCATATATCCGTTACAGTATTCCGGAAAAATCATCGATAATGAAATCATTGATGAAATCCTGGAAAATGCCAATTGGGCTCCGACTCACAAGCTTTCAGAGCCGTGGAGATTTACAGTATTTTCCGGTGCCGGAAGGGAAAAACTTGGAGAATTTATGTCTGAACTTTATAAAGAAGTGACTTTGAAAAAGGGATTCTTCAAGAAGAATAAATATGAAATGTTGAAGCATAAACCGCTTTTGGCTTCACATATAATTTCTATCGGAATGAAACGTGATGAAAAAGAGCGCCTACCGGAAATTGAAGAGGTGGAGTCTGTTGCCTGTGCAGTTCAGAATATGTACCTGACTGCTTCGGCTCATGGTGTGGGATGCTATTGGGGAACTGGTGGAGTCACATATTTTGAGGAGGCAAAATCATTTTTTGGCCTTGGACCAAAAGACAAATTATTGGGCTTTATGTTCATGGGATATCCAAAAACTACCTGGCCTGAAGGTAGAAGAAATCCCATTGCAGATAAAGTAACATGGGTTCAAGATTAAAACCTCTATGCTATGGTTTGCGTCTGCCTGGTGGTCCATGTCAATAAATTAAGCATTTTTCCTCAGTCTGTGGCACACAGACCGAGGCGTAGGCATTAAACTTTTTTATTATTCTTTGTTTTTTATTCGCCAACCTTTGTCGATATACCAGTTCTTCCCAACAATCGAAATTTGCACTACGGCCTTTCGCTTTCCATGTTCTACCGATAATAGCTTTGTCTCTACCGGGATTTTTTCAATATCTGGCCCGGTTTTTAATGCTTCATTCAAAACCCTGCCCTGAATATCACTGTCAAAAGGAATGTTTTTTAACGCCAATATTGTAGCGGTGAAATCAAGATTAGCAGCCGGTACATGGCTTATAATGCCGGATTTAAAATCAACTCCCCAGGCAATCATCGTA
>JAJRVW010000073.1 GCA_024277115.1 Calditrichota bacterium
ACTTAATTCTTCGAGGTTTTAAAAGAAAACGCCCCTTAATGTCATGCTGTAAGCATCTTTTCTTATGGTTTTCCAGAAAAAAGATTCTTTCAGAATGACATTTTCTAAAACTTTCTGTTACATCGAACTCAGGTTAATTAGTATTTGTCCCTAAAGTTATTTCTTTGATGGCATGCTGAGGAACGAAGCATCCCACTTTTTATCAAGGGATTCTTCCCTGCTAAAGACGAGCGGGCAAGCTATTGAAGAACAACTCAGGCTTACAGTTCCAGAGAACTGTATAGACAAGCGTGAATTAGCTGCCAAAACAAACGGATTGGCCTTGTTTATTTGGCTAGTAATTAAACTATATTTAGATTAGCACACATCCTGAAAAATATTATTAACATACATTGAGCTCCCTACATGTACGGGCCCTGAAAATTTAGGAGAATACCGATGCGCTTATGCGATCTGTTAAAAAAAGAACATATACAAATCCCTCTGCAAGCAACAGCACGTGACGCGGCCATAAAAGAATTAACACTCCTGATGGCGGGAGAGGTTAATGACAGCACCCAGGCATACAACGCCGTATTGGAGCGCGAAAAAATTATGACGACGGGCGTCGGAAACGGTATCGCCATCCCGCATTGCAAACATAATTCCTGTCCCGATTTTACCATCGCGCTTGGTATTGCCAAACCGGCCATCGATTTTAAGGCCATAGACAACAAACAGGTTAATTTAATCTTTTTGTTACTTGGGCCGGAGAACAATCCGGGCACACATATTAAACTGCTCAGCCGCATATCCCGTTTGATGAGCAACGAAGATATACGTGAACGATTGGGCAATTGCAAAACAGCGGACGAGGCCTTTCAGCTAATCTGTGACGAAGAAGCGAGTTACCCGGATATCGAGTGACAACGGAAACGCAAAAAATAAAGATCAAATAAACACCCAGATAATAACACGCACATTGGATGATTAATCGCCTTTGGGCTAAATATTTTGTGTTTAAATTTTAGCGCTTGTTAAGGGGTTTTCAATATAATTTTTATAATTTTTTTTAACTTTTAAGCTTTACCTTTTCAGTTGGAACCTGCATGCAAAACAGCGAAAAAATTGGCAGTTATAAAATTCTGGACAAAATTGGCGAAGGCGGTATGGCCGAGATTTACAAAGCCTACCAGCCGGCTTTAAAGCGCAATGTGGTCATGAAAAAGCTTAAAGACCCTAATCGTGAAATAATCGCCCGTTTTAAAAAAGAAGCCCTGCTTAGCGCCTCTTTCAGCCAGGAAAATGTCGTAGCTATTTATGATTTTCTCTACCTGAACCGCGCCTATTACCTGGTAATGGAATTTGTTGACGGTGAAGATTTAAGGACGCTTATCGATTATGCCGCGCCCATGTCCACAAACCTTGCGGCATTGATTATCCTGGAAATTGCCCGGGGGCTGGAATATACACACAACCAAAGCATTATCCACCGCGATATAAAACCCAGCAATATCCTTATCTCCGAAGAAGGCAATGTAAAGCTGATCGATTTTGGCGTGGCCAAAGACGACACCAATATCCGCCTGACCATGACCGGGCTGATTGTAGGCACGCCATCCTATATGTCGCCGGAACAAGCCCATGGCGATCCGCTTGGGCCGCAAAGCGATTTATACGCCCTCGGAATTTTACTCTACGAAATGCTTACCGGGATAAAACCTTTTTACGGGCAAAACAATACCGAAATTCTGGCAAAGGTGGTCCGCAGCAAATATACGCCACCGCACCGTATTAATCCGGAGATTTCATTTCGTCTAAGACGCGTTATTAAAAAGTTGCTTAAAAAAGATAAACGTTCCCGCTATAAAACAGCCGCCGCTTTAATCCATGACCTCGAAAAATGCGTCCCCTGGCAGGTGCGCAGCCGGAAAAAAGAAATCTTTGCCAAAATGCTGGACAGCCTGGACAAAACGGCCATCACACACTCCGACGACACACTTAAGGCCGCTATCCTGGAACGCAGTACTTCGTGGGGATGGAATGCAATCCATTACAGTGTTCTTGCCTCTGTGCTGATTAGTGGTTGGATTATTTTTGCACAATTTCAGAAAAAAGAGCTGGGTTATTTAAAAATTGACAACCCGGTAAAAAAAATCGAAGTAAATATCGATGACAAAAAATATTTCTCACTCCATGCACGCAGTAATCTGCTTGGCCCATTTTTAAAGGGCAGCCACAGTATACAAGCCAGTGATCCTGCAAGTAACTCAACTTTTATATCGCAAACCACGATTAGCGCAGATGATACAAGCCGGGTTGATGTCGAATTATTCCAAAACCAAACTAAGGCACAAATTCATTTTCGGGTTACACCTGCTTCCGCTAAAATACACATCGATGGGTCTGCATTGTTTTTGGATGAACAGAACACATTGGCCCTTCCTGCAGGATGGCACGAAGTTGAAATAACCAAAACCGGTTACAAACCACTTAAGGAACGCCGCTTTTTTAGGGCAGCGGAATCATATATTATGAACTATAGCTTGGTCCGAAAATAATTTTCCTCGATAAATTTATCCGTTCCACTTTAATTTATTTGCTTTTCTTTTTATGTTCTCTGCCCCTATAATATCAAATCACATTATTAAGGTTTAAGCAGAAGGAAAATATGAGCCAAATCACGACCCATGTTCTGGACACCTCATCAGGCAAGCCAGCCTCCGGTATAAAGATAGAACTTATGCACACATCCGGTAAAACAATCGCCAAAGGCACTACAAATAACGACGGGCGCATTGGCGATTTATTAGATAAAAGCACCTCCCTTGATCCGGGGAAATATAAACTGGTTTTTTTTACGGGCGAGTACTTTCGTCGAAAAAATATCGAAAACTTTTACCCCTTTGTTGAAATAACATTTGAAACAACCGACCGGGAACATTATCACGTACCACTTCTGTTAAACCCATTTGGTTATTCCACTTATCGCGGTAGTTGAGATATGGCCTGGTATTCTATAAGAATCTTTTTAGCGAGAAAACAATCCTTTCGCGTTGAAGATTTCCATAAAATGACACCGGTGGTTTTTTATTACAAATTATATGAAAGAGAATTATGAAATTATCTATCCCTAAATCAGACACAGACAAAATATTTGATGCACTCAAAACGGCCAACTTAGCCTTCCAGCATATTTATCCCGGCGATCGATTTGACCGCCAACCCGTGCACACCGTTTATGGTGGCGCCAATTTATTTAAAGCGGCTTCCATCAAAAACATGAACACAGCAGCATTAAAAACACTGACAACAAACGCCCCTAATTTTATTGATTTTGCAAAAGCGCTGAAGCTGGAAGGCCACGCCAACCTGCCAGATGATAATAATCAAAAACAGATTTTGGAGGATGAATTAAGAAAAGGGAAATCAGGCAAAAAGCACCCGGCACATCTGGCTTTTACCGTTTATCACAAAGTGATTGAAAAATTACAACGCGAAGCCGTGGAAGATTTTCGCATCGATTTTGAAGACGGCTTTGGCAACCGCAGTTGGCAGGAAGAAGATGAAACCGCCGAGTTTGCCGCAAAAGAACTTGCCAAAGGGATGGCCGATAAAACCATTTCCCCGTTTATCGGCATCCGCATCAAACCGTTTACCGAGGATTTGAAAGAACGCGGCGCGCGCACACTGGATATTTTCATCAGCGCCCTGCTCGCTGAAACCAACGGTATCCTGCCCGATAATTTTGTAGTAATGCTCCCTAAAGTGACCATCCCACAACAGGTGACGGCGCTTATACAACTTTTTGAAATCCTCGAACGGCAAAACAATCTGCCGGCCAATTCATTAAAAATGGAAATTATGGTTGAGACAACGCAGGCCATTATGAATGATGAGGGCTCTAACTCCTTGATGCGGTTTATCCGTGCCAGCAAGGGACGTTGTATTGCCACCCATTTTGGAACGTACGATTACACCGCCTCCTGCGATATCACCGCAAAATACCAAACCATGGCACATCCGGTGTGTGATTTTGCCCATCACGTTACACGGGTTGCGCTTGGGCATACAGGGATTTGGCTCTCGGATGGCGCGACAAATGTTATGCCTGTTGGCCCGCACCGTGGCGAAAACCTTTCTGCCCAGCAGCTTGAGGAAAACAAAAAAGTGGTGCACCGTGCCTGGAAAATGGGTTATGACCATGTACGCCATTCATTATACAATGGTTTTTATCAAGGATGGGATTTGCATCCTTCGCAGCTCCCGGTGCGTTATGCGGCTGTTTATACTTTTTTTCTGGAAAGTTATGAAGACGCGGCCATGCGTTTAAAGAAGTTTATGGAACAGGCAGCGCGGGCCACTTTAACCGGTGATGTATTTGACGATGCAGCGACCGGCCAGGGCTTACTCAATTATTTTCTGCGTGCCCTTAATTGCGGCGCTATTTCCGAAGAAGAAGCTTTGGCCACCGGCTTGACAATCGAAGAGTTTCGTACACGCTCATTTTTAAAAATTTTAGAAGGCAGAAGAAAATAGGTGCAACATGATTTCATCATGCTGAATTTGGTTCAGTGTCCATACATCATAAGGGCTCCGAAATAAGTTCGGTTGAAAATCCCGCATCATTTATCGGGGAATGGCGTTAAAAATGTCTTATTTACTTTCTTTTGACCCGATCTGTCAACATTTTCCATAACGTACGGATTGTATTTCCGCAGCGATGGCCAGCCCGATTTCCGATGCAGAATTCCCGCCAATATTTAAACCAATCGGAGAATGAATTGGAGAAATATCGACCTCGCCCGAAATGGTTTCCTTCAGGCTTTTTAAAATCCCGGCAGCTTTGGTTTTTGAGGCGATAATCCCGATGTATGGAAAAGTCAGTTTTCGCTTATAGAAAATATTCAGAATCTTGGAATCGTATTTATGGCCGTGTGTTAAAATCGCGATAAATGCATTTTCCACCGGCTTAAATTCCGCAGCAAATTTTTCATAATCGGCATGGATTATTTCATCGGCAAATGCATTTTCCTCGGGCGTGGCAAATTCTTCCCGGTTGTCAATCAAAATGGAATGATAGCCCAGCGGTTTTAAATGATACAATAAAGACTGTCCCACATGCCCGCCTCCAAAAACATAAACAATTGGCCGTTTTCCATGGACCTCATAAAAAACAGTCACCCTTCCGGCACAAGACATCGGCACTAAGGTTGCCGTTTCGCCTTTGCTTGCTTTGCCTGAGAGCAGATACTCATGCAGTCCGTTTTGGCCCGTTTTTAATCTTTCAAGTGACTCTTCAATTACTTCTTTTTCGATTGCACCGCCACCGACTGTTCCGGTCGTTTGGCCGTCACTCTCAACAATTATTTTAAAACCGGTTTTTCCGGGCGCCGATCCTTTATGGTCCACGATTGTGGCAGTTACAAAGGCCCGGTTTGTAGAAATGAGTTGATTAATTTTTTGGTAGGTTTCCATTTTTTTTCCGGGTTCTTCTTTTACGAACACGGATATTACACATAATTTTTCTTGATCGCAAAAGAAGGCGGGATTTTCTTTTCACCACAAAGAAGGTAGGCATGCTCTCCAGGGCACGTTTTGGTTTTTTTACTTTCTCTTCACTGCAAAGACGCTGAGACGCAAATTTGAAAACATTACCCGGTTTTTCAAACTAATCGCAATCGGGAGACTGCTCCTACCGCAAATGGTAGGCGTGCTCTCCTGAGCACGTTTTCTATTTTTTGTCTTTTTATTTTACCACGGAGGCACGGAGCATACGGAGAAAAACAAAAATATTTTAAAAGCTCTGTGTTCTCTGTTGACAGTTTTTGAAATCCTCGATGTTTTATATCGGGATGTACTCTGTGGTGAACACAATTACCGGTTGTCCTGCACCACGGCCAGTTTTATTATTTTTTTGCCGATATGCGGCATCTCCAAATGGGCGATATAAATACCGCTGGCCACGGCTTTGCCATCCAAGTTTCTTAAGTCCCAGTCCAGCCAGGGCATGGAATTTTCTTTCTCGATTTTTTGCACCAACTGCCCGGAAATTGTATAAATCCGTATGATCACTTTTTGTGGCAGATTGATAAAACGCATAAAATTTTGATTGGGAAAACGGCCAAAGGGATCAATACCGAAATAGGGGTTGGGGAAAACGGAAATTTTATCGAGGTTCTTTTTTGCATTGGCATAATCGGCTGTATCCGGCGCTGTAGTAGAAAATGTAAATACATCATTTTCTGTCAACGGCTTCCAGGTATCGATGCGGATAACCGTACCCTCTTCTGGCAATTCACCTTTTATTATAAACTTACCAAACTTATGTAAACCCTCCGGCTTTTTCGATCTACCAGACATCTCGGGCAAGGGCTCCTGATAAACACTGTCCGGTGGAAAGTATGCATAGATCTCTTCCCACTCATCGGCGTGAAGACTATCATCCTTGGGGAAATGTGACCAGGTACTGTCTAAAATAGCAGCGGACAAATCGGCCGAATCTTTATCACGGATTTTTATGATAAGTTGCATATCATCTTCACTACTCTCCGGGTCTTCGCCCAATGTCCAAATCTCAAACGGGACGCGAGCTGAGGCTTTAGGATCATCCTTAAAAGGAGAAGTAGTAGATAGCCCTCCTGCATAACCGGTTAGGTAATATTCACTTCCCGCTGTAGTAAAACGGATTTCATAAGTTTCACGACCTGGATTCACTCCCGAACTCCATTGCATGTCATCACGTGCATCCCAGCTACCATACCAACTTGATCGCCTCTGATTGAATACTTTCCATTTGCCTGTGGAATTAAAACTTTCAAGCAGATTTACAGGGTCCTCAAGTTCTATTGCACCAGGCCCGCGAATTTCTTCGACAGACTTTATTCGTGACACAAGTCCCATAAGACTGTCCAACCCTTTGTTTTCAACAAACAAACGGATACCGTTAAAAACCAATGTTGTGTCGTTTTCTACAATTTTACTAGTAGATATCAGAGTGTCGTAATTCTGCAAAAAACTGTACAGCAGCTCGGGTCCATCATCCTTAAAAACAACTTTGTAACCGCTGTTTATAACCTGGCCCGGATCGATCATCTTAAAACCAATCAATGCATCGGCATAGCCGGAAACATGATCGGCCAAAACAATATCTTTTAAATTACCTGCATAGCTTTCATCAATTGCTTTTGTACCGGGGAAAACTTCAAGAATATGCGTTTTACTTTCAATCAGGCGGGGTTCACCATTTTTATTATAGGCAAAAGCGTTCACACCAAAATAATAGGGGCTGCCATTATAAAGGTTACCACCGCTGTAAGTATCTGTTGTAAGGCCAACGCTGTGCTTTAGCCCCGTATTATTTAAACGTACGATTTGTTCTTCTTTAACCACACCATTGTTCAATCTGTAATCCAAAATATTTATCAAATCATTTTTGAGATCATAAACACCTATAAGCCGAGGACCACTTCCGATTGTATCGCGATATTGATAGACAAAATAACCCTCAAAATTATAGGTACTGTCTTCGAGGCCTTTTATATCCACATTATCAATTTGTGATTCATAATCCTCCGCATTTCTCTCCCAGTGCAGGATAATTTTTTGATCCCCGACCGTACTATATAGAGTTGGTGTTGGAGGGCGTTTGACTTTAAAACGATTGAAATAGCTTTCCCGGGCAAGTTTGGCCATACGCCTGATTTTTGAAATACTCTCCAGCCGATCTGTACCCCGTCCAATAACATAAGCAAATACAACTTCCTGTGTATCGCCAGGGGCGAAGGTAAATGGACCGGTGCTAAGTATTTTCCTTCTGCTTCCACCATAAGAAGTTTCATTCCAGCCTGTTCCTGTAACAGGATCACCGGCAACAGCATAGGTTGTTATTCTACCTGTTACTGGATTAATCATCAAAGAGCCATCAGTTAATCGTCCTAGCATATTATTGTAAATTTGAATGGAACCCTCATAAGTTCCTAATGGTGGGTCTCGGAATACGGGTGCCCCATTAATAATTAATGTTGATGAAAATATTTTTAGATTCTTGTACGCAGAATGCCATTTATTCAGAAAAAATGCACTATCTTCAGAACTTGAGGTGACATATGGACCTTGCAACAATACATTCCCTAAAGAAGGTGGAACACCCGGATATACGCGGTCATCATCATCATTATTATAAACGTAAACCATATCCAGGAGAGTGTCTGTTCCAATAAAGTTATCATGATTTTCCCCTAACTCTGCATCAGCCCAGTGGCTTACAAACATTGAATCAATTATATTTTTCCCTTTGTTGATCAGGGTAACTTTCTTGAAGACTATATTTCCAAAATCATTTGTACGATTAAATCCCCAAACCGTGGTTTGTTGCTCTATACCCATGGGATTGCTGCCATAGAGGTTCCGGGTACGCGCCGGGTCGAGATCGTTGCTCACAAACCAAACGACTTCATCGCCTATAAATTTGGGCACATCAACGCCTGGCGTATAAAACTTGTCCCCATCAACATCCACCCAGGGCGCGCCATCCAGCACCGGCCACTCATCATAATCTTTTTGGAAACGGTCACGCGTTGGGCCGGGCGCCAGTTCCTGCCAGTCTTTACGGATTTTATATATGCGGTAACGTGGGTTATTGGGGTCATCGGCTTTTCCATTTTCTAAAATTTTACCGGCCTGCAAACCATGTCTATAAGTACTGCCGCCCACTTGTATTTGGATGGAATCGGGCAAGGTCCTTATTTTTCCACCCCAAACAATGCCGTCTTCAAAAATAGCAGCTTGGTATTTATTGTCTATGCCATTTGGCCATAAGAATCCACTAGCCGCATTAAAAGGATCATAAGAACCATCACCATTGTTGGACATCCACATCAGGATTTGATTAATGGCGATGTAATCGTAATCATCATTTGTGTTTACTTTGTGCAAGCTAGTATTGCCCGTAATTTTAAAAGAGGCAATTACGAATGTTATAATAATGAATAAAAACAGATAGGTCTTTTTCATGATTTTGTCCTTTAAAAGTTCGGCATCCCTTGATTTTTTACAAGAGATGTATCCTGAACTAAATTCAGGATGACGGATATATCTTTCATTCTTTTATTTTACCACAGAAGCACAGAGTATACGGAGAAAAACAAAAATAATTTTAAAAACTCTGTGGTGAATATACTTACCGATTATCCTGCACCACGGCAGTTTCATTATTTTTTTTCTTTCTTCGCTGCAAAGACGCTGAGACACAAATTTGAAAACATCATCCGGGTTTTTAAAATAATCACAGTCGGGAGACTGCTCCTACCACAAATGGCAGGAATGCTCTCCTGAGCACAACTTGCCTTTTGTACTTTCCCGGGGCAAACCATGACAGCTGGGTATAATAGCCGCCATGGCGAGGGGGATTCCCGGAAATTGTGCTAATTTATACCAATTATTCAAAAGCCATGCCATTGTGAAGAAACACGGTAACCGGGGCGATAGAAACAATTTTCTCTGTTTAGAGATAAAATATCATGCAAAATTTGCAGTATGTTTTTGCAAAATTTGCATGGTTTAAAATAGGAAGGTTAATAAGGAAAACGTCGCAAGCCCAACCAAAACATTTTTTTTGAAATTGGCAGGTCAGGATATTTTGAATCCAGCCGGATTTTAAACCAAGGCGAACCCTGTTTGTTTTTTAAAAGATAAAACTGGCAGGCGGGCGTATCACCTTGGCCAATCAGGGCAATTTTTTCACCGTATTCGTTTTCAGCCACGTCTACAATAAAAACCGCATGGCCTCTCTTACCTTTTTTTACAATAAAATCACCGGGTTCTATCTCAGCCAATTCAACCGCGAGATAATGATGATAAAAGGTTTGTGTGTTGGAATAATTAAAAATTGTATTTACATATTTCTTAAAATTTCTCTGCGAATTATCTATATTGCCTGATCGGGATTTATAAAAGTGAAGCCCCTTAAAAGATGGGCGTATACCCTTCCGCCATTCTTCCCATGATAGTTTTGTCCCCTCGGGCAAAGGAAAAACAATCTCCGCCATCCGTTTTTCATTTTTAATAAAATCTACTTTAAAGGCCAAAATAATATCCATACACTGCCAAAGGTTTTTACCGGCAATATCAACAGGTACAATAGCCGCCAACGAACTGTCGCCTGTTTTAACCCGAACCCGGCCTTTAAAATCCAACACGCCATGCTGATCAACTATTGGGAGATTTCTTAAATATGCCGCAAAGGAATTGGAATCTACAGCAACACGTTGGAATCCTGTTGGCACCGGGATTTCATTTTCGATGGAACTGTACTTTTTGAGATTGTAAACCTGAGGAGCAAGAAAAATATTATCTTGTGCAAACAGGCTAGAGTAGAAGAATAAGAAAATTAAAATGGAGCTTTTCATTCTGTGCTTCTCCGCGCAGAATGACAGGAAGGAAAGGACAAAATTTTCACATTAATGTAAAATTAAAATTCAAAGGCCTGGTGCATATTAGGCAGGATCACATTAAGCGCATCCTGGGCAAGCGCTACATCTATGGGCAGACAAATAACGATGGTTTTACCAATTTTACCAACGGCAAGGCGATCTACAAAAAAGCCGTTATTATTGACCTGGGCAATGGAATGCAAGGTTTGTTCGAGGCCTTCCATACGAAAATCAAAAAAGGGCTCAAGTGATGTCAGGGTAATATCACGCGGGCCGATACCGTTGCCACCGGCGGTGATAATCAGTTCGATACTTTGTTCCAGCCATTCCTGGACTTTTTCGATCAGCTTGTCCGAATCGTTTGAAATAATCGAATAATTATTGGCATGATAGCCCGCATTGGCAAAACCACTTTGCAGAAGTTGCCCGACTTCATCATCGGCCAACCCCGCGGTGATACGATCGGAGATAACAATAATTCCTACTTTAATCGGTGTTTTTACGGTAAGCATTTTCTTTTTGGAAACTTTGGGGACCAGTTTCAAATCCTGGATATTGACCTGCTGGTCATGCTCTTTGCAGATATCAAGCAGGGTAAGCGCGGCTACCGAAACCGCCGTCAACGCCTCCATCTCTAGTCCGGAACGTGAAACGGCCTTTACGGTCGATTCGATTTTTATATGATCTTCCCCGGCGCTAAAATTTAGTTCCACCCAGTTTAACGTATTTGCATGATGAAAAGGGATAACCTCGGATGCCCGTTTGGCCGCCTGGATACCGGCAACCTTTGCGGCAGTGACAACATCCGTTTTGGGCGTATTTTCTTTAAGAAGAATTTCCCTGGCGCCATTGCTAAAAAAAATCTTGCCCTCCGCCTTTGCAGATTGTTGCGCTGCCGGATTGGAAGAAGAATCATCCATGTTAAAGAAACCGTTGGATTTAATTATTTCGTTTTTATCAACCATAATAGTTAGTCTATTTTAAAAGTGTCTGCGTCTTTCCAAACCGGAAACTTTGTGCGATAATTATTCAGCTTTTCCCAAGATAAAGTTTCTGTATGGACAAACTCTTTGTGTGCTCCCTGCATAATTACAGTTCCTAGTGGGTCGATTATTGCCGAGTCGCCCTGGTACGCAATATCCAGCCCATCTTTGCCAACCCTGTTTACACCAATCGCGTAAGATTGGTTTTCCACGGCCCGTGCTTTTAATAGCAAGCGCCAGTGCGATGAACGTCTCTCCGGCCAATTTGCAATAAAAAGTATCAGGTCAAAATCCTGTTTTGGCCCCCGCGCCCAAACCGGAAAACGCAAATCATAACAAATAAGCGGTAAAATTTTCCAACCGTTAAGCGAAACAATAATTTTTTTATTTCCGGGGCTGTATATTTTATGCTCTCCGGCCATGCGGAATAAGTGACGCTTGTCATAAAACACAAAATTCCCATCACTTTTCACCCAATAAAGCCGGTTAAAATATTTATTGTTTTCTTTGATTATCAAACTTCCTATTAGGTCGGCATTTTTAGCCTTCGCTTTATTAATCATCCACTCTAATGTACGGCCTCTATCCATTTCTGCAAGATTTTTCGCATTCATCGTAAATGCCGTCGTAAACATTTCGGGTAAAACGATCAAATCTGTCGCTTTGTCGATCGCATCAATTTTAACGGAAAACGATTCTAAATTTTTTTGGGGATTTTCCCATACCAGATCCGATTGGATTAAAGTGACCGTTAAATCCTGCATAATAATTCCGCCGCTTGTTCCAGGGTTTCATCTTTTTTGGCAAAACAAAACCGCACAATTTTATTATCGATACCGGCCTTATAAAACACCGATGTGGGTATACTTGCAATTTTATGTTCCACGGTCAGCCGCCTGGTAAATTCAAGATCATTTTCTTCTGAAATATTTTTATAACCCATAAGTTGAAAATAGGTACCGGTGCAAGCAAGCGGCTCAAACCGGGACGTGTCCATCAGCTTTAAAAACAAATCGCGCTTTTTTTGGTAAAAACCGGCCAGCTCAAGATAATAATCTTTTTCCAAAAGAAAGGCCGCATAAGCATACTGAGCAGGTGTATTGACCGAGAAAGTTATAAACTGATGGATTTTTTGAAACTCGGCCATCAACTCTCTTGGCGCCAGGCAATAACCAACCTTCCAGCCTGTCGCGTGGAATGTTTTTCCAAAAGACCCAATCACAAAGCTGCGTTCGGCAAGTTCTTTATATTTTGCGAGGCTTTGGTGTGCCTGGCCATCAAAGATAATATGTTCATAAACTTCATCACTGATCAGCATTATGGAACTATTTTTTACAATGGCAACCAACTGCTCAATATCTTCGGCCGAGAGGATAGCGCCTGTGGGGTTATGCGGTGAGTTTAAAATAATTGCTTTTGTTTTTGCGGAAACCGCTTTATTTACTTTCGCCCAATCGATATGAAAATCCGGTAATTCCAGGGGAATAGTGATAACTCTCCCGCCACTATACTCGATGGTCGGGATGTATGCATCGTACCAGGGCTCAAAAACAATCACTTCATCACCCGGATGGACAATGGTCGTGATGGCCGCGTAAAGGGCCTCGGTAGCACCAGCGGTTATGGTTATTTCTGTTTCAGGATTATATTTTGCCCCGTATAAATCTTCAACCTTTTCTGCAATCCGTTCCCGTAAAACAGGGATACCCGGCATGGGTGCATATTGGTTATGCCCGGCTTTTGCATATTTGTGCAACAGTTCGACAAGTTTTGGATGGCAGGGAAAATCCGGGAAGCCCTGGGAAAGATTGATGGCCTTTTCGCTGATGGCCAAAGCCGACATAACCGAGAAAATGGATTTTTGCAGGTTCGGCTGCTTAGATTTTATTTTTATTTGGCTTGATGGGGACACGGAATTTCCAAAATTTTCTTTTGATAATGAGGAGATATTAAGAAGATTACACCATTTATTCAAAACATTTCACATCCCATTTTAAGCAAAAAAATTGAATGAAATTATAACTTATTATTTTAAAGTCCCATTATTCATTTTCTGTTTTAAAACGCTAAAAGCCAACAAATAGAAGAAGGGCCAAAACCCCGATATCCCGCGAAGTTTATCCGGGCTGAGATTAAACTCGACCCAGCCTGTTCCGGACTCAATGGAAAAGGTAAGGGCAAAATTTATTAAAGCGTAAAAGGCAAAAAATGATAAAACATATTTGAAGATCGGGGGAAATGCCCGGAAAAATTGCAGCAGGTTAAATTCCGGATTTTGATCTACGAGCTCTCTAAAAATCCGGCTTATAATTAACCAGGAAAAAAACATACCAACGCTTAAAACCAGTGTAATAATGCCATCAGGAAAATAAACAGATAAAACAATAAGCAGATGGAGAACAAGACTTATAATAAATGCAACTAAAAATAATTGGTGGGAATTTTTCATGTTTTGATCATAAGAAACGATTCCATCGCATCAAGCGATAGAACCGATAAAGGTGTAGAATAAAAAACTAAACGGCCTGGCTCTCTTCCGGCTCGCCCGACTCCATAGGATATTGTTTTTGGTGCCATTCAATAATCCCGTCTTTCAGGTTATATAAATTTTCATAGCCCATGGCGCTTAATTGGAAAAGCAAGCTGGCACTGCGCGCGCCGCTACGGCAGTATACAACGACATCTTTATCTTTAGGAAATTCCTGGTAACGGGCATTCATTTAGCTCATTGGGATAAGCTTGGAGCCGGGAATACGTACCTGAACAAATTCATTATATTCACGCACATCAATAAACTCGGTCCCTTTATCAAATTCCTCTTTGGCCTGATCGGCATTAATATTTTTGATCATTCTTCCTCTTTTTGTTTTTGAGATTGCAGCTTAAACAGAATATATTCATCGCTATCATTTTACAACAATTAGTATGCCCTAAAATATTTCGCTTATAAAATTTAGTGGAACACTTTGTGATGAACAAAAAGAGAATGGGTTACAAAACTTTAAAATAGATAATCAAAAAACCGCCCTATAACGCCCACGAAAAACCAAGATTAAATTGTCTCTGTGAAAAATCAATCTTGTAGTCACCATATTTTCGACCGTCTTTGGTCATGGAGACAGAATTTATTTTGCGATACTTTACACCGATAATAAAATACAAACTTTCAAGATCGTTAAATGGCTGTAAGCGTAAATCAGCAAAAATTGCAAAACCAAAACCGACAGAGTTTATCTTATCTAAAAATTTTTCATTTCCATTATAGGCAAGTTGTAACTTACGATTTGTTATCACCATTGAGGGGCCTGCGCCAAAAAGGAACCAATCATTACTATACGGGATATAAAAAAACTCCATAGGAAAGGAGGATATAAATAAATCCGGCTGGCTTACACCAATATATTGACCATCTTCGTTGAGGGTCCTTACGAAAAGCAACCCCTTACCCTCGGCCGAAAAATATCCTGTCTCAGCTTGAAATTTTAAAGAAAACAAATCAAACCTGGCTCCAATCGAATATCCAGAATATCTACTTAATTTCTTATCTTTTAGAATGGATAAGGAGTTATCTGTATGCGATAGAAATGTCCCTGAATCGTATTTTGTATATAAAGTCACCTGTGAAAATAAATCGGTAGAAATAAAAAATAGCAGTAATAGTAGAAAAGGTATGTGTTTTTTCATCATCATTTTACCAAAAAGTTAAATTCTTCAACCAGTTTGAAATCATAATAAAATTTAGATTGATATATTCCTTCTGGAACCGGCAAACCATCTTCATCATTATTAAACCAACCAATATTCCATTTTCCGGCGCTTAGTTCTTCATCAACCAAAGTAATAATTTGTCTTGTCCTGATTATATTTACAGAATTTAGTAAACTTGTAAATATAAAACAAAGGAGCCCCCATGTCAGCACAAGCGATAAGCTATCGGTATAGCGAAGCCTTCAAGCAGAAAGTAATAGGTGAAATAGAAAG
>JAJRVW010000074.1 GCA_024277115.1 Calditrichota bacterium
AGCGTGGTGTTTTGTTTATTTTATTCCATGGATTTTTGAAGCTTTTTCATCGCTAAACCCCTTTTTATCCATTACAAACTATACCCAATATTGAGCTCGAAAGATGTGCCTTCCCTGTACCCTTCGTAGATAAAACTAAATTTCTCATGATCAAATTCCCGGGGGGACATATGGTTGAGCAAATTTATTCAAAAGTTGAAGAATTGGAAATAATATCTGATTGAAAAAAAAGGACGAATGCTCAAAAGCTATTCGTCCTTAAAATGTGGGTTGTACTAGATTCGAACTAGCGACCCCTGCCCTGTCAAGGCAGTGCTCTAAACCAACTGAGCTAACAACCCTTTGTATCGGTAAAATTAAGAAACTGAATTTCCATAAAAAATATTAAGCACAAAAAAAGAGACTTCACGAAAATAAAGCCCCTCCAATAGATTTCTTAATGATCTATTAATTTTGTTTTAATACTTCGCCTTTGATGAACAAAGTTTCTGTTCCTCCTTCAACATTGGCCGTTACGCGCACACTTTTATTGAAGGCGCCAGTTGCTGCAGCATTGAATGTTGCTTTTACATTTCCGGTTTTACCGGGAGCTATTGGCTCTTTTGTGTAATTTGTAACGGTACATCCGCAAGATCCTTTCACGTTGCTGATTACCAATGGGATACTTCCCGTATTTGTGAAAACAAATTCAACGGAAACTGGTTTTTTCTGTTCGATTTTACCAAAATTGTGAGTTGTTTTTTCCCACTTAAAATTAGCCATTGCTGTAGGATTGCCGGATTCTATTGAAACCGGGGAAGCCTGGCTCATTGCAATAAATACTATGCCGAAAACAAAAACGGCTGACATAATAATCTTTTTCATCTTTAATTATATTTTAATTTTATCTTATTCCATTAATAAATACCAATTTGTCTGTAATTGAAAACACAAAAATTGCCAATGATATGTTAATGTCAAAATTCAAAGCGATATTTCATGTATTAACACATTGATAAACGGATAACTATCCGAAATATTTTTCCTGTTGGGAATTTTTCTTACATCTTGAATTGCGGCTAACACTCTGAGTATTTGCCAATGGCTCTACCACGGATTTAATGGCAATGAGATAATGAAGGACGACCTTCGCTAAAGCTTTGGTTGTTGAAAAATGATGTTACCCGCCTGTGGCAGGCAGGTGCGATAATAAAAATTTAAAAATGGAGATTCGACAAAAAAAGCTAATATATTATGCAAATGTGATTCGGTTTAGCAAATCATTGTAGCATTAAAGTATTTCAACTAAAATGATAGTTGTACCTTGCCAATTTTCTGATAATTTGGATACATTCAGGTGTCAAATTCTTCAGGTTAGCCGGATATTTATTTCATTGATAATCAGAGGTCAATATTAACAGGCGGGATGTGATATTATGGCAATATTTTTATACATTTGCGGCATTATTTAAAACTTGAATTCATGAGTGACGCATTTAGTACAGCTTTTATGCTGCTTGCAGTAGGAATGATTACAGTATTCACGATTCTGGCCCTTATTGTTATTTTTGGCAACATACTAATTTTATTTGTCAACAAATTTATTCCAGAGGCGACGGTTAAAGCAGTTGTTTCGAGAGCGACCCAGGGATCAATTGACCCGCAGAAATTAGCTGTCATCGTCTCTGCGGTTGATGTTGTGACGGAAGGGCGGGCTAAAGTGACTTCGATAACAAAGGCTGAATGAGAAAATACTGATATTTACGGACAAATATCAGATTTCATTTTTTAGGCTTTTAAAAGATAGATTTTTTATAAAATATTTAAGGTTTACAAACGTCAAAAAATATGGCAAAAGAAATTCAATTTTCCCTTGTTTACAGGGATATGTGGCAGTCATCAGGAAAGTATGTACCGCGTAAGGATCAGTTAGAAAGAATCGCCCCGGTTATTGTTGATATGGGATGTTTCGCAAGAATTGAAACCAATGGTGGAGGTTTTGAACAAATTAATTTACTGTTTGGTGAAAACCCAAATAAATCTGTAAGGGCCTGGACTAAACCTTTTAACGAAGCGGGAATCCAGACACATATGCTCGAAAGAGGTCTTAATGGCATCAGGATGAATCCGGTTCCGGTAGATGTGCGAAAACTGATGTTTAAGGTTAAGAAAAAGCAGGGTACTGACATCGCCCGATCTTTTTGTGGCCTTAATGATCCAAGGAATATTATTGATTCTGCCAAATATGCAAAAGAAGGTGGAATGATTGCGCAGAGCACGCTGAGCTTGACACATTCTGCTGTTCATACAGTGGATTATTATATAAATCTCGCCCAACAACTGATTGATGGCGGTGCAGATGAAATCTGCCTGAAAGATATGGCAGGTATCGGCCGACCAGCTTCTCTGGGTAAAATTGTGGCTGGCATAAAATCGTCAAATCCCGATATTCTGATTCAGTATCACGGACAGACCGGCCCTGGATTTACACCGGCTTCTATTCTGGAAGTTGCCCGTGCGGGTTGTGAAATAATTGACGTTGGAATGGAGCCGCTTTCATGGGGTACGGGACATGCCGATCTCCTCATGGTAATTGCCATGCTGAAAGATGCAGGTTTCTCAGTTCCTGATGTAAACATGAAAGCATATATGGAAGCACGGGCCCTGACCCAGGAGTTCATGGATGACTTCCTTGGATACT
>JAJRVW010000075.1 GCA_024277115.1 Calditrichota bacterium
CCGCCCCCGCGCCCCTGTTTTTGCTTCGCAAAACAGGGAAAACTGTTCGGTCCTTTCAGAACCAAACAGAAAGGATAATTGGAGAGAAAAAGAACAATTAGTAAATAAAATACTGTAAACCTATTTCAGGACTTGACAAAATGAAGACATCCCATATTAAACAAGAAGCAGGATATACTTTGCTCGAAATGATTACTGCCACTGTTGTTTTTGGTGTTCTTGGGGTTATTGTAATAGGTGTTATAGCAAAACAAACAGAATCGTTTAATCAGGTTCTTAATCAAACGGTAGGATTGGCCGATTCAAGAAAAGCAATTCAGGTTTTTCGCAGGGATATTCATAATTTATCCGTTGTCAATATTAGCAAGATGGATAACGATTATCTTAAGTTTGTTGATAATGACGGCGAAAACATTTCCTATCAATTAACAGGTTCAAATTTGATACGAAATGGCGCTGTTCTTTTAAATGGGATAACGGCTGATCCTTTTCGCTATTTGGATATTGACCAGGAAATAACAGGTGTTAAAGGTTCTGTAAAATTTATTGGCATTGTTTTGAATGTTAATCGAAATAATGAATCCATTGCTATGGAGGAGATAGTGTATGCACGGAATTAAATTTAATTCAGAACAAGGAAGTGCACTCCTAACAATAACAGCTGTTATTGTTATATTAGCAACCTTCGGTGTTATATTAGGAACTCTGCTCTCGTCTTCAAATACTCTGCAAATGATGGATGTGGAAGAACAGCGTGCTTTTTATGCAGCAGAATCCGGGCTGGAGTATGGTATTAAGGAATATTTGGACCAAGATGTTGTTGGTGCGTTTGAGCTGAACGATTATAGTGCAGGCACAGGCCTTTTAACAGATATTAATATGGAGGTGAATGAAGACGGCGATGTTATCACTATAACAGCAACAGGAAAAAGTAGCCGGTTTTCTAAAACTGTCCAGACTATCATTTCCAATGCCGACCAAAATTATATCCCTGATTATGCAGTATTTTCTGAAGACAACGTTAAAGACGTTATTACTAAAGAATCATCATCTGGTGAACATGAAGAAACGCTTATTTTTAAAAATGCTCCTAAGATGCCAACGTTTGACCTTGATGCGTTGCGTGACCTGGCGCGTTCAGACCAAGGAGATGAGCGATCATATTATTATGACGGCTCGTTAACCGTTGATGACGATTTTAATCCTCCGGATGGCGCAATTGTATTTGTGGAAGGAAACATAACCATGGAAGAGGGTGATTGGGATGGCACGATTCATTTTATAACTGAAGGTAATATTACATTCGATACAGATTGGGGAACAGAGAATGATGGGGAGATGACATTATATCTGGCAAATAGTGCGAAGACTCTCAGAATAGAAGGTGATGATCATAGTGACGATAGTGATGATGGTGATGATGATGATGATGACGATGATGACGATGATGACGAAGATGAAGATGATGACGAAGATGATGACGATTACATGACGACAATGATGATGATGACCCCCCGAACAGTAATAACGACAGTGATCTCTTCGATGGCTACAATGATGGATGATGACGAAGACGATGATGATGACGAAGAAGATGACGACGACGATGACGATGACGAAGAAGAAGATGACGACGATGACGATGATGATGACGAAGATGATGATACGTCGTATATCAGCTTTATAGGTGGTATTATTACACGAGGCGATATTGATGGTAAAAGTAATGATGACGAGGATGGAACGTTTATTCTAGAGGTGATTCATAGCGAGGAAGCGATGAAGAAGTTTATGAGTTATTCTGTTAATAGTAGTTCTCGCATAATCATTAGTTCTGAGTGGAAAAGTTTAAATTAATATTTGAAAAGAGAATAGTTCAGAATTACAGGACGCTAATTATTTTTTGATTGTAGATGTGGGAATTAAAATTTCCAATAACAGAGAACATTTCCCAATATGTTTTTTTATTCATTTTGTTAGAAAATATGCATAAAGTATGGAACAAATAAAAACTAAGCCTTTAAAAAACAGAGAACAAACTCCAACTGATGTATTGAACGGTGATGATACGTTTAAAGTTGAAAAAAGCATAGCAAAAAATGAAAATGGATTTTCCAAAGCTAACACTGCTGTAGTTGACAAAACTTATAAAAGTATCTCAACGTCCTTCTCCGAGAAACCTACCTTTGTTCAAAGTCTTTCCGCGCAAAACTTTATCTCAATTGATATTGATATTGATAGTATCCGTTATATACTTGGGACGAGTTCCGGACGAAGCATATTCGTAAAAGATATGGGAATAGCGATTATACCCAGTGAGGGCGACAACCACGACAAAGCTGTTAAGTTGACCCTTGACAATATCAAAGCCAATGTTTACAAATCCGGTTATAATATCCACACGAGTTTTTTTAGTCCTGATGTTACCCTGCGGCAATATACGGTTCCGAAAATGCGGAAAACGAGCGAGTTGAAAAATGCCTTATTTTATATGCTGCAGAGTGATCTTCCCGGTTTTAATGAGGAGAGTGAATGGCGTTATAAAATAATTGACCGCCCACATGAAGAAGACTCTAATTTAGAAAATGTTATTGTTCTTGTAGTGCCAGGAAAAGTGATCCATAAATATATGGGCTTATTGAACTCTGCCGGTTTGGCACCTGCAACACTCGTTCCCCGGGCAGTTGCGGTCGCACAGGGGTTTAATCGTATGGTAAACAATAATATTGCAGATATGGTCGTGGATATGTCTTACGATATCACGCATATTTGCTATATGAGGTACGGACAATTAGAATTTACCCGAAGTCTTGCGACTGGTGCTTCAAACCTCGAAATAGCCGTTCATGAAAAACAAGACAAAATCCTGGGGCCGGATTCTTTTCAATTAAAAGAAGAAGATGGTGTTTCAAAAAATGGCGCTTTACGTCCAGAAATGATCCGCAAAGTACTTACGCAACGTCTTCGCTCTCTTCAGGCACATCAAAACCCTGTCCTTCAACTGTTTAAAAACGAGCTTCAACATTCACTAGATCATTTTGACAGCCTTGACAAAAACCAGAAAGTGGAACGGATTTTTTTAACGGGCTATGGCGTGCAGAAAGAAAGTTTATTGTCTTTTTTAAAGAACAATATGAAGATTCCTGTATTTGTCCTCGCACCAAAACTAACTGAAGAAGGTACGGATGTTTTAAAGTCAGGACGTTATTTCTCTACATTGGGGACGGTGACAGATCCTAAAGATGTCTTCAATCTGGTACCTCAAGCCTTTCGCAGCGAAGTTATGTTCCAGCGCTTAAACTACATTGTAGGAAGCCTCTTTATCCTTACTATTGCTATTATGGGCTACCTCACAAATTTATCTTATAAAAATATCGATCGTTTAACTGGAGAGTTCGAGCAGGTCAATAAAAAATATGAAGAATTAAACCCTGTCGAAGTTGAGTATCAAAATATCCGGGCCGATATAAAAAAACTTTTAAAGGATCAGGAGAAATTTAAAAAAATAATTATTGACAGTGCCCCAATTCTTGAAATACTAAAGCTAATTAGTAATGAAACCCCCGAACAGATTATTTTGACCGAGCTTTCATTAAATAGTTCGAACCTGGTTAATATGCATAGAAAAAAAAGGCGTAAATCAAAAAAAGAAAAATCTGTAAAAGATAAAAACACGAGTTACTCGATCCGTATCTCCGGTAGCGTAAATGGTGATTACTTAATGAGTGATGTTATTCTTATTAATTATATCGATCACCTTAAAAATTTAGAGTATTTTACCAGCATAGATGTTGCCGATAAAAATAAAAAAAATGCAAAACAAAAAATGCAATTTGAGATTAAGGCAAAATTATGAGGGGTAGTGATGTCAAGTAAAAATGTTTTTATCATCTTGCTAGTTGGTTTTATTGCCAGTGCCATTGCCTTCAACTACGGACTGTATCGTCCAATTGAAGCCGAGCAGGAGGCCATAGAAAACCAACTGCGTAGAACAATAAAAAAATTTAACACCGCCCGGCATGCAAAAAGAGATTTGGAACATATCCGCGAAATGTTGCTCGATGAAAAAGAAATCCTGGCTGATATTCAAAGCAAGTTTATTAAAAAAGGCGACTTGAGTTCTATTACATTTCAGATGCGCGATAAAACGAGAGAACATAAATTATTACTTATCGATTTTACCCCGGTATTTAAGTATTATTTGGCAGATACTTCAAACGCTCCTGTGAAACCCTTGCCATTCTCAATTACAGTTTCCGGGAAATTTCTGGATATAGGTAAATTTATAGAAAGTTGGGACAATTTTGATTTTTATATAATACCCGATGAAATACATCTTTCAAAGCTTAGCAGCAAAACCAATAAACTCGAGGCAACTATTGTAGGCCGTTTTTATGCATGGGCAAAAGACCGGGGGAAATATGAAAAAACTTGATAAACGAGAAAAAAACCTGCTTATAGTATTAATTGTTGCCTTAACAATTGGCGCACTGGATTTTATCTTAAACATGGATTCTTATTTAAGCTTTTATAGCGATGAAAACGTTTTAATAGAGCAAACCATAAATAAGCAAGCCCAGAAGGAAGAAAAAATTGCAAAGAGAAATGTTCCAGCCGAATCATTAAAAAATTGGGGGGAAGATCCTTTCTATGATCCTGCCTTACGCGTAAGAAAAAAAATATATAAGCCTAAAATTGAAAAGATTTCCTTAAAACTAAAAGCGATAAGCATGGCCGAGAGTATGTCTGTTGCCATGATTAATAATAAAGTTTTAGCCATTGGTGACTTAATTGATGGGTATATTGTAAAAAATATCCAGGAAAAAGAAGTAACGTTGGTTAAGGGTGAGCAGACAACAATTTTAAAATTGCAGTGAAAGGACAACTACAATGAAATCCAGGTTATTTATTCTACTCTTATTTTTTGTTTGCAATGTTTTCGCAACTGATTTGGCAACAAAACTAGAGCAAAAGGTATCACCAAGGTTCCGTGGGACATCTATTGGGGAAGTACTGAATTTATTTGCCCGCCAACATGCATTAAACCTGGTTGTGAGCGGTGAGGTTACAGGAAAAGTCAGTATCCAAATGTATAATGTAACACTGGCCGACGCCTTAAATTCAATTTTAAAATCATTGGGCTATCATTATATTATAGAAAATGAAGTGCTCTTGGTGAAATCCTTCGAGAGAGAGGTAAACGGTGAAACCATCACTAAGGTATTTAACCTCGATTACACTAATGCCTATTTCCTGATGAATACACTTAAGCCCATGTTGTCTTCAAAAGGGCAAATTACGCCATTATTGGTTGAATCTGTCGAAGATGAAAAAGATCAGCGTAGTTCGGTTATGGTTGTGAGTGATTTATGGGAAAATGTACGTGCAATTGAAATAGCTGTAAAAAAATTGGACGTGCTTCCAAAACAAATTCAAATTGAGATTCGTTTAATCGAAAGCCTGTTAAGTGAAGAAGAACAGTATGGAATAAACTTGCCAAAAAGAATTTCTGCCTCTTTCGACGGTGCGGAGACAACGGCACCCATTACAAAAACCACGGCAAAGTCTTCACAGCCCCGTTTTTTTTCTGCATGGTATAAAGTTTCTAGCCCTGCAAACGATTTATCTTTGGGCGTTTTATCAATAGATCAGTTGACTATCGCGCTAGACATGCTTGGTAAGGATAATGGTTCCCGGTTAATTTCAAACCCACGTGTTACAACTTTAAATAATAAAAAGGCACAAATCAAAATAGGTACCACCGTTCCAGTTCCGGAAGTTTCCCGCGGGATAGCCGGGGATTTGATAACCTATAAAGATAAAGAAGTTTATATCATTGTAGACGTTACGCCGACTATCAGTTCTGATAATAAAATCACACTGGATGTACACCCCATATTAGAAGAAATTATTGGTTATACCGGATCAATCGAAGCGCCTCAGCCAATTACTTCCAAACGCGAAGTTAAAACAGTTGTAACCGTAGAGAATAACCAAACACTGGTTATCGGAGGTTTAGTGCGCGAGTCTAAAACTAAGGTTGTAGAAAAGATTTGGTTATTGGGTGATATCCCGATTTTAGGTTACCTGTTTCAAAACACAGTAACAAAAAAGGAAAAATCAGATTTAATGATTTTTATAACTCCGAAAGTAGTGGATTACAAAAAGGTTGTTAAAAAGTAATGGCTAACACGATTCAGGAAATATTTACAGAAACATTAAAACTCGCTATAAAAAATGGGGCGTCCGATGTACACTTTAGCAGTGGTATGCCCCCTGTTTTAAGAATATTAGGCCAATTGCGCCAGGTAGATATAGATGAGATGGTTAACAACGAGTTAACTGATCTGTTTTTATCTATGCTTAACGAACGCCAAAAGAAATACTTTTTAGAACATAATGAGATTGATTTTGCCCTTGACCTTGCAGGACTTTCTCGTTTTCGGATCAATTTATTCCAACATATGAATGGTATTAGCGGGGCGTTTAGGATTGTGAGCAATGAGATACGGACAATCCAACAGCTCCGGTTGCCGGTAATCATTGAAAAAGTCCTTGAGAAGAAAAAAGGGTTAATCCTTGTAACCGGCCCAACAGGATCCGGCAAGTCTACATCGTTGGCTGCTATGATCAACCAGATTAATATACATAACCGTGAACATATTATCACTATCGAAGACCCAATAGAATACATACACAAACCGCTAAAAAGCCTTATCCATCAGCGTGAAATTGGGGTACACGCCGATGGCTTTCCGGCCGCTTTAAGAAGCGCTTTACGGGAAGACCCGGATGTTATTCAGGTTGGCGAGATGCGTGACATGGTGACCATAGAAAATGCGTTACGCGCTGCCGAAACGGGGCACCTTGTATTTTCCACATTACATACAAACTCTGCTGCCGAAACAATTGACAGGATTGTAAATGTTTTTTCAGCAGAAAACCAGCAACAGGTTCGTCAACTTTTAGCCAGTGTTTTAGTTGCGGTTATTTCACAACGTTTAATCCCCAGAGCGATGGAAAAGGATCGGGTTGCCCTTATGGAAATTATGATAAATACCGACGCTGTTAAAAATTTAATCCGCGAAGGGAAGTCACACCAAATCGATTCGGCCATACAGACAGGTGTAGAGTACGGTATGCAAAGTTTTGAAAGAAGCCTGGCCGATCTAAAAAAGAACAATTTAATATCACCGCAACTCGAACTTTATGAGTTCGTTTAGAGCTGTGCAGGAGGCAAAAAAAAATGATCACTAAAAATTATCTTATTATTCTATTTGTTGTTCTGTTTTTTTCGTGTGATACGGGAACCAATACTGAAGATATTATTACCCTGGAGGGAACCGTTTTTGAGTATGATGCCGCTGTGAATGTAGTACCAATAGAAGGTGTTCTGGTAACGGCGGAAGGTTTATATCAGCAAACATTAACAGATAAAAATGGCTTTTATAAGTTTGAAGCAACAGCTGCAAATGATTCATTTGGTGTCACTATAAAAGCTACAAAAATCGGTTATATTGCCACATCAACATTTGTTGAAGTAGTAAAAGGGAAAGTACTATTGGTGCCTGAACTGCAAATGACAGCTATAAGCCCGCTGGACACTAGCAATACGGGTGGTGGGGATGATCCTATTACAAGTGGTGAGGCGGCCCATATCGAGTTTGTTACACCTCACGAAAGCCAGGTTTATGTTTACGCCTCGGGGTTAAGGGAAACAGCAGTGTTTGGTGTACGCGTAACGGATGCACAAGGTAATTTGCTTGACAAAACCCATGCTGTACAAGTGAATTTTAATATACTAAATGGCCCGGATGGTGGAGAGTATTTAGACCCGGATACCATGACTACACTGGAAGGAACGGCGTTCACCGTACTAAATAGTGGAACGGTGGCAGGGCCTGTACAGTTAGAAGCATATATAGACCTCCCAAATAAAACGATCCGCTCAATTCCATCCCGTATAGCCATTTATGGAGGATTACCTGATAATGATCATTTTAGTATTGCCGTAGATCGTGTAAATATTGCCGGCCAGGTTCATTACGGATTGATTGACAATGTGACTGCTTTTGTTGGCGATAAATATAGCAATCCTGTAGTGCCGGGTACGATTGTTTATTTTTCTACTGATTATGGTATTATTGAAGGTGCGGCCTCAACAGATGATCTCGGTATGGCTACAGTCCGGTATATAAGTGCTGCGCCATTACCACCCAATCCGGCCACAACGTCTTTTGCCAATATTACGGCCTGGAGTTATGGCGATACGATAACAGGTGTTACCTTAAGTACTGAAACCACAATTTTACTTAGTTCCTACACGGATGACATAGAAGTTAGCCCTACAACATTTGAGTATACCGTGCTTAATGAACCAAAGTCGTTTACATTAAATATTTCAGATATTTATGAAAATCCCATCGTAGCCAATAGTGTTGTAAGTGTAAAAGCCACAGATGGTGAATTATTTGGCGATACACAATTTAAAATGCTGGATAGCCAACTTCCCGGAAATGGCACAACCGATTTTGGATTTGTGTGGGCGCCGGGCGATAGTTTAGAAGCTCCACAAGTTTATATTACCATCACTGTAACAGCGCCCAGTGATGGTAATGGCAGTCGATCAATAAATATTAGCGGGGTGAAAAAACCCTGAAAAAATGTATTGGCCACCTGTTTTTTAAACCTATCCAGATATGTATGGATAGGTTTTTTTTAATTGTGAACGTACATTCAGAAAATATGTTAATATTTGCTTTGATAGGATCAAACTATTAATTCGTAAAAAGATATTAATTTGTAGCTCATTATCGATGAATATTGTATATTTCATTTTTTAAAAAAATATTGTTTATCAATAAATCGGGAATATATGAAATATAGAAATCCATTAATTATTGGCGTAACCGGTGGGATGGGAAGTGGGCAATCTTCTGCATGCCGGGTGTTTGAAGAACTAGGCGCACATGTCATCAATGCCGATATTGAGGCGAAAAATGTAATTAAAAGAAATCGGGCATTACAATCAGACCTGAAAAAAGTTTTTGGCGCGGATATTTCTGATAAGAACAGACGTTTAAATACAAAACGGTTGGCGGCGATAGCCTTTAAGGATGAATTAAATACACGAAAACTAAATCAACTTGTACACCCCAGGATGGTGGAAGTGTTGGTTGAAAAGATGGAAAAGGCGCGTTTCTCTGGGAAATACCCCATAATAATAATCGATGCGGCCTTAATTTTCGAAATAAGTATCGAACGAAATTTTGATTATATTGTTGTGGTAAATGCGCCCATCAATCATCGGCAAAAACGTGTATATCAGCGTGATAAAACTTCACGGAAAGATTTTAACGCCCGGGTAGATAAACAAATTGATTTGGGCGATAAGGTAAAATGGGCCGATTTTGTGATCGAAAATAAAACGACTTTAGATGATCTTAAAAGGAATTCTGAGGAAGTTTTTAATAAGTTGTTGGAGTTACAAAAAAGTCAGGAAAAGCCTGTTAAATCAAAACCTAAAAGAAAGCGCACTAATAATAAATCTGCAAAACCCAAGGCCTCTTAAAATTTGAAACCTAAATAATGGATTTTTATTTGCCCCAGCGGGATTGTATGGGGTCGGGCTTAAAATTTACTTTGTGGACAATTCGAAAGAACTTTCGCTAGTTAAATACAAATTTATGTGTCACTTTTGCCGTCCCTTTACTTTTGTCCAGTTTTTCAAAACCACGTAGCCTGCGAATATTTTTTTTAATACACTGTTCCACTTTTTTATTAAATAGTGTCGATTTAATAATCCGTATGGTCTGAGGTAGAATAAAACCGTCGCTGGTAATTTGAAACGCCACAATAAGATAGCCGCTGTTTACCATTCCGTGTTTAGCGGCTTTTTCATAACACGCCTCAATATTCATCTGTTTGGACTCAATAATCCGATAAATTTCCTCTTGGTCCCGATAACCAAATTTTACTTCTTCTTCAGAATTCCCGGCAGGTTCTTCGATAAATAATTCTGCATCTCGTTCAATTTTGTATGCCAGCGGATCATCAAGAAGGGCATCTAATTTCAACTTTACCTGTCCACGTTCCACTTTTACGGAAGGCCGTGCAATAATTTTCTCTGCTTCTGATTCAGCCTCATGTGAGAGCTCATCAAACAAAACATCGGGGATAGCAATTGGGGGTATGTTTTTTAAAATACTCTTTTTACTCTCTTTTTGTGATACGGTTTCTCGTATAGGCTTTAACGATGTATCTAAAATATTTTTTTGTGTTGTTGGATAAGCTTTCTGTTCTACTGGTTCCAGGCCAAGGGCATATTCATGATATTGTTTTCTGATTTGTTCATTCAGGTTTTCAACTTTAAAATGGGCAAGGGCAATAATCAAAATAAAAAAAAAGATGAACGAGCTAATCAAAATTCTATAAAAGAGTATATCCGGCCCTGCAAAAATATTACGGAAAAAGGGCTTGCCGTATTTTATTTCAAATGTAGTTTTTTGCATATCTCACTATTAATTTTTGGTAATCTTTAATTTAACTGTATACTTTGGGAGGGTGTCTTAATACATCGGATTGTATCGTAAATTCATAAAAGAATATAATGACAAACAAGTTTTATAAGATGATATGGGTCAAACTATATCTAATAAAATAAAATCACAAAACCAGTATAATGGAGGTTGATTATGCGTATTGTTATTCTTAAAGATTATGAAACTGTGAGTAATTGGGTTGCCAATTATTTACATCCCAAGATTTCTCTTTCAATGCAGGACGAAAAGCATCCCTTTGTGTTAGGATTACCAACCGGTTCGACACCCATTGGCACATATAAAAACCTTGTACGTTACTATAGCACCGGGGAGTTGTCCTTTAGAAATATAGTAACATTTAATATGGACGAATATGTTGGAATCCCGGAAAACCATCCGGAAAGTTACCATTATTTTATGCACCATCATCTTTTCGACCATATAGATATTCCAAAGGAAAATATAAATATTCTTAATGGAAATGCGGGTAACCTGGAAAAGGAGTGCCAGGATTACGAAGACAAAATTTCAATAAACGGTGGCATTGATTTGTTTTTGGGTGGCATTGGGCCGGATGGACACATCGCGTTTAATGAACCCGGGTCATCCCTTACTTCTAAAACACGTATAAAAACTTTAAGCTATGATACTATTCTGGCCAACTCACGTTTTTTTGATAATGATTTATCCAAGGTTCCTAAAATGGCCCTTACGGTTGGTGTTGGTACCGTGATGGATGCGCGAGAAGTTGTGATTATTGCGACAGGTTATAACAAGGCCAGGGCAATCCGCCAAATTGTAGAGGGCGGGGTGAGCCATATGTGGACAGCATCTATGTTGCAACTTAACCGCCGTATGATTTTGGTGTGCGATGACGCTGCAACCATGGAGTTACAGGTAGAGACGGTCAAATATTTTAAAGATATCGAAAAAGTTGCAGGGGAAATTTTGCCAGGATAATCAAGTTTCCAAATTAGGTAAATTCTGCTATTGGCATATTACTGGAATAATATTTTAGTTCCCCCCGTTAAAAAAAAAGTTGCCGAAAAAATTGAATTTATCTGGAGGCCAATTATGATAAAAAAAATAATATTCACAGTTTTAATGCTTCTTGCCCTTTTTATTGTTGGGGCTGTTATTTTTATTTTTGTTTCATATGATAAAAACTATGATGAAGCGTACCCTGTAACCGATTTAAAAATAGAGGCCGATTCGGCTCAAATTGAAAGGGGCCGCTATTTGGTCCAGGGACCCTCGCACTGTGGCCATTGCCATGCACCATTGGACATTTTCATGGAAATCCAAGGCCATGACGAAATTACATTGTCAGGCGGGTTTGGATTGCAAATACCACCAGGTGCTTTTTATGCCCCCAATATCACCCCCGATATGAATACAGGTATTGGACGACACACAGATGGGCAACTTTACCGTATGATGCGCTATAATATCCAGCCTAATGGTCGGGTTGGAGTTGGTTTTATGCCCTTTATGAATATGTCTGATGAAGATATTTATTCGGTCATAGCCTATCTGAGGGCACAAGATGCCGTAGATAACCAGATGCCCAAATCTGAATTTAGTTTTTTAGGAAAAATGCTTGCGGCATTTGGTGTCTTTAAACCGAGTGTTCCTGATATGCCGGTTTTAAAAAATACTTCACCCGATACGACGGCAGAATATGGGAAATATTTGGCCTATGCCGTGGCCAATTGTAACGGATGCCATACCGAAAGAGATTTAAATTCAGGAGAATTTGTTGGCGAACCTTATGCCGGCGGTACAATTTTTGGCCCGGATGATTTAACCAAAGGCTGGGTTTTTGTTTCACCCAATTTAACACAGGAACCTGAAACCGGGGTTATTTCTAATTGGAGTATCAATGATTTTATTAAGAGAATTCGCAGAGGCCGGTTACACAAAACGTCACCTATGCCTTGGGAGGCGTTTGAAAAGATGAACGAAAACGATTTAAAGGCGATTTATCATTATTTGAATTCATTACCTCCTGTGAATAAAGTGATAAGCAATGTTGCAATTAAGCCCACAGATGAGTGAGCAAATCTTTATTTAGTAGATTTATAATATTGGGATGGTGGTACATGTCTATTCCATGATGTCACTATCTTTTATTTCGAAGTAAGTTCATTCCTTCGTTTGTTTATAATCCAAACAAAGTTAAAAGTTTTCCTTTCATCTTTCGTAGAACCTTTTTATTCTTAACACTTCAATTCACTACATTTCCCAAAACATAAGTATAACTTTAATCCACATAGGAGGCCGCATGTTAAACCATATCTGGTTTTGGATGATCATTGCCAGTTTGTTCATAGCAGGCATTAATGATATCCGAAACAGTTCCAATCCAGTCAAACCGGATACAACTGAAGAGGTTGCCAAAGCTGAAAAAAAAGAATCGTTAAATGAAAAAACATATTTGGGCAAGGTCACTTCGGGAGCTATAAATGCCGCTGAACTGGGGGTGAAAATCGCGATTGGTTTAATTGGTGTGATGGCCATGTGGCTGGGGATTATGAAAGTAGCCGAAGAAGCGGGGATGATTAAAAAATTAGGACATCTTGTCCGTCCCATCACAAAAAGGTTGTTCCCGTCCATCCCGGAAGACCACCCGGCCATTGGCAGTATGATCATGAACATTGCCGCGAATATGCTGGGGCTTAGCAACGCGGCAACGCCTCTGGGGCTCAAAGCAATGGAGGAACTTCAAAAATTAAATCCAGAGAAGGATACGGCCAGCAACGATATGATCACTTTTTTGGTGATCAATACCAGTGCGATAACCCTCATCCCTGCCTCGGCCATTGCGATACGGGCATCACTCGGTTCGGCTAGTCCGCAGGCGATCATTGTTCCGGCAATTATGTCTGCAACGGTTGCAACAATCGTGGGGCTTATCGTGGTGAAAACGCTCCATCATTTTAATGCGAAGAAAATTGAGAAAAAGAATTCATAGGATAAACAGGCACTAATTCACAAATTCAGTAATTCAATCTTTTTGGAGACAAAATGGAAATTTTTAAAACACTTATTGACTGGTTATCTTTGCTTGCGATACCTGTAATGATTTTAGTTTTTATTGGTTATGGCTATTTAAAAAAAGTCCGCGTGTACGAGGTTTTTGTAGAAGGCGCTAAAGAAGGCTTTGATGTGGGCGTAAAGATTATCCCTTACCTTGTCGCGATGTTGATGGCTATTGGCATGTTCAGGGCAAGCGGCGCTTTGGATTTTCTTACCTGGGCTGTTTCACCCATTACAAATTTAATTGGCATGGCGCCGGAGCTTTTACCGATGGCTCTGATGCGTCCGCTTTCGGGTAGTGGCTCATTGGGCGTGATGACCGAATTAATGAACACACATGGCGTGGATTCGTTAATTGGCTTTACGGCATCGACCATGTATGGAAGTACCGAAACAACATTTTATGTGGTCGCCGTATATTTTGGGGCAGTTGGAATCCGTAAAACACGGTACGCCATTACAGCGGGATTAATGGCCGATGCAGCAGGGTTAATAACAGCCGTGCTGATTAGTCAGCTTATGTTTTAGGAAATCGTTGGGTTGAGAATTAAAAATAAACAAAAGAGACCTAAATCCTTTTGCAAAGAGAAATTTAATTCATTAATTTAAGACCCTTAACTACTCATTAAAACCTTGGAGAAATCAATGACATTAAAATCCGTAATTATAGCATCTTTAATTTTAGCCGGTATTCTTTTTGCAAATGATATAAAAAATTTGGGTGAGAAATTGACCCTTAATGAATCAACGGCCATTTCTGAAATCAATAAAGCACCGGAGTCTTTTTTGGGGAAAACAGTTCTTGTTGAAGGGCGTGTTATCGATGTATGTAAAAAACGAGGTTGCTGGGTTAAAATTGCTGGTGATAAAGAATACGAATCAATCCTTGTAAAGGTCGAAGACGGTGTAATTGTTTTCCCGGTGGAAGCAAAAGGCAAGATGGCCAAAGTTGAAGGTACCATCGAAAAAGTAGAATATACGCTTGAGCAAACGAAAGAACGGGCAAAGCAAAAATGCGAAATGGAAGGCAAAGAGTTTGATGAAGCAAAAGTAACCAAGCCCGATGTAATGTACCGTTTACGCGCGATTGGTGCAGCCATAGAAATGTAATTTTTGCATGTACTATTTTATAGCCTCGCAATGCGGGGCTTTTTTTTTGGTAGTGACAGGACATTGTCCTGTCCTTAGTTTACGGCAATATGTGTTTAACCTGGTTTAAGGCGGAACAGTGTTTTGCCGTTATACTAATTGCATGGTATAAATTTAGGATATGGACAGTTTTCTCTATGTTTTTAATAAGATAAAGAAGCATTCTGTTTTGATTATAGGATAATTATGAAAATACGAAAATGGTTGCGCATCCTTCATCGGGATATTGGTTATCTCGGGGTGGGATTAACGGTGGTGTTTGCCGTATCGGGTATCGCGGTGAACCATATAAATGATTGGAACCCGAATTATTCAATAGAAAATTCCATCACAAAAATTGATGTTGTGCCGAACCTCGACGGTGAGGAAATGGTGAAACATGTTTTAAACGAGTTGAAAATCAGTGAAAAACCAAATGGGTGGCATCGCACATCCCCACAACGCTTACAAATATTTTTAGAGGGCATCACGCTTGATGTAAACCTTAAAAATGGTCATATTGTCCAGGAAAAAATTGAACCACGCTTTATGTTACGGGCCTTTAATATTTTACATCTTAACGAACCCAAAAAGGCATGGACATGGTTCTCGGATTTGTATGCCGTCAGTCTGCTTTTCCTAGCCATAAGCGGTGTTTTTTTTTTAAAAGGAAAAAAAGGCTGGAAATGGCGTGGCACGTGGATGGTGGCAATCGGGGTTGTAATTCCCTATTTATTTTTACTTTATTATTCGTGAGGTTAAATGCCTGGAAAATTAAGAGTCGCATTAATTGCATCAGAGGTTTTTCCTTTTGCCAAAACCGGTGGATTGGCAGATGTAGCGGGTTCACTGGGGAAATATCTTTATAAAAATAATGTGGATGTTCGCCTTGTTACCCCTCTTTATTCCCAAACAAATTTAAATGTCGCCGATTTTTATCCTGTCGATTTTTTACAAGGGATGGAGCTAGCTTTTGGCGAACGAAAAATTACATATTCAGTGCATACGGCCCTGCTTCCCGGTTCGGACGCGTCTGTTTATTTTATATCCTGCCCGGAACTTTTCAACCGTAATTCGATCTATACCAACGATTTGGATGAGCACATTCGTTTTACTTTGCTCAGTAGGGCGTCGATAGAGATATTCCAAAGAATGGCCTGGGCGCCGGATATTTTTCATTGTAATGATTGGCAGAC
>JAJRVW010000076.1 GCA_024277115.1 Calditrichota bacterium
AACCGCCCCCGCGCCCCTGTTTTTGCTTCGCAAAACAGGGAAAACTGTTCGGTCCTTTCAGAACCAAACAGAAAGGATAATTGGAGAGAAAAAGAACAATTAGTAAATAAAATACTGTAAACCTATTTCAGGACTTGACATATTTTATATCAGGAATTATATACCGAGAACATTACAAAGTTTATTAACCCAAAACGTAGAACATTATGAAAAAGAAGTACCTGTTTTTAATAACATTTTTTCTTTTTGCCATAAGCTGGTCACCCGTCGAGGAGATGGATGATTCTTCGTTTATTCTACCGCGAATGCTGCGTGTTGTGGCCGATGCGGATAGCGCCTATCAGGTTAAAAACTTTTCCCTTGCTGTAAAGTATTATGAAAAATTAAGTGACAAATCGCGTAAAAACCTCTCACCATCATCACGCTTTAAATTTGCATACGCTTTGCATAGAAATGGACAGTACAGGTTAAGTAATGCACATTTTGATTCTTTATCTTTCCAATATCCAAAATATTTACCTTTATACCGCGGCTTCTTTGAGATAAAAAATTTATGGAAGATAAATAGTTTTGAAGCATCTGCCCGTTCTGAAAAATTTATAGCGAAGTATAAAAATTATGAACTGGCCGATTCGTTAATCCTGCCATTGGCCGATTATTATTACGATGCTTTAGAATATAACAAAGCACGAAAATATTATCGGTTGTATAAAAAGAAAAAGGTTAGTAAGCACAAGAGGGCTTATGTTTCTATCCGTTCTGCTTTAAGTTTGTATTATAATAATAAACCTGCGTTGGCCCAGGATGAATTTATCCAAATATTGCGAAAATATCCTTCAGCACCCGAAACGGCGGAGTTTGTAGAGTGGCTTTATCAGGAGGAGAATAAGCTTTTTAACGATCAGGTCTTTAAGGTTGTGGATGTTTATTATAGGAATAAAAAGTATAAAATTTTAAAAAATCTGTTGGAAGACTATATAAAAGGTGAAGATAAAAAATCCCTTAAAGAGAAAGCGCGTTTTAATCTTATAAAACTTTATTTTGCAAAAAAACAGTACAGCACAGCTTTGTATGGTTTTAAAAACATGCTGGCACATTTGGAAAATAAAAACCTTGAGCCTAAAATTCGCCTACAAATTGCCCGGATTTATCTTAACAAAGGCCAAAAACAAAATGCCATCGATTCCTACCTGGATTATGCCGCGCGTTTTCCAAGGCGGCGCATCGCACCGGAGGCTGTTTGGAAAGCGGCCTGGATAAGTGAGGAAAACCGTAATTTACAACAAGCGATGACTTTGTATCAAAAAGTACGGAAAACCTGGCCCGGCAAAAAATTGGCCAGGGAGGCCTATTTTAGGGAAGGGTTTACCTCGTTTCGCCTTGGGGACGTGGAATCCGCCGAGTCTGTGTTTAACTCGATCCGTTTTAAGAGGTGGCCGGATATTGATAAAAACAGGGCAACATTCTGGGTGGCCTTATGCCGTGATTTACAGGATGATCCTGTAACAGCCCGGCGCTTGAGGTTGGGGCTTGCAAAAAATCTTTGGGATGATTATTACACAATGAAGAGCTATCTGATGCACAAAGCAGATTTTGACAGCACAATAGGCATCCTCTCAAAATTTGAAGATAGCGCCAAGGAACTTACATATTATTCAGCAGGAAAATTAATTCATAATTTCGAAGACGCCTTCGAAGTGAAAGATGTTCTTGGAGAGAAATACACATTTATTGCCCTTGAAGATATTAAACATGTTGCCCAATCTTTAGATGAGTGGGTTGCCCTTGCCGAGATTTATAAAAAATTAAAGGCCTATGGAAAGTCGTTCAAGACCTATGATTATATCAACAGAAAGTTTTTTGCCGATAAGGCTTTTGTTGACAAAGCATTTATTCTAAAAGAGCGTTTTCCCTTTTATTACGATTCGTATGTTCTTAAAAATGCCAGAAGCGCAAAAATTGAGCCGGAGCTTATCCTGGCGCTGATGAAACAAGAAAGCACTTTTGATTACAAGGCGCACTCATGGGCAAATGCTTATGGCCTGATGCAGCTTATCCCCGCAACAGCCAAAGAGATGGCTTCATTAAAAAAGATAACCCTTACAGAGAATACCCAGCTTTTTGACCCGGAATTAAATATCAGGTTGGGCACGCAGTATTTAAAACAACTTTCCAAAAGGTTTAAAGGGAAAAAGGAATGGGTTCTAGCAGCGTATAACGCAGGGCCGCACCGGGTTAAGCGGTGGAAAAAATTACCGGGATCTGAGCAAGTTGATGTATTTATCGAAAATGTAGAATACAGTCAAACCCGTGACTATGTACGAAAAGTCATGAAAAATTACTGGGCGTACAAACTTCTGCAAAACAATTTTCAGATTGAGACAGAAACTATTCTGTTTGGGCTAAGATAGCGCAATAATACCAAAACTATTTTTTATACTTATTTTTAAAATGTAACCGCGTTCACATCTTTTTAATTTATTTCTTCGTATTCTTCAAGCTGTCACCAAAAATCAAAAAAATAATTTTAATGAAATTTCTGATTGGTACATCCGGTTTTAGTTATGAGGACTGGAAAGGGAGCTTTTATCCTGAAAGTATAAAAAAGAATGAGATGCTTTCTTTTTATAATGGCGTGTTTCAATCGGTTGAGATTAATGTGACCTATTACACGATTCCACCGGCTGCGGCATTTGAAAAGATGGCGATGAAAACAGGTGGCGCATTTGAATTTATTGTAAAAGTTAATCAGGAAACGACACACAGGCGTAAAGAAAATAAATCGGCTATTGAAGCGCTGCACCAGGCGATAAGTCCCTTAAGAGAGCAGCAAAAATTAGGCGGGTTGTTGGCACAATTTCCTTACTCGTTTAAAAATACAGAACCGAATAGAAAGTATCTTTTAGAGACAAAAGAATATGCAAAAGATACGCCCTTGTTTGTGGAGTTTAGAAATAACCGTTGGGCACATCCTGCGGTAAAACAGTTTTTAAAAGAAAATGAGATTGGTTATGTAAATGTAGATGAACCTGAATTAACCGGATTAATGCCCAAACAAAATTGGTTGACAGCGGAAAATGGCTATATTCGTTTTCATGGAAAAAATAAAGAAAAATGGTGGGATGGCCAGGGTTCTGAGCGTTATGACTACAAATATAGTATGGGTGAGCTTGAACAATGGCTGGTTGGCATCAGTGAGGTATTGAAAAAATCATATAAGTCTTATATATTTTTTAATAATCACCCTAAAGGGAACGCACCGGCAAATGCACAAACTTTAAAAAAACTACTTGTTGAATATATTAAAAAATAGTTATCTTAAATTTGCCTTAACCCCTTATGTCAATTAAATTTACACGATTCTACACGCTTAACTCAAAAATCAAAAAGTATTTTATATTACTAAATTATAAATCCAGGGTTTTATTTTTGGAGGCTAAATGAAGACCAGAATAATGGTTGTTGAAGATGATCATGATACTCTTGAATTGATGATAGAAGTATTTGAAGGGAAAGGGTATAATGTTGATAAAGCCGCAAATGGTATCGAGGCCCTGCAAAAGATAAAAATTCATGAGCCGGATATAATTCTCTCGGATATCCAGATGCCAGGCATGGATGGTATGGAATTATTAAAAAATATTTCCAAGGACTGCCCGCATATCCCGGTTATTATGGTAACAGCCTATGGCACAATTGACATCGCGGTCGATGCCATGAAGATGGGCGCAAAAGATTTTATTACCAAACCTCTACGTTTTGACGAACTACACACAAAAGTAGAACGAATTTCTCAACTCAGCTCGCTTATAAAAGAAAACGAGTTTTTGTTAAATAAACTCCAGCAAAAATATGATTTTACAAATATTATTGGTAAAACGGATAAGATTAAACAACTTTTCCAGCTTGTACAGGATGTCGCATCTACAAATACAACGGTCTTAATTCGTGGCGAAAGTGGAACCGGCAAAGAATTAATCGCCAATGCCATCCATTATAACAGTGGGCGGATGAAGAGGCCATTTGTAAAAATTAATTGTGGCGTACTTGCCGAAAGCTTGTTGGAAAGTGAATTGTTTGGCCATGTCCGCGGTGCTTTTACAGGTGCCATAAAAGACAAAGTGGGGCGTTTTGAGCTTGCACACGGTGGTACATTATTTCTTGATGAGATTGGCGATATTTCCCTTAATATGCAGTTAAAACTTTTACGTGTTCTGCAAGAAGGCGAGTTTGAACGTGTTGGAGGAACTGAAACAATTAAGGTGGATGTTCGGATTTTGGCGGCAACAAATAAAAACCTGGAAGAAGCGATGGAACAGGGCACATTTAGAAATGATCTGTATTATCGCCTAAATGTTATTCCCATTACAGTGCCACCCCTACGCGATAGAAGTGATGATATTCAATATCTTGTGCATCACTTTATTGAGAAGTTTAATAAAATTTATGGCAAGAATATTCGGGATATTGATGCCAAAGCCATGTCAATCCTAAAAAATTATGAATATCCTGGCAATATCCGTGAATTGGAAAACCTCGTGGAACGGCTTGTAGTCCTTAATAAAAATACAACGGGTGTAATCACAGCTGCCGATTTACCGCCCATTTTACCAAGTGTTGATTATGACGGTGCCGATGATATGAACTCCGGTCTGGTTAAAGCCGTTGAGGATTATGAGAAAAAACTGATTGTGAAAGCATTGGCAGAGAATAATAATAACAAAGTGCAAACAGCCAAAATGCTTCAGGTTAACCGGAGTACTTTTATGTCCCGCTTAAAAAAGTATAATATAAATTAACTGCTTCGTATTTTACCAATGAGAAGTTTCCATTTTGAAGCGTCGTCAAATAAACGATGCTTTAAAATTAAATTTCCCTGCCTGTATTTGTTTGTTCATTAATTGAACTATTCACAAACATCGCTTATATTTTATCATCTTCAAAACCAGATAAATATAAGGCCCGCCACGCATGAAATTGAGAACTATTTTAATCACCTTCCTCTTTTTGTCATCACAATTATTAGCCCAGCTTGATAATATTAAAAGCCAATGGCCGGTAACGCCGCTTAACTCTTCGCATAGTATAAACGGTAATTTTAGTGAGTTCCGAAATACGGGCTCATCCGACCATTTTCATAATGCTGTTGATATTGGTGAGCCCGATGGGGAACCGTGCTATTCGGTAATGGATGGCGAAGTGTATGTCATCGGCAATAGCGGATCAAATTCTTATGTACGGGTTGTAACAAAAATAAATGGAAAATGGAAGCATTTCACCTATTTGCATATCGATCCAAATCCAAATCTTTCCGTCGGGGATGCGGTTGAAAAAGGTGTAACAATACTTGGAACAATTTATCCCGGTCTTGGCCATGTGCACCTTATCGAACGCGAACTGGTTTCAGATAAAAGTACAAATGGAACGGCAATAAATAATACCCGCAATAATGGTGGGCTCACCCCTTATGATGATCCTTACCCACCGCTGATCTATCGTAATTCCCTTAAATTTTTTCTTGATGGCAGTTCGACAAAAGTTCCGGCTCATGGTTTGACAGGCAAGATTGATATACAGGTGAAAATTGAAGAACGAAACGGAACAAGTGGCGTGCATCAAAACAATGGCACCTATCTGGCCGGGTTCCGGATTTGGAGCCAGGATACATCTCAAATTGTTTATGAACCAAAAGATGCAGGCGTTAAGTATCGTTTTGACAGAAAGCCTTTCGATAGTTCTGTCCATAAGGTTTTTGTAAAGGGCGTGGCCACACTCAGCAATCCTGTTTATTGGCTTACAAATGGGAAGGGAGCCGATGAAATTAATGATGGTTTAGAAGTCTCAAACAACTATTTTGATACGTCACTATTAGATACAGGCTCTTATGTACTCGAAATTTTTACAGAAGACACGCGTGGCAATAAAGATGATGAATTTTTTGTTATTGGCATTACCGACAAAGACTTGTCACCTCCAGAAAGACCGGAATTGTACAGCTTGGTAAATGGTAATTTTAAGAAGTCCCTTCGTTTTAACTGGAAGAAAAACCCTGAGAAAGACCTGCTTGGCTACCGCTTATATTACGCAGCAAATAATAATTTATCGGAGTGGCAGCTTGCCGCAGACGAATCTCAACTAACCCTGGAGGAAGTTGCTTTTTCCATTGAATCTCCTACCGATTTTATTGTTCCTCCTACACAGGATGTATATTATTTTCGCCTGACAGCAATCGATTCAAGTGGAAACGAAAGCAGTGCCGGGGATGTGTATGCCCGATCTTCTTACAGTAATGGGCAGGGATTTCCTACCGCTTTAATTGTAAACGGATTTAACCGTTTTGGCGGTTCCGGGAGTTGGCAAAAAGCCACCCACTCTTTTGTTAAATCCTATTTTGAAACACTGTCCGCCGCAGACAGCATCGTAATTTCCTCTTGTTCGAACCAGGCAGTTACCTCCAATAAAATCATTCTAAGCGATTATGATTTTGTGATTTGGTTTTTAGGTGATGAGTCTACCGTTGATGAAACTTTTAGCACAACGGAGCAGGGAAAAATCAAAACCTTTCTTAAAAGCGGTGGCAAACTTTTTATTTCAGGTTCCGAAGTTGGTTGGGACTTGGACCATAAGGGCACATCGGGCGATAAAAGTTTTTACCACGATTATCTTAAGGCCGAATATGTGTACGATGGCAATGGAAATATGTCGCCGGCAAAAGGCGTGAGTAATTCCGCTTTTGCAGGAACGCAACTTAGTTTTGGACAGGTTTATCCGGAAGATTGGCCCGACGACATAAACCCTGTAAATGGTTCCAGCCGTGTAATGAACTATAGTGAGGTGCGTAGCGGCTCTCAAAAAAGGATTGGCGGAATTGCTTACAGTGGTGAATTTGGAGGGAGTACTACCTCAGGGAAATTAGTCTATATTGCATTCCCTTTTGAAACAGTTAGTTTGCTTACCCAACGCACCGGATTTATGACGTCGATTTTAAATTATTTTGATGTGGTGACGGGGATAAACAGCTCAACCGAACTAATCCCACGGCAAATACTTTTGTCACAAAATTATCCTAACCCGTTTAATCCACAAACGTATTTTGATGTTTCCCTTCCATTTGCAGAAAACATTAAAATTGATATTTATGATATGCTTGGACGCCAGGTAGAGACAATCACCAATAAAAAATTTAACGCCGGTAATTATACTTTTGGTTGGAATGCCACGACTTATGCCAGTGGTTTTTATATGATTAATTTAATTGCGGGCGATACACATTTAACCCGAAAAATATTGTTGTTAAAATAGTGTTTTTTGAACCTGTTTGAGTGCTCAAATTAAATATGAAATTTATGAGGTTTAAATAATGAAGGTTTTACAAAAAAAGAACTGTCTCTCTTGTGTGCATATTCTCAATATCCTTTTATTCGTTGTCGGTTTTAGTTTTTCTCAACAAGAAAACCCCTTTCGCATTGAGCGGACAATTGCCGACCATACAAAAACAAATGGTGAAAAAATAAATGTAAATTACACCGCTTATAAGGATGGCGATGCAATTTATGCCCTTAATAAAAGCGTAGACTATGACCTTCCTGTCCCGGAGCTGGCAGTTTTTAGTACCGGGCAAAGTGTGATGGCTAATTCATTTGATGGCACACTTACTTTTTTTAATGCACAAGGGCAGGCAGAGAAAGAAACCAAGATAGTAAAAGGACTTGTTGTAAAATATGAGCGCAGCATTAAACTTGCTATCGATGGTGCGCATCTGGTAATTACTCTTGCCGACCCCGGATTGAAAGAAATCCTGCTGCAAGTTTATAACAGTGATGGCCAAATATTAAAGCAATGGAAAATCGAAGAGGAATTTGTGAATGGTTTAAGCTACTCAGAAAAAGCCGGGGCTATGGCTGTTTCTGTTTTCGCGTGGAAGGACGATAAGCTTGTAAAATTAGTTCTGTTTTATAATGAACGCGGTGAATTGCTTTCATCCAATCCGGCTAATTTTACAAAAGGTGTTTTTATAAATGATGCACAAATCTTTGCGGGACAAACAAATAAAGAATGTTTTTTGTATAATCTGGCGGCCTCTAAAACGATTTTTAATTATAATGTGGCTGATGGAGAAATGATAATCGGTACAAATTATTCTGACCCGATTTTCAACCTCGTTACAACAAAAACGCCCCGGCTTGAAGAAGGCAAATGGCACTATGATAACCCGACCATAAAACAATTTAATAACCGTGGGGAATTGATTAAATCTTGGACAGAGAATGTACCTTCCTTTTCTACATTCGGTTTTGAGCAAGATAGCAGCCAGCTTCTTTTTGTAATGGATGCAAAAGCAATCACGATAAAATAGTATTTTACATAATCAGGAGAACCGATGAAAAATTTCCTTATCATTTTAATCCTTACAGGCAATATTCTTTTTGCGAATAATTTGATCCGCCCCGTAAATACGTATTCAATTGTCGCCTACGATTCCGCATCAGGAGAGATGGGTGTGGCCGTGCAATCGCATTGGTTTCAGGTGGGCACGAGCGTAAGTTGGGCCGAGGCGGGTGTGGGCGTCGTGGCAACCCAGTCTTTTATTGAGATGTCTTATGGCCCATTGGGGTTGGATTTAATGCGGGCAGGCAAAACCGCGCCCCAGGCATTGGAGGCCCTTTTGCAGATTGACCCACAACGGGATGTAAGGCAGGTGGCCATGATCGATGCACAGGGCAATGTAGCCGTGCATACCGGGAAAAAGTGTATTAGTGAAGCCGGTGATTTTAAAGGAAAAGGTTTTTCGGTTCAGGCCAATATTATGGAGAAAAATACTGTTTGGCCGGCAATGGCCAAGGCTTATCAGGAAACAGAAGGTGACCTTTTATCACGATTGATGGCGTCTTTACAAGCTGCGCAGGCAGAGGGTGGCGATATACGTGGTAAGCAATCCGTTGCAATCCTTATTGTGCCAATAAAATCCAAAGGCCAGCCCTGGCGCGAAAAAATTGTCGACCTGCGTATTGATGACCATCCTCAACCACTTAAAGAAATGGCCCGGTTAATCCAAATTCATCGTGCATACACGCACATGAATAAAGGGGACGAATATATGGCCCACGATGAGATTCCTGCCGCTTTAAAAGAGTACTCAGCCGCACATAAATTACAGCCGGACAATGTGGAGATATTATTTTGGACCGCTGCAACCCTGGCCGGTGTTGGCAATATCGATGACGCATTGCCTTTGTTTAAAGAAGTGTTTAATAAAGAGCCAATCTGGAAAACAGTTGTTCGCCGCTTACCTGCCTCGGGATTGTTACCGGATGATGAGAAATTATTACATCAAATTTTAAACATTAAATAATATTTAATTTGTTTGCATTTATGTATACTTTTGTTTAAATACAGACCGACCGGTCGGAAAAATGAAGATTAGGAAATGAATAAAGGACAAACCACAAGAGAGTTTATTATCGAGAAAGCCGCTTCCATTTTTAATAAGAACGGTTTTGCCGGCGCATCTTTATCCGAGTTGATGGCGGCAACCGGATTAAAAAAGGGGGGCATTTATAATCATTTTAAAAATAAAGATGAAATAATGATAGAGGCCTTTGATTTTGCGATAAAAAAATTTAACAGGCAGATTTATCTTGCATATAAAGACAAAAAAACATCTCTGAAAAAAATGCAGGCCATTATTGATTTTTATAAAACATACCCGTTAAACCCGGTAATTGAAGGTGGTTGTCCAATTATCAACACCGCTGTCGATTCCGACAATACGCATCCCGCGTTAAAATCCAGAGTAAAAGAGGTACTTGGAAAATGGATTGAAAATATGTGTTTTATTATCGAAAAAGGAATCGAAGCAGGAGAGATAAAAAATAATATTGATGCACATAAATCGGCTGTTTTCCTTGTAACCACCATGCAGGGCGGTGTGTTAATTGCGCGAAGTTTTGAGAAGATCAGCTATATGGAAATCATCGTTGATCAATTAAACGCTTATATAAATGGTCAGCTAAAAAAATAAAAAAATTTACTTTAAAACAGACCGAATGGTCTTAATGGAGAAAGAATGCAAAATATACTCGTAAAATTATTTCAATCCTGGTTTAAGTTTTTGGAGATTGTGTTACCGCCAATTGCCCGTAAATGGTCGGTAAAATTATTTTTCACACCGATGCGATTTAAACGCCCATATCGGGAAGAGGCCTTTCAGCAAAAAGCGAAAGCCACTAAAATAGCTTTTCAGATTGACCACACGGAATTGTATAATTTAGAATACGCTAAAGGCAGGGTATTGGGCAGGCATTTTAATGAAAGCCAAGATAAAACATTTTATATCCAATACGAACTGGGCGACGGGCCACTCATTCTTTTGGTTCATGGTTGGTCCGGGCGTGGTTCCCAAATGGGGACCATTGCCGAAGCGCTGGTAAAACAAGGTTTCAAGATTGTTACCTTTGATGCATACGCCCATGGGAATTCTCCGGGCAAGCAAACTACCGTGATGGAGCTTGCACGGATCATAAAAGATATTCAGCAACACTTTGGAACTTTTGAAGCGATTATCGGCCATTCTATGGGCGGGATTGCCGCGGGCATTGCCATTGCCGATGGTGTAAAAAGTAAGCAGCTCGTAACAATGGGTTCGCCGACAACTTTCAAATATATCCTGGAGTCATTTTGTACAATTATAAATGCTTCTCAAAAAACGCAGGATTATATAAAGGCCTTTTCCGAGAAATATGGGCGTATTACTACAGATAGTATTTCCCTGGCAAACCGCGCCTCTAGCTTAAAATTACCCGGTTTAATTATTCACGACAAGGATGACAAAGAAGCGGATTATAAGCAGGCGTTACTTTTTGACAAAATGTGGCCGGAAGGTGAATTATTTACGACGACAGGCCTTGGGCATTCACGGATTTTAAGGGATGAGAAAGTCATAAAAAAAATCATTACATTTGTTTTGTCAGAGAAATTAATTGAAGCGTGATTCTCACCTATCTATTTTGCTGTTAAGTATTGAATTTGTTCTCAGAAAAGTGACTGCACATATTTACAGGACCTAATTAATGATGATCCGTTTTGTTTTTGTAATATTTTTAATGATAAGTTGTAGCGCTTACAGAATCAGTACATCGGGCACCATAGATTCGCAGGCTTCGGGTTCTGTCGAAGTAACATATTTAGGTTCTGCCGGCTACTTAATCAGCTATAAAAACAAATCCATTCTCACGGCGCCTTTCTTTTCCAATCCACCTCTCGAAAAAGTTTTGTTTGGAAATATTTCAGTAGATACAAGCGCCATCGACCGATACTTTCCACAAAATTCCAACCCCGATGCTTTGCTTATCGGCCATGCCCATTATGACCATCTTTTGGATATTCCATACATCAGTCGAAAATATATTCCCAATGCAAAAATTTATGGTTCTGTTACAACTCAAAATATCCTTACACCCGTTTTGGGCCAATCAAAAATCATTGCAATAAATAAATATGCGGCATCTCAGGAAAATAAGGGCGCTTGGTTAATCATAAATTCGGATCAGCAAAAAGGGGCAATCCGTTTTATGGCGATCGAGTCGGGCCATGCCCCGCATGTCGGTTTACCGGGATTTAATTTTAGCCTTTTTAAAGGAAAAATTACAGAACCCCTGATGGCGCTTCCTGAAAAAGCCGAAGGTTGGAAAGAAGGACAAACATTTTCTTTTTTGATCGATTTTATCGCGGATGACGGCGAAATAGATTTTAGAATTTTTTATCAGGATGCAGCAAGCCCGCCGCCACTGGGTTTGCCCTCATCAGCACTTTTAAAAGATGGGCGGCAAATTGACGTGGCCATTTTATGCGTACCGGGTTATCAACAAGTGGAAGATTACCCCGAGGCTTTTATCAAAGCTTTGAACCCTAAAAACATTATCCTTGGCCATTGGGAAAACTTTTTTGCGCCGTACACTCAAAATCCTGATTCGCTCCAACCCGTGCCGTTTTTAAATCCTTCTGATTTTATAGACCGTTTGGAAAAAGTCCTTCCTCAGGATGCAAACTGGTATCTTCCCGCCCCGGGCACAAAATTTCTTTTTTGATTATTTTCATCAGTGTTTGTCCATAAACTTACTAAGATGTGTCATTTTGAACCGCACCTTGGTTGAGCGTTCCTGGCGAAATCCTCGGCTTGTCGGGATGAAGAATCCCGTTTCTACGGGCTTTTTCTTTGCATGTAGGATCGGATTGAGATGAGCTGTTTTTGATACTTATTGCGACAGGCACTAGCCAGGCTTAAATAAATATTTGACTTTTTTTAAGATTAGCCTTAATGTTGCCGACAACAAAACAAACAAAAAAATAGATTAAAGATTTTCAAATGAAAAAAATTAGCCTCCTCCTCATTAACATTATTTTAGTGATTATTATTACCTAAAGGGGAATGGCGTACATACATACAATTTTATAAAGGCCATTCCAAACGGGATGGCCTTTTTTTTTGTCCAAAAAGGAAATACACCACAAGGAGCTTTTATCATGTACCACAACGAACACACAACAGTTTATCTAAATGGCGAATGGAAAAATGTTGAGCAGGCAAAAGTTGCGCCCTATGGCCAAACAATCCAAAATGGCAATGGCGTGTTTGAAGGCCTGCGCGCTTACCCAACGCCTTTGGGCACACAGGTTTTTATGGTTTATGAACACTTTGAGCGTTTACTGTATTCATGCGGGGTTATGAGCATAAAACTTAATTATTCTGTGGATGAGTTAGTTCAGCTTACGTACGAATTACTTGATCGTAACAATCTTAAAAACGCCTATATTCGCCCCTTGGTTTACCTGGGGGAAAATATGGATTTGGAGACCGCGGGAAAATCGAACTTGTTTCTTAGCGCATGGGAATGGCAGCCATATCTTGGCAACCGGTTGTTACGCGTGATGGGCTCATCTTTTCAAAAGCCCAACCCCAAAGCCTTTTTTATTGAAGCAAAAGTGAGCGGCCATTATGTAAATTCCATCCTGGCCAAAAATGAAGCGCGGGCCAAAGGGTTTGATGATGCCCTGTTAAACGATATGAACGGTTTTGTGGCGGAAGGGCCGGGCGAGAACTTTTTTTATGAAAAAGACGGATGCTTGTATACAGCGCCACGAGGACATATTCTTCCCGGCATCACTCGGGCAACGGTGATGCAACTGGCGCAGGATTTATCAATTCCGGTAAAAGAAACGCTGTTTAAGATGGAAGATGTTGAAGGGGCTGACGGCGCATTTTTTACAGGTACGGCCGCTGAGGTTGCCGGGCTGGAATCATTAAATGGCGTAAAATTTAAAAAAGCCTGGGAAGATACTTTTGGCAACACCTTGCAGCAGGCTTATAAAGGCCTTGTCCGCAGCGCAGAGGCGCATATTGTGGATTTAGTGTAAAAAATTATAGCACACTAAAAAAATTAATGTCCGTCATTCTGAACTCGTTTCAGAATCCTGTTTGTAAAAATATGGAACCTGAATCAAGTCCAGGTAGACGGCGACAAATTTATTTTATGAATCTATGGATATATGGAATTAAACAAATTTAGTAAACGGGTCACACAAGATGAAAGTCAGCCGGCAGCACAGGCCATGCTTCATGCCATTGGCCTCTCGGTGGATGATTTAAAAAAGGCGCAGATAGGGATCGCAAGCACAGGTTATGAAGGCAATCCCTGTAATATGCACCTGAATGATTTATCCGTACATGTAAAAAAGGGGACGGACGAAGCCGGTTTGGTGGGGTTGGTTTTTCACACAATCGGTGTTAGTGATGGCATTTCCATGGGTACGCCGGGAATGCGTTTTTCTTTGCCCTCACGGGATGTGATTGCCGATTCCATCGAAACCGTGATGGAAGCCCAGGCTTATGACGGCTTGGTTGCTGTGGTCGGTTGCGATAAAAATATGCCGGGCGCTTTGATGGCCATGTGCCGATTGGATCGTCCGGCCATTTTAATGTATGGGGGCACTATTGCCTCGGGTTGCCTGGATGATAAAAAGCTGGACGTGGTTTCCGCATTTGAAGCCTGGGGCGAGAAGGTAGCCGGGAAAATGAGCGATGATAAATTCCAGCAAGTGAAAGAAAATGCCTGCCCGGGCGCGGGCGCTTGTGGTGGCATGTATACCGCCAATACCATGGCCTCGGCAATTGAAGCTTTGGGCATGAGCTTGCCTTACACTTCTTCCACGCCGGCCATCGGGCATGGCAAAGAGCAGGAATGCCAACAAGCCGGAAAAGCCATCTTAAATTTATTAGAAAAAAATATCACGCCTAAAAAAATCCTCACAAAAAAATCTTTTGAAAACGCCATACGCCTTGTGACTGTTTTGGGCGGCTCCACCAATGCCGTGCTCCATTTTCTGGCCATTGCCAAAGCGGCCAATGTAGATTTTACCCTTGCCGATTTCCAGCGCATCAGCGATGAAACACCCTTTTTGGCCAACTTAAAACCCAGCGGGAAATACCTGATGGAAGACATCCATAAAATAGGTGGTGTGCCCGCGGTGATGAAATTTATGCTGGAGAATAATTTGCTAAATGGTGATTGCCTGACAGTAACCGGAAAAACGATCGCTGAAAATTTGGAAAATGTGCAGCCCGTCAACACAGGTCAGGATGTTATTGCGCCGATTGATAATCCTATAAAAGCTACCGGGCATATCCAGATTTTATTTGGCAACCTGGCACGGGAAGGCGCCGTTGCAAAAATCACCGGAAAAGAGGGTTTGAAGTTTAGAGGCCGGGCAAAAGTTTTTGATTCGGAATATGCGACGAATGACGCGATCGGCGCCGGCAAGGTAAAAAAGGGCGATGTAGTTGTAATCCGTTATGAGGGGCCAAGAGGCGGGCCGGGCATGGCGGAGATGCTTAAACCGACTGCTGCCATAATGGGGCAGGGTTTGGGAAGTGAAGTTGCTTTGATTACCGATGGCCGTTTCTCCGGTGGGACGCATGGTTTTGTTGTTGGCCATATTACGCCCGAAGCACAAGTAGGCGGCGCCATCGCTTTGGTGCAGGACGGTGATTGGATTACCATCGATGCGGAAAATAACAGCCTGAATGTTGAGTTGAGCGATGAAGAACTTTCTGAAAGAAAAAAGAATTGGGTACGGCCACCGCTAAAGGCCAAGCGCGGAGTTTTATATAAATATGCACGATTTGTTTCATCCGCATCAACAGGTTGTGTAACGGATGAATAACAGGGGTTTTGGTTTGCTGGGACAGGATAATGTTTTATCGTTCCCATGGGGTTTATTTTATTGAAGTGACAGGACAGTGTCCTGTCCAACGTTTTATTCCATTTAAACTACCGGCAAGTTTCTTTGAATTTGTAATTAAACTTTAAAAATAAAAGAGGACAAAATTATGGCACAAGCCGTAAAACAGAATGCGGTTTTTCCGGGGATAGAAAATATGTCTGAAGAAAAAGTGCAGAAAAAAGTACAAACTGAAAAAATGAGCGGCTCTGAAGCGGTTGTCCGTTCGCTTCTGGCGGAAGGTGTTGATACACTCTTCGGCTATCCCGGTGGGGCGATAATGCCTGTCTATGATTTGCTCTACAAATATCAGGACAAATTGCACCATGTGCTTACCCGCCACGAGCAAGGCGCAGTACATGCGGCGCAAGGGTATGCGCGGGTATCGGGCAGAGTTGGGGTTTGTATTGCTACTTCCGGGCCGGGGGCAACCAACCTGATTACGGGGATTGCCGATGCTTATATCGATTCCACGCCGATTGTCTGTATTACCGGGCAGGTGGCAAGCGCGCTTTTAGGTACCGACGCTTTTCAGGAAACGGATGTGGTCGGTATTTCCATGCCGGTCACAAAATGGAACTATCAGGTTACCAAGGCCGAGGATATTCCATTGGCCATTGCCAAAGCATTTCACATTGCGGCAAGCGGCAGGCCCGGGCCGGTGCTAATTGACATTACCAAAGATGCCCAGTTTGGCGAACTTGATTTTGAGTATTTGCATTGTAAAAAGATCCGTAGCTACAAACCGGTACCCGAAGTTAAAATGGAAAAATCGAAGCGGCCGTTGAACTGATCAACAAGGCTAAAAAGCCGTTTGTTGTATTTGGGCAAGGTGTGATTTTGGGCGAGGCGGAAGCGGAGTTGAAGGCCTTTGTCGAGAAAAGTGGCATCCCGGCCGGTTGGACTTTGTTAGGCCTTTCGGCTTTAGAAACAGACCATCCTTTAAATGTAGGCATGTTGGGTATGCATGGAAATTACGCGCCTAATAAGCTGACTAACGAATGCGACCTGCTCATTGCCATCGGCATGCGTTTTGATGACCGGGTAACGGGTGATGTATCGCGTTATGCCAAACAGGCCAAGGTGATTCATATCGAGATTGATAAAGCTGAAATCAATAAAAACGTGCAGGCAGATGTTGGGCTTCATGCGGATGTGAAAGAAGCTTTGCCCTTAATTACAAAAGGTATTGAGAAACGCGAGCACCCGGAATGGCTGCAAAAATTCCATGCCTATAAGCAAACAGAGCAAGAGGTCATAATCAAAAAAGATTTATACCCCAACAAAGAAAAATTAACTATGGGCGAGGTTGTCCGGCTGATTTCCGAAAAGACAGAAGGCAAGGCCGTTATAGTCTCGGATGTGGGGCAGCACCAGATGATTGCCAGCCGTTACTCAAAATTTAAACAGAGCAAAAGCAATATTACCTCTGGCGGATTGGGCACAATGGGCTTTGGCCTGCCTGCCGCTATGGGCGCAAAATTGGGCGCACCGGACCGAACTGTTGTTGCCATTGCCGGGGATGGTGGTTTTCAGATGACCATCCAGGAATTGGGTACGGTAATGCAGACTGAAATTAATCTGAAAATTGTAGTGCTCAATAATAATTTTTTGGGCATGGTACGCCAGTGGCAAGAGCTCTTTTTTGATAAACGCTATGCGTCGACTGTAATGACTAATCCTGATTTTATTACTATTGCCAAGGGGTATGGCATTGAAGGCGAACGGGTCGAGGTAAGGAATAATCTTGAAAAAGCGGTGCAAAAAATGTTGGATTTTAAAGGCGCGTATTTACTGGAAGTAAGAGTGGGTAAAGAGGACAACGTTTTTCCGATGATACCGACGGGTGCTGCGGTTTCGGAAATACGGTTGGATTGATTAGGTTGGCAGGTTCCACCGTTTGATGCGGTGGAATTTGTTTTATTGTTGCATTTAAATTTTACGAGAGAGGATTCTCATGAAAGAACAATTTACAATTTCGGTTTTTACAGAAAACCATATCGGGATTTTGAGCCGGATAACCATCATTTTTACACGACGGCATATAAATATTGAAAGCCTGACCGTATCGGAAACCGAGGTAAAAGGGATTTCCCGGTACACGGTTGTTGTAACCGAGACGCGCGACATCGTCCGTAAAGTTGTAAAACAACTGGAACGGCAGATTGAGGTTTTCGAGGCTTATTATCATACCTCCGATGAGGTGATTTATCAGGAGATCGCGCTGTATAAATTGCCCATAAAAGCCATCACCGAAGGGGTGAGTATTGAAAATATTATTCGCCAGCATTACGCGCGGATATTAACCGTTGAGGAAAACTTTTTAATTATCGAAAAAAGTGGCCATAAGGAACAGACACAAGCGCTGTTGGAGGAACTGGAACCTTTTGGCGTAATGGAGTTTGTCCGTTCCGGGCGTGTGGCAATAATCAAACCGATGTGGAAATTTAATGAAGGCTTGCATGAGATGGAGAGGCGAGAGCCCGAACTTTTGGTGGAGTAAACGGCGTGAGGCTGTAAGACTGTTGAGTGTGTTTTACGAAATCCCGGTGTTCTTTATGGGGAAAAGATTAAAGAATTGTAAGATTGAAATGGCGTGGTTTGTTAACAAAATTACATTTTTAAAATGAAGGAAAATGACAAATGGCAGTAATTAATTTTGGTGGTGTTGAAGAAAATGTTATCACACGTGAGGAATTTCCTCTGGAAAAGGCGCAGAATGTTTTAAAGGATGAAACGGTTGCGGTTATCGGTTATGGCGTGCAGGGTCCGGGCCAATCGTTAAATTTAAAGGACAATGGCATCAATGTTATTGTCGGCCAAAGAAAGGAATCCAAAACATGGGACAAAGCGGTAAAAGATGGCTGGGTGCCGTGCGAGACACTTTTTGAAATTGAACAGGCGTTGAAAAAGGGGACAATAATAATTTATCTCCTCTCTGATGCGGCGCAAATTGCCGTTTGGCCGACTGTAAAAAAACATTTAACGGCAGGCAAGACACTTTATTTTTCCCATGGTTTTGGCATCACTTATAAAGAGCGTACGGGGATTATTCCGCCGGACGATGTGGATGTTATCCTGGTTGCCCCAAAAGGCTCGGGTACAAGTTTACGACGTTTATTTGTGGAAGGCCGGGGATTAAATTCCAGTTTTGGCGTTTTTCAGGATGCGACGGGAAAAGCTAAAGAAAAAGCCATTGCCCTGGGGATTGCCGTTGGCTCGGGCTATCTTTTTGAAACGGACTTTAAACGCGAAGTTTATAGCGATTTGACTGGCGAGCGTGGCACTTTGATGGGGTGTATCCAGGGTGTGTTTGCTGCCCAATATGATACATTACGGAAAAACGGCCATTCACCATCGGAAGCATTTAACGAAACTGTGGAAGAACTGACCCAGAGCTTAATGCCCCTTGTTGCCGAAAATGGCATGGACTGGATGTATGCCAACTGTTCTACTACGGCCCAACGTGGCGCGCTGGATTGGTGGAAAAAATTCCGTGATTCCGTTGCCCCTGTTTTTGATGATTTGTATAAAAGTGTTGCCGCCGGGGAAGAGGCACAGCGCTCAATCGACTCCAACAGCCAGCCCGATTATCGTGAAAAACTGGATGCCGAGCTTAAAGAAATGCATGACTCGGAGATGTGGCAAACCGGGCAAGCTGTTCGCAAGTTGAGGCCGGAGAATAAGTAGTTCGATTTGTGAAAAGCATGGGGCAATATAACAATCTTAAAGTATTGCCAGCTCAGCCATACTTTTTCAAGACAACATTCTAAAATTTTAAAAAACAAAAGACAAATAAATCTCAATGGAACAATACTTAAATATCAAACGACATGTCATATTTGAGGTGATGTTAAAACTTGGACTTTGGGGTTTATTTGTTATTTAATGCTTCTCTTTTGTGATTTCCTATATTTTACTTTAGCATTTTAGGTGTAACAGTTAATTTAAATTTCACAGGCCCAAAAATCTGAAGGATCAAAGCTAAAAAGGTAAATATGCTTGATAAACAAACACTGTTTGAAAAAATAGAACAAAACTATTCACCATCACTTGATACCATCAAAGGTGCGGCCGAAACATTAAAAGATGTTGTCAACCACACTCCTTTATCAAAAAACCTGAACCTATCGGAACGCTATAATTGTACTATTTTGTTGAAGCGGGAAGACCTGCAAATCGTACGTTCCTACAAAATCCGTGGGGCATTTAATAAAATCAGCAGCCTGGGGCCGAAGCAGACAGAGAATGGTATTGTATGTGCCAGTGCCGGAAATCATGCTCAAGGCGTAGCTTATTCGTGCAGGGCGGCCGGTATTCACGGCACTATTTTTATGCCGGTTACGACACCACAACAAAAAGTAAAACAGGTACAAATGTTTGGCCGTGAGTTTGTTACGATCGAGCTTGTTGGGGATAGTTTTGATGAGGCTTATGAAGAATCCATAAAATTTGCAGAGAAAAACGGATCGCCTTTTATCCATCCTTTCGATGATGAAAAAGTGATTGAAGGGCAGGGGACAATTGCCCTGGAAATATTAGAACAGGCCAAAGAGAAAATTGATTATCTTCTTTTACCTGTGGGCGGAGGTGGGTTGGCTTCGGGCGTGGGCAGCGTGTTTAAAAAACTTAGCCCGGAGACAAAAATAATTGGGATTGAACCTGCCGGCGCGCCATCGATGAGCGATGCGTTTCAGAATAACCATGTCACGATTTTAGATGAAATCGATAATTTTGTGGACGGTGCGGCTGTTAAACAGGCGGGCAGGCAAACCTTTGAGATTTGTAAAAACGTACTCGATAAAATGGTAACCGTGGATGAAGGTGCGATTTGTACCACTATCCTAAGTTTGTACAATGAAGATGCCATTGTTGTGGAACCCGCTGGCGCTATGTCCATTACAGCGCTTAATTTATTTAAGGATGAAATTGCCGGTAAAAATGTAGTATGTCTGCTCTCCGGCAGTAATAACGATATTACCCGCACAGAAGAAATTAAGGAACGCTCCCTACTTTATGAAGGGTTAAAACACTATTTCATTATCCGTTTTCCACAACGGGCAGGCGCTTTAAAACAATTTGTAAATAATGTGCTTGGCCCTGATGATGACATTGCCTATTTTGAGTATTCTAAAAAAACCAGCAGGGAGAAAGGCCCGGCGGTTGTGGGGATTGAAATTACATCCAAAGATGAGTTTGTCCCGCTCATTACCCGTATGGAGCACAACGGCTTTATTTATGAATACCTCAATGACAAACCGACCCTGTTTCAATATTTGATTTAATAAATTTGCCTTGAGCCCGACATAAAATGTTTAAAAAACATAAAGTATGTGAGCTACATAAATATCAAACCAACTCTCCCCTACACAGTTTCTGCAAGGTTTTAAGTTTTTCAAGTCCCCTCTCTTGAAAGAGAGGGGATTAGGGGTGAGTTCTTAAAAACAGTTAAGTGGATTTAAGTAATTTACACATATATAATCCGGGTTATTCATATAAATTTATCCATTCTGTGCGTCTAATAATTATTAGTAGATTCTCTATTTTCATCCTTATCCTTCTTTTATTATATTGTCTTTCAATCGACCACAACAGGTAACCCACAATGCCATCTCGTTCCCAAAAAATCCGTTTAGGTGTTTTTATTGTTATTAGTAGTTTTGCCCTCTTGGTTTTACTTTTTATCGTCGGCAGTAAACAGTTTTTTCAGGACAGGGACATCTATTATATTTCGTATCGTGATGTTTCTGTAAGCGGCCTGGAAATTGGTAGCCCGGTAAAATATTTGGGGATAAATATCGGTACAATTAAAAGTATCGATTTTGACCCAAAGGATGTTTATAACGTGATTATTACCGTAGCTGTAAAACCCGGCACGCCTATCAAAAAAGATGCCCAGGCCAATATAGAAGCTATCGGGATCACCGGTTTAAAAATGATTGAAATTCGTGGTGGCAGTAACGAGGCCGAGTTGTGCCAAACTGGGCAGTTCATAAAAGCAGGCGGTTCTTTAACCGAAGATATTACGGGCAAGGCCGAAGTAATCGCCAATAAAATTGAGCGGGTTGTTAATAACCTGATTGAGTTTACGGCACCGGAGAAACTTGAAAAAATCATTAAATTGGCCGAAAGTTCTACCCACGCCATGGATAATATAAACGCCCTTGTGGCCGAAAACAGGCAAAATCTGTATGAAGGGCTTGGCTCAGCAAAAATAGTAATGGCCCGAATGGACACAATCAGTTATTCGCTTCAAGTTGCCACCGCAAAGATTGAACGCCTGACCCAATCGGATACTTTAGACCAGATTGTTTCCAATGTGTATGAAGTCTCAGAGAAACTAACAAAAACAGATTTAGTCTCTACCATTGCACGCCTCGGGGAAGTTGTAGAACGGACCAATAAATTGCTTATTTCCCTGGATCGGGACATGGAGCGTGGTAGCAGGGATTTTTTGGCCAGTTTACAGAAATTAAAATCGGCCCTCGATTATTTAAACGAAGCGTCGCGATTGGTTAACGAGGATCCCTCAGTATTGATTCGTGGAGCAGAAGTTGATGAAATTCCTGATGATGATTTGGACTAACTGTTGATTTTTGAGGTTTACATTTGATAATCTAAAAATAAAAAGAGACACCCCATGAAAAAAGTTTTTTATTTATTTATAACCGTCGTTCTTTTTTAGGCTTGTGCAAAAACAGTTACAACACCAAAATATTATATCATGGATTTTCCGGTTAAGTCCTTTGATAATAAAACAGTAGAAACTATTTCGCGTGATGTTTGTGAAATCCTGCCTGTTCAGGTGACAGAGGTATATTCGCAGCATCGTATCGCCCTGCGCAAACGTAGCCATGAAATAAATTATTACCGCTATCATCAATGGGCCGAAAGCCCGGATTTGAACATTCAGCGGTTGATCCAGAAAAAACTAAGTTCCGATGCTTTATTTGCCCGTATTTCTGACCGGATTTGGAGTGTTGCGCCTCGCTACCAGTTAAGCGCATATATAAATCAATTAGAAGCCGTAGAAGGCGATGACTCGCTAATGGCGCATATCAGTTTAAAACTGGAACTGTTTGACCGCATAAAAAAACAGATTGTTGTGGAACATACTTTTGACAAAACCCGCCCATTGGATGAGTGGGACATGAATATGTTTGCCCTTAAAATGAGCGAGATTTTGAAACGGGACCTTGAACGCTTCTCAAATAAAATCCGAATTTATCTTGTAAATGAAAATTTGCAAAAATAGTAAATTATGCCCTCAAAAAAAACAGGTTCAACAAAACCAAACTATCGCATAGAGGATGGAACCCTCTTTTTTATTGATCAGCTTACCCTGAGTGATGTGAGTACATTTGGGCTAAAGCTGCTAAAAAAAATCCGGCGCTATGATGAGAACGAATTAAAAATCGATCTAAATGCAGTGAGCAAGATGGACAGCGCCGGCGTGGTTTTTTTGGACCATCTACAAGCACACCTTCCACGGAAAAATACCAATGTTCTGGTAACGGGCGCCAATGAAAATATCCGGAAAATTTTAAAAACATTTGCCAAACCGCAGGAGATGACCAGGGAAGAGATTGAACGGACCGGCCTGTTTGAACGCATCGGGCGTAAGACCTATGATTTTAGACAGGATGTAATTGGTGACTATTTATTTTTAATGGCCGATTTGGCTTACTGGACCTTTGTCGGATTATTCAAACGTAAAGCTCAGCGCAAAGGCGAGGTAGTGAACCAGGCTGTAAATATCGGTGTAAATGCTTTGCCGTTGGTCGCGCTTATTTCCTTTTTGATCGGGCTTGTTTTGGCCTTGCAATCCGCGGCGCAACTAAGGCAATTTGGCGCCAATATTTTTATTGTGGATTTAGTAGTCATCGCCATGACTGCGGAAATGGGCCCGCTTTTAACAGCGATCATGATTGCCGGGCGCAGTGGTTCGGCCATTGCCTCGGAGCTGGCCAGCATGAAGGTGGCCGAGGAGCTTGACGCTTTAAATACTTTGGGGCTGAACCCGGTGCGCTATCTGGTTGTGCCCAAAATGCAGGCCAGTATTTTAACTTTGCCTTTCCTTACATTGATGGCCGATATCTTTGGTATTTTTGGCGGGATGATGGTCGCCTATTTTTATTTGGATATTTCCTTCTTTGTCTTTTTTCACCGTATGGCCGATTCGCTTTTATTAAAAGATATTATTACGGGCATTATTAAAAGCCTGGTTTTTGCCGGGATTATTGTTCAGACGGGTACATTTTTTGGCCTGCATGTGGAAGGCGGCGCAGTTGGCGTGGGAAAATATACAACACGGGCTGTGGTTACATCCATCTTTTTGGTGATATTGGCAGACAGCGCTATGGGACTTTTATTTTATTAAAACTTAATGATGAAGAATGGCAAAAGAAATTATACGGGTAGATAATCTCGCGGCGACATTTGGAACAAGAAGGGTTCTAAAAGATATTTCTTTTTCGATTTATGAAAATGAGATCACGGTGATCCTTGGAACGAGCGGTTGTGGCAAAACCACTTTGATGAAACATTTAGTTGGATTGTATCCCGTTCAGCAAGGCGAGATTTCCATTCTTGGCAAGCGGACTGATTTAATGCAGGAAGATGAATTTTCCAGGTTTCAGTTAAATATGGGCGTATTATTTCAAAATGGCGCTTTGTTAAACTCACTCTCGGTAGCCGATAATATTTCCATTGCCCTGGAGCAGCATACTACCCTGAACAAACAAATGATCAAAGATTTGGTAAAGGTAAAATTGGGATTGGTGAATCTTACCCATGCTTATGATCTCTCACCGGAGCAGCTTTCCGGCGGGATGTTAAAGCGGGCAGCGTTGGCACGGGCCATTTCTATGGACCCGCCACTACTGTTTTGTGATGAACCTTCGGCCGGGCTCGATCCGGTTACCTTGGCCGGACTGGATGAACTTTTTATTAAACTAAAACAGCAAATTGGCATCACTATAATCCTTGTTACGCACGAGGTTTCCAGTATTAGGCGCCTGGCTGACCGGATTATTTATCTTGACAGGGGCAAAGTTTTATTTGAAGGGCCTCTGGAAAATGCTTTAAATTGTGGCATCCCGCAGATTGTTGAGTTTTTTGAAAAAGCTGCCAGCAATTGATAAAGCAGAAGATGTTCTAGCTTAAACTAAATAATGAGAATAATTAAAAAGAATATCGAATGAATAAAAAAATCGAAGAAGCAAAAGTTGAATACCCCTGTACCTGGCATTATAAAGTAATTGGCCACAATTATGAAAATGTCCAGTTGGCGATTGGTAGTGTTTTGATTGAAAAAGAATACGCTTCAAAAAAATCGAATATGAGCAGCAAAGGCACCTATGTAAGCGTGCATGTTTCACTGGTTGTGGAAAATGAAGACATCCGTAATAAAATTTTCAACGACCTTAAAGGACACGAGCATATCAAAATGGTATTATAAGCTTATGCCATCGTTCATTTTAAATCTAAATTAATTATGCCTTGTATTTAATAGCTGTTTTTTCATGTTTAAACTTTGTACGCGCATTGCCAAAACGGATGCCTTGTTTAATAAAAAAACGGTTTATAAAAGAAACATCGTTTGCCTTTAAAAGCTTCACAAAATATTTGTCAGTCAGTTTTACATATTTCTCCCTTGGGATTTCCGAGCCGTCTTCTGCGATAAATTGATACAGTACATCATGCACCAGGCTTGGGATAATTGTCTCCTTGCTCTCAAACCAACCGGTCATCCCGTCCCAGGCATATTCAGGAAAAACCTGTAACTCGCCTTCTTTAGATATTTTAGCATACACTTTTTCATCTGTTTGGATTATGGCATCAAAGCCTGTGAAAGGTGTGTTAATGTCAATCTCTTCTTCAAGGCGATATTGGTAACCTTTTAGAAAAAAGACACTTGTTGTCCTGCTTTGCATTTTCATCTCCTAATCTATGAGAATTTTATCAAACACAATTTATGTTTTAATTTGTGAAGATGAAAGCCCACTAAATTTACTTTTTTCTTAGATTGCCTCGATGGTTAAAAACAGATGTTTTAAATGTAAGGCAAACAGTGTCTGCCAAGAGGCCAAACCGGAATAAAATTAAACATTTTTTATTTTTTTGTATTGATCGTATCTTTCGCACTTAAAAAATTACCAAAGGGAAAGATTGAAAAACCGAACAGAATACCAGGAAAAACTACAAAAATTTATTCCTCAAACTTTTTATAATGATCTCGATGGTGAGCAGCAGAAATTTATAAAGTTGATTGCCAGCGTATATATTTTTACGTTTCAGGAGTTCCGGCAGGTTGTAGAGATTGCGCGCGATTTATCCATGTGGGATGAAGGTTCTCTTGCTGATTGGTGGAATAAGAATGTGCAAAAAGATGAGGAACGAAAGAACAAGAAAAAAGTCCTGCAACAATTAAACGCGTACAGTAATCAACTAAAAAGCGCTGCAAAAAAATATCCCGAACAAGGTTTGGAACGCCCCAAAAAACGGGAAAAAGGCAAAATTGTTTTAAAGGAATCGGATAAAAATATTTTTGGTTGGTGCCCGGTTGCCTCGGAAAAAACAGTCTGCTGTAATTTAAAAACGATTGATGCCGTAGAGAATTGCATTTTTGGTTGCAGTTATTGCACGATCCAAACCTTTTATAAAAGCGAGACGGTCTTTGACAATAACCTGGCTGAAAAACTGGCCAATCTAAAACTTGAAAAAGACCGAAAATACCACATCGGAACAGGGCAATCATCGGATTCTTTGGCCTGGGGAAACAAGCACGGCAATCTGGATGCATTGTGTAAATTCGCAGCAGATAACCCAAATATCTTGCTCGAGTTTAAAACCAAATCAGATAATATCAGCTATTTTATAGAAAATGAAGTACCACCTAATATTGTGTGTAGCTGGTCGCTTAATCCGCAAACCATTATAGATAATGAGGAGCATTTTACAGCCAGCTTGGAAAACCGGTTAAAGGCAGCGCGTACGATTGCGGACAAAGGCGTAAAGGTGGCATTCCATTTTCATCCCATTGTGTATTACAGTGATTGGAAAACGGCATATCCAGCTATTGCCCAAAAAGTGCAGGCATTGTTCAAGCCTGATGAAGTGCTTTTTATTTCCTTTGGCTCGGTCACATTCATCAAACCCGTATTAAAAAAAATACGCAAACTGGGCTTCCCGACAAAAATAACACAAATGGAGCTGGTCACCGATCCACACGGTAAAATGACCTATCCCGATTCAATTAAAATTGAAAAGTTTTCAACCATGTATAAGGCATTTTCAAATTGGCATAATAAGGTTTTCTTTTATTTGTGTATGGAAAAAGCAGAGCTGTGGGAAAAGAGTTTTGGGTATGTTTATAACACAAATGAGGATTTTGAGAAGGCGATGTTGGCAGATGTTTTTAGCAAGATAAAACTTTAAATTGCAGGGCGTTAAATCTATTTTATGTAAGAGAAAATAAGGAGTTCAAATGGACGACTTTATGAAATATGTTTCTGTCGACGTAAATATCCGTTTTGGAAAACCATGTATTAAAGATACAAGGATTGCAATAGCAGATATCTTAAGTTGGCTTGCTTCAGGTTTAGAAATTAAGGACATAATTGAAGATTTTCCTCAATTAAAGAAAAATGATATTCTTGCTGCGCTTGCGTATGCAGCTCACCGTGAAAACATAACAACGATTATCGCATCTTGATATGAAGTTACTTCTCGATGCAAACCTCTCCTGGCGATTGATAAAGGAGTTGGCAGAAACCTTTCCAGATTGTAAGCATGTTGATAAAATTGGTCTATCTATTCCTGCAAAAGACATAGAAATTTGGAATTGGGCAAAAAAAGAAAAACATGCAATTATTACAAATGATGAAGATTTTCTGAAACTTGTAATTCAAAAAAATTACCCGCCAAAAATAATTTTACTAAGGACTGGAAATCAGTCTACAAAAAATATTAAAGAAATTCTTATCAAGAATAAGTTAAAAATACATAACTTGATTGAATCGCCACATGTGGGAATTTTGGAAATATATTAATTTAAACCCAAATGATTAAAGACAAGCAATATTATAAATTTTGCCTTTATGGATTTTTAAAAAACCTACGCTTCTTTGAACCCTTTTTTATCCTTTTCTTTCTAAGCAAAGATTTATCCTTTTTACAAATCGGCTCCCTTTATGCCATCCGTGAAATCGCTATAAATATTTTTGAAATTCCATCCGGTATTATCGCCGATGCCTTAGGACGACGGAAGACTTTGGCTTCATCATTTCTTGTTTATATCCTTGCCTTCATCATTTTTTACGCGGGCTCCCATTTTGCGCTGTTTATTTTGGCCATGTTGTTTTATGCGCTTGGCGATGCGGTCCGTTCAGGTATAAACAAAGCTATGATTGTTGATTATTTAAAACGTACGGGGCAGAAAAGCCAGAAAATAAATTATTATGGACATACACGTTCGTGGTCGCAATTTGGCAGCGCTTTGTCCAGTTTGGCCGGTGGGGCGCTCTATTTTTTTAATCAAAATCTTGATGTTATTTTTCTGTTTTCAATATTTCCGTATTTATTGGATTTCACAATCATCCTTTCTTATCCAAGCTATCTGGATCAGGTTGCAACAAAAACAGGTACATTAAATGACCGATTAAAAACAATCAGCCTAAGTTTTGCCAAAGCGTTTAAACACCCAAAACTGCTCACAGCTTTGGTGAACAGCTCTATTTATTCGGGGTTCTATAAAAGTATCAAAGATTTTATCCAGCCCTTCTTAAAAACATTGGTCGTCCAATTACCCATTTTACTTTTTCTTAGTAACGAAGAGAAGACAGCCTTGTTTTTGGGGATAATTTATTTTGTAATTTTTTTGATTAATGCCTCGGTTTCCCGCAATGCATCCAAAATTGTTGATTTGTTTAAATCGCCCGGCAGTTTTCTAAACAGAAGTTTAATTGTAGGCAGTATGTTAGGGATCGCCAGCGGGGTGATCATGGAATATTATATTTCTGCGTGGGCGATTTTAATTTTTATTATAATTTTATTTATTGAAAATATCCGCAAGCCAGCGGGGGTCTCAATAATTACAGATCAAAGTGAGGCATCTGTCCATTCCGGGATATTATCTGTTGCGTCGCAGTTGGCTTCACTTTTTTCAGCGTTGTTTGTGATGATTATTGGCTATTTTGCAGATTTATACGGTGTAGGTAGTGGCATATTTCTGGTAAGTATGTTGATGCTATTTTCCCTTCCTCTTTTCAGAATAAAATAAAGCGGGACAGAATCCCGCCTTTATTTTACAGTTCCAAACCAACCATAAAGCCCGGCCACGCCCGGATATAGTTGCCTTTTTCAAATTTGTCAATAAAAAGGTTTTGACTTAAATCTTCTTCGGGCAGCTTGGAATACCAAAGGTTAAGCGTAGGCCCGAAAACTAACTTTCCTTCTGCGCCAAGGTTACGCCGAAAAATAAGGTTAAACTTGGCGATGACCCCCAAGTCGCCATCTTCCCATTTGTTATCCTGGAAATTATCATCAAGTAATTTATAAACAGTGGTACCAATATCCAATCCCCAGCCGGGGCCAAGATCAACTTTGCGGCCCATACCTGCGCCCAAACTGTGGAACCGCACATCGCCTTCAATTCTTCGTCCAACTGAAATAAGGTTGTACCACTCATCATTACCCGAACGGATACCGGCATTAATAAATTTACTATCGTCGTACCAAATCTGGTAGCCGATCGGAACATCGCGAACATAGGTAAAAACCCCAACAGGGATGCCATTGTGGGTATCAGAAATGTTGACCAAACCGATTTGCAGGCCCGAGTCGAAATAACGGGTAATATTTACCGTACCAATTTGCAGTCCACGAAATGCGCCATTTAAAATATTGAAGGTTGAGCCCACTTGCAGCCCTCTAAAATCGCCATTGGAGATATTAAAAACCTGGGAAAACTGCGCCCCTTTAAACGTCCCGTTTTGGATATTAAAAACCCCGCCAAACTGTGCGCCCTTAAAATCACCATTCTGGATATTAAACACGCCGCTAAACTGGGCCCCTTTAAACCGGCCGTTTTGTACGCTAAAAACGCCATTGGCCTGTGCGCCTAAAATATCTCCATTAACGATGGTAAAAATACCCGCGCCCTGAAAACCTCGCACATTTCCGTTTACCAAATTAAAAACACCGCTGGCCTGGAAGCCCTGTACTCCTTCGGAATAGATACTGAAAATTCCGGCCAAATCCATCCCGCGTAACCGGGCGGCGCGCATCCCGACCAAGCTAAGCGCAAAGCCTGTATTATAGATTTTTTTGTATCCGGCTTCCTCGGCCCACATATCCCCGGTACTAATGCCCGGCCAAAGGGAAGGGTTAACAGGTACTTTAACGTAATCATCGTCATTGTTCCAACTTTGTGCAAAAAGTGTGGAAGAGAGTAGTAGAAGGATGAGTAGAAATTTTGTCATGGAAACTCCTTAGAAAGAATAGGTTTGCTCCAACACATTACGGGAGAAAAATTGAATATGTTTCTACAAAATTAGTTATTTTGAGTTTTTTACCCAGAAAAAACTACCCGGGTGTAAGAACTAATTTACCTAAGCCCGTTCACATATAACTAATTCTTTATATTGATATGGAGAAGAAGATGATTAAAAATATTGCTGTTTTTTGCGGTTCTAATACGGGAAAAAATCCGGCTTATAAAGAAAAAGCGGAGGCACTTGGAACCTATCTGGCAAAAAATAAGATCGGCCTTGTTTTTGGCGGAGGCAAAGTGGGATTGATGGGCATAATCGCCGATGCGGTCCTAAAAAATAATGGTCGGGCAGTAGGTGTTATGCCAGACCATCTTTTTCAAAGGGAAGTGGGGCACAAAGGATTAACCGAATTCAAAATTGTAAAATCCATGCATGAACGGAAAGCTTTAATCGAGCAGGAATCCGATGCATTTATTGCCATGCCGGGTGGGATGGGTACCTTGGATGAAATCGCCGAGATATTTACGTGGTCGCAACTAAACCTGCATAGAAAACCGTTTGGATTTTATAATGTCGATGGATATTTTGATAAATTGCTTGGCTTTTTTAAACACATGGTGAATGAAAGATTTTTACATCAACAGCATTTTGATCGAATGTGTATTGCCGATGAACCACAAGGCCTGATAGAAAAATTAAAAATATTCGATCACGGTTCTGTAGATAAGTGGTTGTAAATACTAAATCATACAAGTTGGCCTAACCCGCTTACAGTTCACTAAACGAATGAAGCTGTTTAGTCGCTTGAGATTTACTTATTGATACTATTATTTATCTTTGTGTGATCCAACCGGTTTTTTGTTTTAAATATTACAAAGGAGGCAGCATGAAGCGTTTTTATACATTTACTGTTCTTTTATTTTCGATTTTAATAAGTTTTTCCTTCGCGCAGAAGCAGCTTAAGTGGGAGCCTCTGATTACTGATACCTATGCGCTTGCCTTTGCCTTAAACCCACTTGATGAAAACATTATATACACTACAAAAAATGGTTTCTTCCGTGTAAGCCACGATGGAGGAATCACCTGGGATAAGCGTGGAAGCGTTCCCAATCAGGAAATCCGAAATATTACAATTTGTCCAGCAGATACAGCAATTATACTGATGTATGCAAACGGCAGTTTGTTAAGGAGTACCAACAGTGGGCTTGATTTTAATGAAGTTCTTTCCAGGGTTTCGATGGATGGTGAAACTATTGAGTTTCATCCGACATATCCGGACTCTGCTTTTTATGTAGATTTCCGGGATGGAAATTTATGGGTGAGCGGTGACCGTGGCGCCACCTGGAATTTTCGTTCAAATGTATCTTTAAGTTTTGTTTGTTCGTTTTCCATTAACCCAAACAATCCCAAAATGATGATCGCTGGTGCAGGGAATACGCGCATTAATCGTTCTGTTGATGGGGGCTTTACCTGGGAAATGGTTAAAGAAGGCAATGATTATTTCTCGGAAGTACCCAAAATAAAATGGGACCCAACGAAGGAAAACAGGGCTTTTGGATCCACCTATCTGGATGAAACCTATTCTGTATTCCGCTCGGAGGATGGGGCGGCTACCTGGTCAAAACCGGGGATATTTGGTATCCAAATGTGGGGACTGGATATTACGCCTACAGGTAAGATTTATCTCGGTTCTTTTACGCGAACAGATCAGAGCCGCATATATAAAAGCTATGATTCCGGTGATAGTTGGCAAGAAATTGGCGACATCCCGGGAACGGCTGTTTGGATGATTAAAAGCGCCAGTGATTCTACCGTTACTGCACTTAGTTTACAAGGTGTTTTTGGCATCGGGGGCATTTATAAGCTTAAAATACCTCAGTTAGGCACACTTTCAGGTGTGATTACAGATTCAGTTTCAGGCCAGAATGTTGAGTTTGCATCAATAACTGTAAATGAAACGGGTGATGTTGTGTATATAGGAAACACATATGGCTCATATAAAATGGTATTATTGCCAGGTATATATTCGATTACAGTTAGTGCTTCTGGAATTGAGAAAACAGTTCACAATGTTGAAATAATGGCTGGGGTTGAATCTAACCTTGCCATAGAAATCCCTCTTAATATCAGGGAATTAACCCTTAGTGGAACGATTAAAGATGTAAATGGTTTTCAGGTTCCAAGTCAGATTAGTTTAGAATATCAAAAGCCTACCACAGAGCGGATAAGAAAAACAACTCTTTCGGATCAAAACGGTTTTTTTGAAATTGATTCGTTAACCTCAATAAATGAGTATTCAAAATTAACAATCGAACCACTCGTTCTCCCATATTTCAGGATGGAGACTGATTCATTTGAAGTTTCGACCGGACAGGAATATTTTCTCGATTTTGCCGATCTGTTTTTAGCCGATGGCGGTGGGGATCCTGCCATGCGGGAGAGATATGAATTTGCCTTGGAAAAATTAGGGCTTACTTGGGTCTATTCGGATGCTTCAAGTGACAATCAAGATATTAGCGCAGAAATAATCAATAAAACAAAAAAGGTATCTCTTATTTGGTTTGGCCGGCACGATTCCACAACGATAATGCCATCTACTTTAGACAGCTTGGATAAAATAGTAAATGCCGGCAATAACATTATCATGAGTGGGCAGGATATGTTAGAAAATAATAACCAGTCTAAATTATTTCAGAATATGCAAATTGGTTTTGAAAGTAATTATACTATTGCAGGTTTTGCTGATCTATTGTTTGGAATAGATGGAAATCCCATTGGGCAGGATTTGTCGTTGGTTATCCGAGCTTCAAATCAGCCTTCCACGGATATCTTGTCATTTTCAAAAGAAAATGCCTCGGCTGCCTTTTATTATGGCAATACATTGGCAGATACAAATAAGGTGGCCGGAGCGATTGTAAATAATACAGGAAATGGAGGAAAAGCTGTCGTTCTTGGATTTGACCTCGATCTGCAAAACTCTACAATTACCAGTGAGGTCATTCATCGTAGCCTGGATTGGTTTGAGGGTATAAGCGGCGTTGATGAAGCCCTTGCAATTATTCCACGACGAAGCGAGCTTTATCAGAATTATCCAAACCCCTTTAACCCTGTTACACAAATTGGTTATCGGTTAGCTACCAATGGCAAAGTTTCTCTTAAAATATTTGATATGCTGGGACGGGAAGTTGAAACCTTAATAAATAGGAAACAAACGCCAGGGAAATATACTGTTTTCTTTGAGGCGGCCAACCTGGCAAGCGGGGTTTATTTTTATAAATTAAAAACCAACAATTATGAACAAACCCGAAAAATGTTACTTTTACGATAATTACATCTTAGGCAAATTAATTATAATTACCAAAGAGCTAATAAATAAATGATTGGGGCAATCATGAAGAAGTTTCTACTGCTTTTTAATTTAGTATTTACGGTTTCTTATGCACAGGTAAGCTTAGAATGGGAAAATATATTGGCTGGTAGGGTAGCAGTAGCTTTTGACCTAAGTCCGAGAAGCGACCAAATAATTTATACCGTTCACGATAATAATTTTGTAGTTAGTTATAATGCTGGGAAAAATTGGGAAAAACGTGGTAGCCTACCAGATTTAACCCATGCAATAGTTGTTTCAGAAAAAGATACTTCAATTATATTGGTTCATGCTGGAACCTCTATTTTTAAAAGCCAAAATGGTGGCTATTTATGGGATGAAGTTTTACAGAATGTAAGTATGAATGGAGTTACTTTGGTTGAACATCCAACAAATTTGGACTCTGTTTTTTTTGTTGACTTTGTTAGTGGTGACCTCTACGTGAGTCCAGACTTTGGTAGCTCCTGGGTAATACGTACTCAAATTGCATTAACAAGTATTTGTACTTTTTCTATTAATCCCAAAAAACCAAAAATCATGCTTGCAGCTGCAGCTTTAACAGAGATTGGTCTTGCCCACAAAAAGTAGACACATTAATTGTTAATTATGCACAAGCCTTCTCAAATTCCATGGGACTGATATAACCAATCGCCGAATGCCTGCGCTTTCTGTTATAAAACACTTCAATATACTCAAATATGGCTG
>JAJRVW010000077.1 GCA_024277115.1 Calditrichota bacterium
AAAGAGGGTTAATTGCCATCCTTTTTCCGTTGCTGCCATTTATCGAAAGATAATATCTGTTTTTTGTGTCATAAGGATGTGTTTGATGTACAAACTTCTTTTTGCTGGAATTATAAAACCAGCAGTTGAGCGCTTTACCATAAAAAAGTAAATAATCAGCACCATCAAAAAGGCCGTTGTTATTAAGATCGAAAGCCAAGATAGCAACCTCTTCCGTGGAAGAAGGATTCCATTGGGTAGCCGTTGTAGCTACATTTAAAGTATGCCCGCCATTATTAAAGAGCTGAAGCGCATTAATACTTAGTGCGTTATTATTTATACCGCTATTACTTAAGCTGGCCGGCGTAATTTTATACAAACCGTCTTTTGTTACATCAAATCTGTAAAACATGCCGGAGCCGAGTGTTTGAGATTTGAAAAATTTCTGTTTCTTTGGGATTTGCCAATCGCGGCCTTTTTCAAAATTAACCAGTAAATTTTTATAGAGGTTATCTAATTTTCCTCGTTTTTTAAATGTACCGGATGAGGCAGCCTGACCATGATAATTGACCTTAAATTTAATTTTATGTGTTAATTTTAAACTATTCGCAGATTTATTATATGCCAAGGGATTAATAATTACTTCCTGGACCATCATATCCCTGAACCGTTTTTTCTCCCCAAGGGAGATGAGTTGGTCCAGGTTTCTTTCGGTCAGCTCAAAATTTTCTTTTTCCTTCAGGTTTACGGAACGGATTATTTTATCCGATTTGGAAAGTAGCTGGATATTAAGGCTTCCATTTTGCGGGATGGCAAAATTTAATATTCTTACAGGGAGGTCATAAGTAGCAGATGTTGCTAAGAAATAAGCGTTTTTAAAAACCACCCTCTGAAATAATTCCTGGCCTTCACCACTCGAGGCCAAAACGTCAAAATCAGAAATTGTAAGTTCGTATATTTCAGATTCGTTGTTTGACTGAAGACGGGCCATATCGTCAAAATTATTTGCCTGGGCCAAACCAAAGGTTAGGGCGATGAACAAAGACAATAATATTTTTTTATAAAACATCTATTTCTCCATAAAAAAAACATGATAGAATTGAGAGCTAAACTTATCAGGTTTCGATATTAGGTTCAATTCCAAATTTAGGTAGCAAACTTTTTAAAACGCATACAGCATAAAATTATTTTTTATTATAAGGAATAATACAGCCTGATATGTCCGGTGCTATAAATACTGTTCCTGTTTTTTGAATCATCTACAAAATTTAATAACGCGTAGGCATTTAAGTTTATTCGGTCATTAACAGAGTAATAGAAATTGGCAAAAGGGCCCTGGTTAATGATCTCCCGGTTTTTGACCTTTTTGGGAATATGGCGCCATTCAATCCGCGAGAAGAATGTATAGCCAAACCTGAAACCCATTCGTTTATATAATTTTTGTCCAAGATATAAATTATACTTTGTCACCTGATAAGACTGAATCAGGTTTTGAGTAAATGTTTTCTTTGCAAAATTGCCTTTTTACTCTAATTCCAGCCGCGCGTTTAATCCAATCGAAATGTTTTTATACAATGGAATTTGCAGCGAATCATCTAAAGTAAATTTCCTCGATAAAAAAGAACGTGTCCTGAATCCCACCTCTTCAAAATCATACACGGTATAATTTGCTATAACACTGGATGAAAGACTGTTCATCACTCTCTTACTTCGGTATTTTATTTTGGGTTCTAATTTTATTACCCTGTTCCAATTATTATTTACGCTTTGCTCCTTAAAAATGTAAATCTGATGATACAAGAACCCATAGCTGCTAAGATAGAAATTTAGGACGGGTGAAAGTTTTTTCTGATAGCCAAGGTTAATTACAAACCGTTGTTCGTCCCTGTCGTCATTATTATCTTCGTCCGGCGTGTCGTACTGTAATTTGATATAGGTGAAATCTAAATTAAAACGGCTGTCCGCATTTATCAGGTAAATAGATTTTAGCCCGAGTGCGCTTTGTCTCGTCCTGCTGTCAGTGATGGTTTCCCGGTTATCGAAGGTTTCATCATTTGTCCTAAAATCAACTTCATAACTCAGTTTGGGGCCAAAATGGCGGAAGATGACCCTGTTCTCTATAAAGAATACATTCCTGTTTGTACTTAACGATACGTTTTTGTTTGTATTGAAAGAGACAAATTTTGATAAAATATTTGTTTCAAATGTAAGCTGGTTTTGATTGGAGGTCGCGTAGTTAAGGCTGTTCTGGATTTTTCGGTTATATAATTTTACTTCCGTAATGGCGGTTCCGGTCGAATTATAAAATTGTTTACTCGATTCTTCATAACCAACTTTAAGAGAATCGGAAGTATATTGGTTAAAACGTGTACTGATGATCGAAGAAAGATTATTGGTATAATTTTGGCGGGTTTCAAAAAAATCATAATTAGATGAAGCTTCGATACTGTTTTTGTATGCGCCAAATTTAATGTCTTTTGCCTTGCCTTCTATGCCAACATCCCAGCCATAATCTGCAATAGAAATATTTTTTGCTCGCTGTCCGCCCACATAGGGTGTAAAAGAAATATTGTTCAGTGGTTTAAAATTGGTAAAGAGAACAGCAGAATGATTTGAAAATTCATTTCGGCCTTTTTGTTGTTTATCAAACAATAACCAACTATCGATGTAGAACCCAACGGTTGCATATTTAAAATTTGTGTAATACAACCCCTTAAGCCTGTGTTCGTCTTTCCATTGTTTTTTTGAATTATCAGGCGTTATCAGGTTGCTTTGGAAGGTTTCCTTTAAACTCCAAAAACTGTTGGCATCTATTTTTTTAGCTGCGGAATAACGGGCAAGCCAGTTCCAGCTCGTGTTCTGTTTGGAAAAATCTGTGCTGAGGTTGTTTGTAGAAATAATATTGGAATCGAAAGGGATTTGGGCTGTTATGTTATACGCGGAAAGAACGGCAAAAAAACAAATAAAATGTTTTATTTTAAAGGATCGGGTCATCGCGCAGTCTAATCTTTGTCCATTTCGACTTGATACACTTTTTCATCTTTTTTCTTCATCTGATACTTTTCGCGGGCAATTTTTTCAATATATTTCGGATCGTTTTCCAGTTGATCTTTTTCAATTAAAAGCCGGTCTCGTTTCTTTTCAAGTTGCTTAATTTCGCCCTCTAATTGTTCTTTATTGGAATTGCTTTTATACAATAATAAAGTGCCGCGGTCTGCAAAGAGAAAAACTGTTATAATAGCCAGGACAAAGAGAAAAAGAAAAATAGACCCACTTTTTTTGTTTGCGGCGGCTAAGATTTTTGTAAAGGTTGTTTTATCTTTATTTTTCATGGCTTAAAAGAGCAGGCGCCTCAAATTAAAAGGGGACACCTGCCAATATTTTAGTTGAACTATCTATTCTTGTATGTTTTAATTCCGGGATAAATTGCTTCCTGGTCTAACAAGTCCTGAATCCTAAGAAGCTGGTTATATTTAGCGATCCGGTCACTACGTGAAAGCGAACCTGTTTTGATCTGTCCGCAATTAGTGGCAACGGCCAAATCAGCAATGGTCGAGTCTTCTGTTTCGCCGGAGCGGTGCGAGACAACAGCCGTATAACCTGATTTATGTGCCATTTCTATGGCATTCATCGTTTCGGTTAGCGTACCGATCTGGTTAACTTTGATTAAAATCGAGTTGGCAATGCCTTCATCGATACCGCGCGCCAGTTTTTCGGTGTTGGTCACAAACAAATCATCACCAACCAATTGAATCTGCTTGCCAAGTTTATCGGTCATCAATTTCCAGCCATCCCAGTCATTTTCATCCAGGCCATCTTCAATAGAAACGATTGGGTATTTAGTGATCAGGTTGCCATAATAATCGATCATCTCTTCGGCGCTCAGATTTTTATTTTCGGATTTAAGTTCGTAAAGGCCTGTCTCTTTATTATAAAACTCACTGCTGGCCGGGTCAAGGCAAATAACAATATCTTCGCCCGCTTTGTAGCCGGCTTGTTCCACAGCTTGTAAAATAATTTGTATGGCTTCTTCATTGGATTTTAAATCGGGGGCAAAACCGCCTTCATCGCCAACGGCCGTATTTAGGTTTTTAGAAGAGAGGACTTTTTTAAGGTTATGAAAAACTTCGGAGCCCATACGCAAACCTTCACGGAAGTCTTCCGCACCGGCGGGTGAAATCATAAACTCTTGCAGGTCAACGCTGTTATCTGCATGCGAGCCGCCATTGATGACATTCATCATGGGAACGGGCATCATCTTTGCACTTATACCGCCAAGATATTGATACAAAGGCAGGCCAACAGCTTCGGAAGCAGCTTTAGCCACGGCAAGGGAAATCCCGAGGATGGCATTGGCGCCAAATTTACTTTTATTGGGCGTTCCATCCAGCTCAATCATTAAGGTGTCGATCAAAGTCTGATCGGTTGCATCCAACCCGATAAGTTCTTCACCGAGTTCTTCATTTACATTACGGACAGCGTTTAATACGCCTTTGCCCATGTAACGGTTTTTATCGCCATCACGTAATTCCACGGCTTCGTGCTCGCCCGTAGATGCGCCCGATGGAACAGCTGCACGTCCCCTGATGCCACTTTCTAAATCAACTTCCACTTCGATGGTTGGATTGCCGCGGGAGTCAAGGATTTCCCTGGCATAAATATCTACAATTTCTGTCATTTTATTTCCTCGCAATACTTTTTTTAGTGATATGAATATTTTAATAAAATTGAATAATTCAACTTAAGGATAAGTGGAAATTCAAGCAATTTTAAAAATGTGGTTACGACCCAAGAAAAGTAAATCGTTTCTTACTGTTTTAGCATGGCTTTTTTAGCCAAAAACTGTAGTCCAAGATTTTTTGGTGGTATCAAATTCCAAACAACAAATCACAAAAAACAGATAAATTCCAAACTCTAAAATCAAAAAAACAATGACCAAAACTTAACCTTGGAATTGGTGCTTGTTTGTGTTTTGGTACTTGTGATTTATCGGTTTTAAAAATTAATTCGTATCCAACGCTATAGCTATTTAGCCTGAATTCGATCTAAAGAAAACATTTGTTTTTAGTATAATTTTTTTTGGGGAACTCACCCCTAAGTCCCCTCTCTTGCCCCGATACTCGGGATTTTCAATAAGAGAGGGGACTTGAAAAACTTAAAAATCAGCAGAAACTGCTTAGGGGTGAGTTGTTTTTATATGCCTATCTTAGGGTTAAAATAATTTTCTCAATGCAAAAGTTTTATATCGAACCTACGTTATTTAATTATTCTTTTCTATGGATCATTTTTGCTGCACCCTGGGAAGTGGCTAAAACAACCACATCCGCGATTTGAACATGGGCCGGGCGCGTTGCGTTAAAAACAGCGATCTCGGCAATATCTTCGCCAAGCAGCGGATCAAATCCCTCATAAAACTTATCGGCCGCGGCTTTGTCCCCATTTAAACGCACCGTGCTAAACTCGGTATTTACTGCGCCGGGCGATATGCTCGAAATACGTAAAGGGGTGTCGACCAAGTCCATTCGGATTCCTTTTGTTAAGGCGTCTACGGCATGCTTTGTGGCACAATAAACAGCGCCCCCCGGATAAACTTCATGGCCGGCAATGGAGCCGATATTAATAATATCGCCATGGCCGCTCTTGACCATTTGTGGCACAATAGTCTGGGTCGTATAAAGCAGGCCCATCACATTTGTATTGAACATTGTTTCGTAATGCTCCGGGTTGGCCTCATGCAACTTTTCCGTACCTAAGGCCAGACCGGCATTATTGATCAGAATATCTATGCCGGACACATTTTTTAACTTGGAAAAGACGGCTTCTTTATCCGTGATATCCAGAATGATAAATTCAACTTCAACGGCATATTGTGATGTAATTGATTTTTTTAATTTTTCAAGACGGTCTCCACGACGGGCAATTAAAATAAGGGAACATCCTTCGCGTGCGAAAGCATAGGCACAGGCCGTGCCAATACCGCTGCTGGCACCGGTAATAAGTACTTTTTTCTGATTTAATAAAGGCATAAATTCTCCATAGTTTTTTAAAGGATTAATATACTCGAATACATAATTATCTTTCAAGATTGATCGATAAGAAAAGTGGCAGCTGAAAAAGAGTTATTTAAAATTAGAAATATTTTCAATTACCATTCCACCGCATTCACCTTTAATAGTTTTATATTGTATGAAAACGATTAAATTATTTTTTATCCTTGTTTGTTTTACCGGCATTCTGGCCGCACAAAGCCACCATTTTGTAAATTATAAAGAGCGCGGTTTTTCCAGTAATCAGATATTTTCACTCTATCAGGATTATCACGGCTTTTTATGGATCGGCAGCGGTGTGGGCCTTACGCGATACGATTCCGAACAGTTCCTCCATTTTTCGGTTGAAGACAGCTTGCCCGCCAATGAAATTTTAGCTTTGGCCTCTGATGATTCTGCAACATTATGGATTGGCACCGGGCTTGGGCTTTCTGCGATTGATATTCGTGATGTTAACCAACCTACATACAAATTCTCCCCACCGGAACTTCTCGAAGAGCCGATCTCAACTTTGTTGTACAACCAGGGTAAATTATGGATTGGGACAAATAGAGGACTTTTTATTTATAGCGCATCGCAGGCTGAATCATATAAAATTAGCGCCGGAAAAACCGACAAACCTGTAAAAGAGATTAAACTTACGGCGCAAAATAAAATATTGGTTTTATTGGATGATAGACTTGAATTATACGATTCCAGCGGAGGTTACGAGAATACAATTAAAATTGATTTAAATGCGCGTTTAAAGTGCATCTTGCCAACGGGGGATGGACAAACATTGCTCGGGACCAATCATGGTTTGTACACAATAAATCTTATGGATCATCAATTAAAACCCATCTTTTCGAGTGAGTTGGGAACGACAGATATTAACCGCATTATTGAAAACAGTGATGGTACAATTTGGTTGGGATCGGATAATGGTCTGATTAAAATATCCGGAGAAACGATAAAAAAAATCGATAAAAACAAGGGTCTGCCGGGAAATGATTTGCGGGCATTGTTAATTGATAATGAGCGTAATTTATGGTTGGGCAGTTATACGGCCGGCTTGTTTAAACTAAGTAATCCCGATCTGTTAAATTATGCCGAAAAAGAAGGCCTGCGTTCAAACGTAGTAAATTGCATCATCCCCGAAAACAATCAAACCAAGCTAATCGGCACAGATTTAGGCATCTACAAAATGGATGGTTTTACACTAACGCCGGATGACCGTTTTATAAAATTGGCAAATGAAATCATCTGGTTTATTTATATCGACCAACAGAAAAATATTTGGGTTGGCGGAGAAGGCATTCTGTACATCTATAAAAATAATAGGCTTGAAAAAGTTAATATAGAACCTTTAAAATCGGAATGTACTTTTCTGGATATGCTGCAAGCCTCGGATGGGACTTACTGGATATGTACGACAGTCGGGCTTTTTTCAATTAACCGGGGTGAGCAAAAAGGCTATCCCCAATTTGAAAAAAAAGGTATTCGCAGGGTGTGGAGTGCCAATGAGCTGTCGGATGGGCGATTATATTTTAGCACCGATAACGGCATCGCCGAGAAAACTGAAACAGGTTTTACATTCATCTCTACAAAAGACGGCCTGCCCGATCGCGGTATTTATCATATAATCGAAGATAAAAACAAGGTTATTTGGATGGCCGGGGATCGTGGGCTGATAAAAAAAGACTCATCCGGTTATGCCTTATATGGCGCGGAACATGGCTTAAAGGGGACGATAATTGCACAAATTATGGAAGATGCAAACAGAGGGATTTGGTTATGCACAGACAAAGGTTTGCAACTTTTTAACAATGGGCAGGCTGGTTACACATTTAGTATAAAAGATGGCTTGCTCGATGATGAGTTTACCACTCAGCATTCTTCCCTTATCGATAAAAATGGTCTGTTCTGGCTCGGGGTTTTTGGAGGGCTGACCATTTTTAACCCAAAGGAGAGGGGCGGTTTTGATAATGCGCCACCTGTCTATTTTGCAAAAGCCGAATATTATTCGGGCACTACCCGGAAATCATTTATAAACGGGCAAATTACAAAAGTGGATTATTCCGAAAACAATGTTCTCTTTAAGTGCCGCGGATTGTATTTTTATAATGAACAGAGCTTAAAATACCTGTATAAGCTGGATGGATTTGACAGCGATTGGACACTTGCACAGCGCGGCGATATAATCCGTTACAGCAATCTACCTTTTGGCAGCTATAATCTGTTAATTAAAGCACAACTCGAAAACACTTTTAGTGATAAAATAAACCTATCGCAAAAATTTATAATTAGCCGGCCATTTTGGTTGCAGGCCTGGTTTATAATTTTGGTCCTGTTTGGGCTGTTAATTTTTGCATACTTCCTTTATAAATTAAAAACAAAACATATCCGGGATGCCAACAGGGAGCTGCAATCCCAAATAAACAGAAACATCCGAGACCTGGCGCTTGCTGAAGCAACGATCGAAAATATCATCGAGCATGCAGGCAGCAGTATTATTACAACGGACCTTAAAGGGCGCATCACAACCTGGAATAAAAGGGCAGAGGAAATATTTGGTTACACTAAAGAAAGAGTCTTAAATAAAAGTATAAAATTACTTGATCAAAAAGATGATCTCTCAGGTTTTTTAAGTGTACTCTCAGAAGTTAAAAAAAGTGGCGAACTAAGACAGCTGGAGTTAAAAAAAGAAACAGCCGATGGTCAGGTAGTCGATTTAATTGTGACAACCACAGCCTTAAAAGACAAAGAAGGCCGGACACGGCTGATTACGTTTTCGATGGAAGATTTTAGTGAACGAAACCGCCTTTTGGAGTACCGTATTAACCGTGAAAAATTATTGGCGGGGATTGAGGCATTAAACAAACTTTTAGCGACACTTTCCCATCATATAAATAATTCAATCGCTGCTATTAGCAGCATGGCGCAATTAGCCGAACTGGACTCAAAATATAATCAAAAATTTTTAGAAGTAACATCGTACCAGGTTCGGAAAATTGGAGCTGTCTTAAAAGGACTTTCTGTTTTGGTTAATCAGCTCAATTTAAAAACGGTAAGCTATGCCGGCGAAAGTGGCAAAGAAAAACTTTATGATATTGAAAACGAAATTAATTTATTCTTAGAATCCGTAAAAAAGCTATCCGAGAAAAAATAGGTTTACACAAAAGGAATTGAATGCCAAAAACGACAAACCTGCGTGTTAAGATTGTTTCAACGGGGATGTACCTCCCTGACAATGTTTATACAAACGATAAAATTATCGCTCGAATCAAAAAAACTATAAACGATCCAGACGATCCAAGGCTTCTCCAATTAAGCGCCGAAAAAATTGAAGCCAATACCGGTATCCGGCAAAGGTATTATGCCGATCTTACGCGTGAAACAAATCCCGAAACGGCGCTGTTTATGGGCAAGGTTGCCCTGGAGCGCGCCTTGGAAAAAGCTGGCTGGGACGCATTGGACCTTGATTTTATAATCTTTTCCACTGTAAGTGTTGGCAATAATCCGGGCGATTTTTTAATCCCTTCTGTGGCCTGCCATTTGCAGCAAGATATTGGCGCGTTTAATGCCATGGCGTATGATTTAAAAGCCGCTTGCTCCGGTTGGGTATATGGGATGAGCCAGGCTATCATGAATATTGAAAGCGGGTTTGCAAAAAGGGGCGTAGTGGTTTGTTCCGAAACCCAAGAACGTGGTTTGGATTACAGCGACCCGGCATCGTGTGTTTTAATTGGTGATTTGGCCGTTGCCACATTAGTCGAAAAATCTGAAAAGAGCCATGTTGAGTTTATTCGTACCGAGGCGAATAACGAGCGTCGCCTAAAAGAAATTATCCGCTTAAACGATGCCAATGTTTATGGGGACAAAGATGCCTTGACCAGGCCCTTCTTTCGTTTGAACGGCAGCCGGGTCTATAAAGAAGGTATCCGGCACATGTCCGCTTTGGTAAAAGAAACATTAAGTGAAACAAATAATTCAATTGACGATATTGATCATTTTATCTTTCACCAGGCCAATGGCTCCATGTTAAAACGTGTCGCTAAAATGACTGGAATCCCACCCGAAAAAAACCTGATGAACATTGCCGAAGTTGGCAATACGACCTCTGCAACAATTCCATCCGTCCTGCACATGTACATTGAAAATGGTACAATCAATAAAGGCGACAAGGTACTTTTTACGGCCTTTGGCGGCGGGGTTACCTCGGGAACAATTTTAATGGAAATTTAAAATTTATAAACTGAATAATTATTATTCTAAAAATTTTAAAACCTCCAAAATTCAAGTCCAAATAATCTCCTGTCGATCAACGTGTTTGTTATTGCCATTCCAAGGTACTCTTTGTATATTCCTCAACTGAAAAATAATATCAAAGAGTCTTTATGGTTTTGTGTGGGTAGCGTTTTATCATTTCATTCATTTTCATAATCCTATTGGTTTTTAAATGTATTCTAAAGAGAATAAGTGGTTGGCATTTCCTAAATAAAAGTGAAAATTTTTGGTATGCGAATATTGATAAATTGGTTCTATAAATGGCGGAATTTATTTTTGTTCGGCGACTGAAAGATAATGAATAGCTTTTAAGAGTAAGAGTAAGAGTAAGAGTAAGAGTAAGAGTAAGAGTAAGAGTAAGAGTAAGAGTAAGAGTAAGAGTAAGA
>JAJRVW010000078.1 GCA_024277115.1 Calditrichota bacterium
AACCACCATCGATGACGACGATAATTTCACGTCCGTAGGCAATATCGGGCTTACCATTACAAACTTTGGCCTTTTTGGTGACGGTTACGTGGAGCAAAGCCCGGTTGACCAGCCAAGCTGCGAGTATCCGCGCGGATCGGGCATCGAGCATATTTTTGATGGCGGCTTATGGGTCGGGGCAGAAACCAACACCAAATCGAAAGTTACTACAGGCGCGTTTAACTCGGCGCGGATAGGTACGGCAGGTTCAAATAATTTTGAGTTTACCAACACCGACCGGATTACCGACATTGTTTTGGAACGCTCCTCCCTGCCCGATAATAAATTCTTTTCCCCCAATGCCATCAGCCATCAGGATTTTGTGGCGGAGTTTTCCGACACCAATATTTTTATTCCCGGCACACCGATCCAAATCCCCAATCACGATCCGCTTGGCATTGCCGTGCACCTGGAGTCCTATGCCTGGAATTTCCCTTTTGCCGATGCTTTTGTGATTATGAACTACACCATCAAAAATGTGGGTTATAATAATATTCAGGACACATTAAAAAATGTTTATGTGGGCCTATGGGGCGATCTGACTATCCGCAATATAAATATTTTACAACCGCGTGTAGGGGCGCCTTTTTATCAGGATGTAGGCGTTGGCTATATAAATGATCCTGACAGCGGCCAGATGGTTTACGCTTACGAGCACGATGGTGGCCCGGCATCCAATTATACCAATGCCAACAGTTATGTTTCCATGAACCTGTTGGGGGCAGAAACGACCGCCGGCGACAATTTGTATAATGGCGACATTACCTATAACTGGTGGTTTTTTAGCGGGGGCAACGAGGACTGGCAACAAGCCCCGAATAATGAAGAGGCGAGATATCAGCGCATGCGCCAATCAATCAGCCAAAAAGATTATCTGGGCAATGTACGCAGGCAGGGTGGCAATTTTATGAGCCTGATGTCAACCGGGCCATTTGAACAAATTCTGCCGGGCGAGGAAATAAATGTCGTCTTTGCCATCGTGTGCGGCAAAAAATTCAGCAACCTGCCCCCTTCTGTAGATAATGCCATCACCAAACAGTTGCTATTAGAAAATGTTTCCTGGGCACGACGCGCCTATTTTGGTGAGGACAGTAACAGAAATGGCATATTGGATTACGTAGGAACAGATTCGACAGAAGATGTAATCCCTAATGGTAAACTGGACCGTTATATTTTACCCACGCCACCCGAGCCACCTCGGATTAAAGTAATCCCTACAAGCAACAAAGTCACTTTACTTTGGGACAACACATCTGAGGTCTCAACTGATTTTATTTCTAAAGAGCGGGATTTTGAGGGCTACCGCATCTACCGTTCGTTTATTGGCAACGACATTGACAATATCGGCATTCTTGAAAATATGCAGTTGATAAAAGAATATGATCTTAAAAACAAGCTTTATTACGACTCGGGCCTGGATGCCATAAAACTGGATAGCCCCATTACCGAGATTGTAGAAAATGCCAATACAGGCTTGCCGGACACCATCGTTTATATCTACAAATTTGAAGTGGAAAACCTGCACAATGGCTGGCAGTATGCGTTTTCTGTAACCGCTTTTGATAGTGGCGATGTGGGCCTGAACCTGCCCAGCCTGGAAAGCAGCCGCCTGGCCAATGTGAATATAGTCAGCCCGGGTTCGCCTGCGCGGGAAGCCGGGTCTAAACTAAAGGTCGGCGTTTATCCAAATCCCTACAAGGCCAGCGCCCTTTGGGATGGCACCTTTGAGAGACAACGAAAATTGTTTTTTTATAACCTGCCGGCACAATCGGAGGTGCGGATTTATACATTGTCCGGGGAGCTTGTGGACAAGTTTGATCACCAAAGTGAATCATATAACGGTACGGATATTGAGTGGTATCAAAAATTTTCCAATGGCAATACGGTTTTTCCGGGCGGGGAGCATGCCTGGGATTTGGTAAGTAGAAATGATCAGGCGCTGGCAACAGGGCTTTACTTATTTACAGTGAAAGATTTGGAAACCAGTAAAATTTATCGTGGTAAGTTTGTAATAATTAAATAGGGTTTGTAAAAAAGATACAGATAGAATGCGCCTTAAATGTGGGGCAGAAATAATTTGAATTATAAAATTAATGTTTACTTAGATAACGTTTCTAACTTAACCAATCATTCTAACTTTTTAAGGAGAAGATTATGAAGACAAAGATACTGTTAATTTTGGCGCTTATTGCTTTTATGGGCACAAACCTGTCCGCAGGCGATTATCCTACGGTCTCGATACATGACCTGCAATATGTATCAAATCCCGATTCAAACGATACATCCATATTTTTTGGCGACACCGTTGTTGTTAAAGGCCTTGTAATGACAGGTCCTCGCGATCTTTGGGTTGGTGGTCGTTGGTCAGCTTATATTGTCGATCCCGATAGTTTCCCCAAGCCATGGAGCGGTTTTTATATTATCCAACACGATACTTTTGCGATTGGAACCAATTTTGGTTTTGTTGAGCCGGGCATGATTGTTGAATTTACCGGGGTTGTGGACGAGTTCGGTAATTTTAGCCAGGTGGCCCTCTTAACCGATCCGCTTACACCAATCAATATCCTTTCGGCCAATAATCCCTTGCCTGATCCGGTCCTACTTACCACGGCAGATTTGAGCACGGTAGCAAATGCAGAGCAATGGGAAAGTATGTTTGTAACGATTGAAAATGCTTCGATTATAAACAACGCCATCTCAGGCAACTGGGCTTCCATGAACGACGCCAGTGGCAGCACAGGCTATATTGCCGAATATTTTCTTTGGTTCCGTGACAGGTTAAATGCCGGAACGTACAGCTGGCCATCCAGCGGCACAAATCTAAACATAACCGGGTTTATCCGTGATGAGACAGGTTCACCGGGCCGTGTACACAACATCAACCCACGCGACACGCTGGACATTACTATTTTATCAAACCCACCTGTGATTACCGATGTTTCCCGCACACCGGGTTTTCCAAAATCGAGCGATGCCGTTGTTGTTTCCGCCAGCGTAACAGATAATACCGCCGGGCAAATGGCAACGTTACACTACAGTGTTAATGAAGCCCCATTTGTAGAGCTTGCCATGAGCGAGACGGTTGCCGATACTTTTGCTGCTACAATCCCGGCACAAGCCGATGGCGATTTTGTACGTTATTTTATCAGCGCTAAGGATACTGATGGCGACGCCAGTATTTTACCCGGCGATACATCACGTGTATCAGGCGGAGTGTTTTTCTATAATGTGCGCGATAATGGCTTATTAATTTCGGATGTACAATCCACGCACGGTTATGCCAGCGATGCATCCGGCTACAACGGTTATGAAGTTACCCTACGCGGTGTTGTAATGACCGATTCCACCGACCGCTTTGGTGATTATTATATCCAGGATGCGGCCGAGAAATGGTCGGGAATCTGGGTTAACGATGGCACATTTACACATGCCAGTGGTGACGAAATTGATGTAACCGGCACCGTTGAAGAACGCTTCGGCATTACACGCTTAAACGACATTACAAGCAGCGTAGTTGTAAATGCAGGCGTGGGCGAGTTTGCCCCGGTTGATGTTACAACTGCCGAGATTGGCAACGGTGGGGCTAACAGGGAAGCATACGAGAGTGTTCTTGTTCGCATATCTAACCTTACCGTTACAAATCCATTTCCGGATGCACCAAGTAATTTTGGTGAATTTACAGTTAGCGATGGCACAGGTGATTTGCGGATCGATGATACGTTTTCAGCCTTTTCCGGCCAGAGCAACGATACGACCTATGCTTTAGACCAGCATATCGATGAAATTACCGGCATGGGCTATTTTAGCTTTGGAAACGCAAAACTAATCCCGCGTGACAGCAGTGATGTAAAGATTGTGACAGCCATTGAAACAAGTGAATTGCTGCCCAATAAATTTTCATTAAATCAGAATTACCCGAATCCTTTTAACCCGACGACACAGATCAAATATCAGATTGCCTCAAACACCAATGTAAAATTTGTTATTTATGATGCCATCGGCCGTGAAGTGAAACGGATTCTAAACCGGCAACAAGCGCCGGGCACATATACAATCCACATTGATGCGTCAAGCCTTTCAAGCGGTGTATATTTCTATCGCCTGGAAACAAAACAGTTTACACAAACCCGTAAGATGCTTTTGATCAAGTAGCGCCGGTTCCCATATAACCTTCAAGGTTGCGATGCAGCAACCTTGAAGGTTCTTTTTAAGGGAGAAGGCCATTCTAAAATTTTAAGGATATTCTGTGGCAAGCCAATTCGTTTTCAGCAACAAAAATAATTTGACTGTGACATGCGTAAAAGTAGCGCTAATCTTTTTTGCATTTTTTGTACTTTCATGTAAAGAACAGATTAACGGCAGCATCAATGCAAATATCCCGCCAACCACAACTTTATTTGTACAAAGCAGCGATACTTTAAATTTTACAACAAGCACACAAACACTTCATTGGGATGGAAGTGATGCCGATGGATTTATCCAGGGTTTCTTTTACACATTCAAAAAAAATCCGACAGAGCAAGACTGGACCTGGACAACCGAACGCAGTAAAACTTTTGCCCTTACCATAAACGGCGTGGATACCATTTACTCTTTCTCGGTAAAGGCCGTGGATAATCTAAACGCCGAGGATCCTACACCTGCCACTCAGTTATTCCCAATTATCAACAGCCCGCCAGAGATTAACTGGCAGCTAGACAGCAACATCCCCGATACAACTTTTACCGTGGCCAGTTTTGCCTGGACGGTGACTGACCTGGACGGAGAGAATACCATCGCTTTTTTTGAATATGCGATTGATGACACAAATAGCTGGACACGCTTAGACGGTGACAAACGTTCCATCACACTAAAAGAAACCGACGGCATTATTGCCGGTGACCATATTTTTTATATCCGCGCCATAGATATTGCAGGCACCCGAAGCCCGGTCATCCACATGCCGGAAGAAAACAACAAAACCTGGCATGTTATCGCTCCCAAAGGCCGCTATCTTCTGATTGATGATTATGAAGTAGAAACCAGTTCTTCGGGCTTACCCGATGCGTATTATAAAAGTATGCTCAACTCAATTTTACCGACAAACGGCGATGACTTTTCCTATTGGAATATCGAAAAACAATTTCCGTCATCAATAAAACAATTTACTGAAACCCTTTTATTGTTTGACCGCGTAATCTGGTATACGGATTTAATTTCTGAGACGGATGCCCATTTTGTTGCTGCACAAATCGCCATCCCCGAGTTTCGTAAAATACCCGGAAACAAAATTATCTATACGGTGCAGTTTAACAGTAATTTTGGTACCCAGGGTGAACCTCTGGATTTTTCCCCGGTGGATTCACTAGGTACAAAATTTAATTTTATCGCCACAAATAGTATCTACTACCAGGATTCAACTTTTACCAACACATATCCTGATATAGTTTTACCTGAGCTCAGTGTCTCTAGTTTTATTGTCGGATTAATCAGCTTAAAACCCAAACTAACATCAATCCCGCTTTATCGATACGATTTGGCCAACAGCCAGGATGATCCCATATTTATAATGTTGGGAGAAAATGAGTTTAGAACCACTCAATCCGACTATGATTTTATTTTTGCTGGAACGCCCATGCACTTTTTAAACGGGAATAACAATCTTGAAGAGTTATTTTCAATCATCCTGAATGACATTTTTTGATTTAAGGTTTACATTTAATGAATAAACGACTTTTTACAATTTACATTTTTTTACTTTTTGTGGTTTTTGCCTCCGCCCAAAACAGCAAACTGACAGGTTACATCACCGACCAACAAAGCGGCGAAGAACTAGTCGGCGTGAACATTGGAATTATTGGGACCTACAAAGGCGCGTCTACGGATGTCGAAGGGTTTTACCTGATTACCGATTTGCAGGAAGGCGAATATACGGTTGAGGTGACTTATATTGGCTATAAGGTTGTGCAAAAAACCGGGGTAAAAATAGGGAAAAACGAAACCGTCACTTTAAATTTTGAACTGCAATCCACAACACTTGCCTTGGGACAGGATATTGTTGTAATCGGTAAAAAACCTTTATTAGATATTCAGGAAACGAGCACCAGCCGTCTGCTTACCAGCGCCGATATAAAAAACCGTATCGCCAACGATGCCACCGATTTAGTGAGCCAGCAGGTCGGGGTTGTTAAGCAGGATAATACAATCTACATTCGCGGTGGCAGATCATACGAAGCACAGTATTTACTCGATGGCATATCCGTGCAAGATCCGTTGTCCGGAACGGGATTTGGCCTGAATATCAGCGCCAATGCTATCGAAGAGGTGGAAGTGATTACCGGCGGTTTTAATGCCGAATACGGGCAGGCCACTTCGGGGATTGTTAAAATAAACACCAAAAGCGGCTCCGATAGATACGAAGGTTACCTCTCGTACAAATCGGATAATTTAGGTCTTTTCAGGGATCAGGATTTTAGTTTTAACAGCGACCAGTACGAGCTAAACCTGAGCGGGCCGGAACCCTTTACAAGCAGTTTTTTACCCAAACTGGGCATCAAGCTTCCCGGTAAAATATATTTCTTTGTAAACTTTTACAGCTATCTTTCGGATGATTACACACGCTCGACCGCCTCTCAGCTCCGCTCGTCCATTTCACCCATCGATGCGACAACTTTGGCGCCACGGCAAAACAACAACTGGTCCGCATTGCTTAAGCTAACCTGGAAGATAAACCCGACCAACACACTTACCGGCTCCATAAACCGTTCACTGGTAATAAACCAGAACACCCAACTTCTACAAACAAATCTGGAATTTGTGGAGCCCAATCCGGGCTTTCCCTATTCCTTTTCAAAGAACCTGGATAATTTTAACACCTATACACACGATAATGAGCAAGTCTCCTTAAAATGGCAACATACTGTAAACTCCACCACTTTTTTCGATTTACGCTTTGGCCGTTTTTTTACACGACTTCGTAGCGACTTAGCCGGCAAATCCTGGCAGGATTATACCCAACCCACCGATATGCCACGGCTGCCGATCCAATATTTTTATCCCGATACCCAACAGGTACGCGTAATACCCGGTGATGGTTTTTATGATTTTGGCAACTCCTTTATCTGGCACGATCATCATGTAGAATCGTTTACTTTTAAGGGCGATCTTACCTCGCAAGTAAACAAAATCCATCGATTTAAAGGTGGCTTTGAAGCCAATTTTAAAGAAATGCAACTTATTGATATTGCCGATCCATTTATTGGAAACTTTGGTTCCAGCCAGGATATTTATCGCGTTTTCCCTGCCGATGGCGCGATTTATTTTCAGGATGATGTGAAGGCCAATGGGTTTATCCTCAATGCCGGTTTACGGTTAGACTGGTGGGCGCCAGGTGAGTTTGCTGACAGGGCCATTAAAGATACAACAAATTTTTTAAGCACTGCTGCCCGCAAAAAATACGCCGATGAATCTTTTAATATGCTCGGGAGACAGGTAAAATTAAGGTTAATGCCTCGCGTCGGAATTTCATTTCCTATCTCCTCCAACCAGATGCTTTATTTTAATTATGGCCATTTTTCCAAGAGGCCGCGCCCGCAATTTGTCTATGCCAAACTTAAGCCAACTGAGTCAAAATCCGTCTTTCAAAAACATGGCAATCCTAGCCTCTCGCCCGAGACAAGTGTAAAGTATGAAATGGGCGTGCGCCACAAATTTACTGAGGATGATGTTTTTAGTGTTACTGCATTTTATAAAGATATTTTCGACTATGTGCAAACCATCTCGGCAAATCTGGGCCGGTTTGGTCAGGGTATTTTTTATATAAACCGCGATTACGCACGTTCACGGGGAATCGAGCTGGAGTACCAGACACGTATCGGGAAATATATTTTTGGAAGCATGACGGGCAGCCTCTCCCTGACGACCACAAAATCTTCAGATGCCGATAACTCTATCGCCATTGCCGATCAAAACATCGAAACACCCATCCGTGAAGTAAAAGCAAGTTGGGACAGGCCATGGAAAGCCGGGGCCAATTTTTCGGTCAATATCCCGCAAAATCATAACCCTGAATTTTTAGGTATGCGGGTTTTTAGTGATTGGTCGATGAATATCCGCCTGTTTATACAAGCAGGAAAACGCTATACACCCCAGGTGCTGTTTGGTACCGATCCCGAAGGCCGACCGCTCTACGCTTCGGTCAACGACCAATCCAAACAATTTAGCAAAGTTGGTACCCCCTGGCATTGGGTAAACCTAAACTTCACAAAGAATTTCCGCTTCTTCGGATTGAAATACGGCCTGTTCCTTGAAATAAAAAACCTGTTCGATTATAAAAGCGCACAGATTATCAACCCTGTTACCGGCGATGCCTACAAATTGGGCGATGATGTACCCAGCGGTTGGAACGACCCACGATACCCGGACCGTTCCTTTCCAATCAGCAGCCCGTTTCCTTTAAACCCGGCACGCTATCTGGCGCCTAGAAATATTCGTTTTGGCGCTTCCATGGAGTTTTAATACGCAAAAATTTACCCTAAACCGAATCTTATGAAAACTAAAAATATATTTAAGATAGAAAAGCAACTAAAAAAAATTCTCCTCCTGGCGATGCTGCTCCTATTTCCCCAGATTCTTTTTGGGCAACTTTTCCCAAACCTGGGCGGGCAACGTGCAGGTACATCTGCCGGACAATTCCTAAAAATTGGCATGGGTGCGCGGGCAGTTGGCATGGGCGAGGCCTATGTTGCACTGGCCAATGATGCCGAAGCTTTGTACTGGAACCCGGCCGGTTTGGTACTAATTGAAAAACCCTCTGTAATATTTTCCTACACAAACTGGTTGGTAGGCACACAATTACAATTTATTGGCGCAACCTATAAACTTGATGCCAACAATGCCCTTGGTGTAGCCATCACTTATCTCAGCAGCGACGAAATGAACGAAACCACCGAGTTTCAACAACTGGGGACAGGACGTACATTTACATACAGCGATTTCCTGATTGGCCTGACTTATGCCCGCTATATGACCAATCAATTTAGTTTTGGGTTTACCACAAAATTTATGCAGGAAACTGTTTTTGACCTGACCATGCGTGCTGTACTTTTTGATTTGGGGATTTATTATGATGTTGGTTGGGGTTCGACCCGCTTCGCTGTAGTGATGTCAAATTTTGGGCAGGATATGCGGCCCACCGGTTCTTTTAAAGTGCAGACTCTGGATAACGAATTTAAGAAAGTGGATTCGTTTCAATCCTTCCCGCCACCGATTCTGCTGCGCATTGGCATCGCCGGTGAAATTTATGAGGATGATACTAATAAACTTACGGCCTCCATACAACTAAGCCACCCTAATGATAATACGGAAAACTTAAATTTTGGATTAGAGTATTGGCTTTTTAACAAATTTGCCTTAAGGGCGGGGTTTAAAACAATCCAGGAAGAAGAAAAATATTCTGTGGGTTTTGGTCTGAAATTACCGATCTCTGTAGCCGATTTTAGATTGGATTATGCCTTAACTGATTTTGGCCGGTTGGGTTTTGTAAACCGCCTGGCCGTGCAGTTTCAACTTTAAAGAGATTTATTAAATATACAGGTTATTATGAGAATTGATCGCAAATTAAACACTAAAAAATTTATACGATTTATTGGCCTTCTTGCCCTGGCCGGATTAATCGTGCAAGGTTGCTTAACAGAAAAAACGGAGCTTCCGTTTATCCCACCGGATGTGCGGGACCAATATACAGGCCTCACAGATGTGCAGTATATTTTATTAAACCCCAAATTGGATGCACAGAGTGGCTATGATTTTGACAAACCGGCCGATGTATACCTTGGTGTGGATAATTTTGTTTATGTGTGCGATACGGGCAATGACAGGATTGTGATGCTGGATGTGAGCGGCCAGATTCAGGGTGTATCCGGTTTTATCCCACACCCCGAGGCGATTACACAGAATGATAGTTTACAGCTTTTAATTGTAAACAAAACAAATACCATCTATCTGATCGACTTGGTAGAAAATAATCACCAAATTGCAAGTGCAAAGATAAAAACAGCCTTTATTCAGGAAAACGATCCTGATCACCAGTTTACCGGAATTACCATCCACAATGGCTTTGAATATTATGTTACAGTTATAAATGCGGCCGATACAAGCGCTGTAAGAAATGCCAGCTTTATTTATGATTTTAATGGCAACCATAGCTCTAAAGGTCCTTTACCTCTTTTTGAAGAGGGCACGGGTTTGTTTTCCGCACTGATCCCAACCAGCATTGTCTCACTGCGTGAAAGATGGCTGGATATTTCCAACAACAACGAAAAAACACCGGCTTTTATTTTTACACAAAAGGCGCAAACCTCGCTCTTTACAAATAATTTTAAGGTACAATTTATTACAACGCGGATAAGTGAAGGCGATGAAGTGCTCAGCCCAAACATATCTTATTTTACCAAAGATTTTTATGATGAGAAAAACTACGCTATTCCGGAAGATGTGACCCTTGACCGCTCCGGTTTTATTTTTGTGATCGATCAGGGCAATGGGTCTAAACCGCCAACCTTTTACCGGTTTTCTTCGACCTCGGGCAATATAATCCAAAAATATGTAGGCGATGGCAGCAATGGCGATGATATTGTTTTTAATAACCCAAAGGGGATTGCCGTACTACCCGATGCCGAGCGTGATCAGATTGTTTATGTGGCCGATACAGGCAACGACCGGATTTTAATGTTTAAATTATCCAACGAATAATCACAAAACCGGCCTGCGCTATTGTGGGATTTTAAAATCTTCCCGCGCCCGCATAAAAATCATCCCAACACGGCTTTTAGATTTTTCCAGACTTTTTACAATCTGCTCAAAACGGACATCCATCACCTCATTTGTACTCTGCGAGCTGCTGGCATGGCGAAAAAGCAGATTATCCCACGCATCGCGGATAATTATGCCCATGTGCGCGGAGACGACCACCGGGTTTGTTGTTACGATGGATACGATTTCCCCGCCTTTAAGATTTGGGGAAATTTTTAATAAGTTTTTAGTGGGGATATAATCCACGGTAAGTTTTTCCTTTTGTGGTGCCTCTTTTATTTTCTCTTCAGGGACGCCATTATTTTTATAAAAAGTCGGCCGGTCGATGGTTTTATCCATCTTTTTTGTAAGACCGGGGCCAACCTTCAAAGTCACATCTTCCAAAAGCCAATTATTATTGGGCAACCAATCAGCGATGGTAAAATGGTTACGCGCCGTGTACTCAACCTCCCCTTTTTTATAGCGGATTTTTTGCAGGTTATCATACATCTCAGGATAATTGTCCGAGATGGCCAAAGCAAGGGTGTGTTCACAAAAAGTCATGCAATCCGTCCGGGCAAAATCAATGGTCGGGTCCGGGTCAATTTTGCTGCCTACGCCCTCGCCCAGATTGTAAATTAAATAAGGCGTGCCCTTGCCAAGCTCCGAGTATTTTTGGATACGTTCATTCACCGATCCAATTTTTTTATTGCCCTCATGCATCAAATTTGTAAACTCGGCCGCAACCATTTTGTAGGTGGGTTTAATTTCTTTTTTTGTGAACTGCAACTTAAAAAGTAAGCGCATGGATTTGGCAATTCTACCACGTGCCTCAAAAACAACGGCCTTGGCAACCTTTTTTTCCATGAAGGGATTAGGCTGGTTTTTATCTATAAAAAATTTTATGGATTCGCCTTTCGGCTTATCTAAAATCTGGTGGGTAAAAAAGTACCCATCATGGTAACTGCCATCGGGTAGTTTTACGCCTGCAAATTGTGGAATAAAAACTACGTTCCCGGGGATTATTTTATGCGGGTTTACTGCAATCGTACGAAAAGGAAGGTTTTTATACAGGTCATAATTCGGATCAATGCCCTTTTGGTTTTCTGCGTTATAAAAGGTGATCGTAAAATTGCCCGTCTCAAAATAGGTGGAATTGGGATCGAAAAGTTTTTTATAATCCTGGGCATTGAGAAATGTGAGGCTAAGTAAAATCAGCAATAATTTTTTCATAAAAATTCCTTTGTAATAATGTATTTTCTACGCCCGATAAATTGGGGACTTTCAATTAAGATCGTTAATAGAACACCCTTTCAGGGTTTAAATTCCCTCGTTCCAAATCACCCGATTTGGAATGACGTTGCTTTGAAACTGTGTTTCAGCTTTTTAATATTGTTTGGTATCAGCTATCATATTTTCAATAAAGCCATGAGCGAGTATAAGCAAGATTATGATTATGAAAAAACACCGATACGCCGTTCAAGTAATCCGTACTCAAAACAAACAATACAGTATGAACAAAAAACAAATAAAACCGCGGCATTCTCTGCGTTGAGAAACCCATCACTAATCCTTCTAAAACGAGTAAGAGCAAGATTATGACTATGATCAAGATTAAGATCAAGAAAATGCATCAAGTTTTTGAGAGCCGCCCAAGAATATAAGCTAAAAATAAAGTACAATCATACTTCTTTTTGAGGGTAGCATTTTTTATATTAGATCAACGATCAGCTACAAGAATTTATCCGGAGTTATCCACAATATTTATCTAATGTTCTAATTATAAAATGCCATATAATTTCAATAGAAGAACAAAACTTTAACGTAGCAACTTTTTTAACAACTCACCCCTAATCCCCTCTCTTGCAAGAGAGGGGACTGAAAAACTTAAAAACTTGCAGAAACGGTACGCGGGGTGAGTTGTTTTGATAAATGTATACAGTTCCTATAATTATTCTTTTGAAAAAAGTTTTATATCTAACTCACATTACAGCAACACAAATTATAAAAGGTTCGTTTATCTCTCTCAGGACAATATAAAAATTTTGGAGGCAAATATGGTTCGTAGAATACACAATTTCAGCGCAGGTCCGGCGGCGCTTCCCCTTTCGGTTTTGCAGGAAGTCCAACAAGATTTAGTCGATTATAAAGGCGAAGGCCTTTCCGTGATGGAAATGAGCCATCGTGGCAAAACATTTGACGGCATCATCGTGGAAGCCCAAAACCTGCTAAAAGAGCTCATGGGCATCCCGGATGGCTATAAAGTTATCTTTATGCAAGGCGGGGCGAGTTTACAGTTTGCCACAGTCCCCATGAACCTGCTTGGCGAAAACGAATTTGCCGATTATATCAACACGGGCGCATGGTCAAAAAAAGCGATCGCCGAAGTAAAAAAACTGGGCAAGGCGCATAATGTGATTGCCTCGTCCGAGGACAAGAATTTTAATTATATCCCCACAGAATTTAATCTGGATAAAGCCGCTTCGTACCTGCACATTACTTCCAACAACACCATTTTTGGAACGCAATGGCAAAGCTTCCCCGATACGGGAACCATCCCGCTGGTCTGCGATATGTCCTCCGATATAAACAGCCACGTGGTGGACGTAAGCAAATTTGCCATGATCTACGCCGGTGCGCAGAAAAATATGGGGCCATCGGGCGTAACCATCGTTATTATGCGTGATGATATGCTGGAGAAAAGTCCGGCCAATATCCCTACCATGTGCAGCTATAAAATTATTGGCGGTAAAGATTCCATGTACAATACGCCGCCAACATTTGGGATCTATATTATCAAGCTGGTTTTGGAATGGATGAAATCACTTGGCGGTGTGGCAGCCGTAGAAAAGATAAACCGGGACAAGGCCGCCATACTTTATGATGCCATCGATAGCAGTGGTTTTTATCGCGGCACGGTGGAGGTAAACAGCCGCTCTTTGATGAACGTGCCTTTCCGCCTGCCATCGGAGGAATTGGAGAAAAAATTTGTTGCCGAAGCATTGAAGCACGACATCAGCGGCGTTAAAGGCCACCGCAGCGTTGGCGGTATCCGCGCCTCAATTTATAACGCGGTGCCTAAAGAATCCATCCAGGCATTGGTTGACTTTATGAAAGAATTTGAACGCACAAACGGTTAATGGTTTTTATAATCCCGGGTTAGAATTTATTTTAATCCGGGATTTTTATTATAGATTGTTAATATTATCTAAATCCGTGAATAAGCTTCGCTTTTTGGGCACCTGTGTCACCACAAATATAAATCCTGTTCTTGTGATAAATAGTTTTTGTCTGAGAACCACCACCAAGCAAGTTATCATACTTAAAAACCGTGTTTCCATTAAAATGCTCAACTCTATACCGGGAACCCCCAATATAAATATTATTTATTCCGCTTCCTCCAATTCCACTGGAGAAAGTTCCATGTTCTGCAAGCATTTTGTATTCTGTAAAGTCATTCTGGTTAAAACAATAGAGCCTTCCTTTTTGCTCCGGCCCGTTCCAGATATCCATAACAATCGTTTTACTGTTATCTAAATACAACGCATGTGGAAAACGAAAATTGTTTTGCAATAACTCCATATCCCATACATTTGTCCAGACACCATCCTCCAGTTTTAGTACCACGGATTTACCATTTTCAAAACCCAATGCCCATACATGTTGCTTACCCGTTTGTGGATCGACAAAACCTTTTATTTCAAAAAGACTTATGTCTGTTCCCGTTTCCATAAGAGTAAAAGAGCTACCGTTATAATGCGTGATTGAACCATTTGAACCAACAAGATAAAAATCGCTGGATGAAGCACCCCATGCAGAGGATATTGCCCCTTTTCTCTCAAATTTCCAGGAACTGTGCCATTCAATGCCATCCCAGCGTACATAGGCTGATGATGAAAACAACCATATATTATTTTCTGTAAATGGAAGGGCTACTTGTAAACCCTGTATTATCGGTTGTCCATCTGAGAGACTGACTTCAAGTTGATAATACTCATATTCGTTACCATTCCATTTAACGGCATTGTTCTTAGTATTCTCATTGTTCCACACTGTATCTTTTTCCGGCGTCCAAATTTCTCCAACAGCCCACACATTATTTTCATCAATAGCAGACACATCATATAATACGCTTGGCCAAACACCAATGGTGTCAATCCGCCAGGTTACGGCATGGCTGGTGCTATCGGTTATCTCGCACAGCTTCTCTTCCGGTGGCGGTGGTTTAACACCGTTCTCGCTGCACGACCAGACAATTAGGAATGTCAAATTAAGAATAATGAATATAAACAGCTGTTTCATGGTTGGTTCCGTAGGTTCCTGTCAGTAAACAAATTTACATTAGCAGCATGACCTTAGAGGTCACTGCATTGCAACCTCGAAGGTCCCCGACCTAAAACGTGGCGCTACTTTAACGTGAGTTCGATATAAAACTTTTGCATTGAGAAAATTATTTTAACCCTAAAATAGGCATATAAAAACAACTCACCCCTAAGCAGTTTCTGCTGATTTTTAAGTTTTTCAAGTCCCCTCTCTTATTGAAAATCCCGAGTATCGGGGCAAGAGAGGGGATTTAGGGGTGAGTTCCAAAAAAAATTATACTAAGAATAAATGTTTTCTTTAGATCGAACTCAGGTTACTTCAATATAATCATCTTGCTTACCCTGCTTAGTTTTTTGCCCACTTTAATCCTGTAATAATAAATGCCCGAAGAAATAACATTTCCCTGATTATTTATCGAATTCCAAATATAACGATGTTGCCCGGCATTTAAGCGGCCCAGCTCTTTGTTAAAAACACGCTGGCCCAGGGTATTAAAGATTTCTATTTGTACGGGGGCATTGTTCCTTAAACCAAACTGTATGGTTGTTTGCCCATTAAAAGGATTGGGATAATTTTGAAATAGCTCAAAACCGTCTGCAATAGTTTTTTCGTCCCCGTCAATTCCCAAAACAGACATATCGAGCAGATAAATATCGCCGGATGAAAACGGTTTATCCGTAGCCAGCAAAAATACATCGCCATTTTGGGGCGGAGTTTGAGAACTATCCGGGTTAAAAATTATTTGCCAGGCAATGTCTTTGGCGCTTGTACCACCTTCCAGCAAAAAGATTGTTTCACCTAAATCCCAAACACCATTTTGGGAATTACTTTTTTCAGTAACTGCAAATTTGATTTTTTTATTTTCTACAATATTCCAAATTTGAAATGGAGTAAGAACATTGGTGACCGCGGTATCCATTATCACGTCAAAAAATCGAATCTCATAATCTGCCAGGATTGTTAAATATTTTTTTTCATGGATTATTGTAGCCAAAACGTCTGACTGCGTGCCTGGTTTCCATCCTGTCTTTTGTTGATTATAACCAAATATATTATTCTCAAACGAAAGGCTGACCCCATCAAAAAGAACGCCGGAGTTTGGCGCTATTTCAATATCATCGTTCCAAATTAAAGTATCCCCAGTAGTCGAATCGATGACGGTATATTTGATTTCTTCCGAATTATCATCATTAAAAGATATTTTATAAAAATGGCCCTGTAAAGCCGATTGGTCGATTATCGAGGCAAACACTTTTCCTGATGCAAAACCTTTTTGGTGAACGATGAAAGTGGAATCAATATGCTCAATTTCATTTACAAAATTGACCGTGCGCGTTTCAATTCGCTCACTGCTCGGGTCAGATATTTTATAGGCGATTGTATAGGTATTATTTGGGAAATTTTCTGTTTGCAAAATCAATGTGCTTCCATCGGGCTGAAAAGCTTGGGACGCCACATTGGATGCGACTTCAACCTGTACATCAAACTCATCGCCATCCACATCGGCAGCCAGCCATTCCAGTTTTACCTCGCCGGAAAGGGTAATACCATCGATCAGATTGGGGACTATTTCGGGCGCAACATTTTTATCCCCGGAATTATCAATCGTAAAATAGGGTGATTCTTTTTTTCCAAATGCCGATGAAGAAACAATCCTGTTTTTAAAAGTATAAAATGCCGAGCTTTCGAAAGCGGAAACATCCAGGGAAAGTGAACCGGAGTTGGTTGTATCCGATCCTAAAAATTGCCATGGCCCATTTTGCCTCTTTGCAAAAAACTGTACTTCTGCGTCCTGCGGCAGATTGTTGTTATCCCAGCTTACCGGCAAATTGGCGCTAAATACCGAGCCGCTATCGACTGTTGATAAGGAGGAATTTACATTACTGGTTAAACCTCCCAATCGGCTATTATAGATTTTTTGGGCGCGGCGGGCGTTATTGAAAAGATCGTCTTTGTCATCGCCAAATACAAATGCCACACCCAACTGAATTGTGGTTTTCGCCGGCAGTTTAAAATACCCTGAACTCATCAGGAAAATATAATCGCCTTGTATTTCTGTAGTATCAAATGTTTCAGGTTGCAGATAATTGCTCCACATTTTTTCATCATCACTGATCCTAAGGCTGGAAAATAAGGGTTGTGCAAAGCTGGTCAGGCCAATCATGTCTGTTTCATCCACATCACGGAATTCAAAATTGGGTTCGCCCACAGTTGGCACACCATCACCTTCGCCGGTATCAAACGTTCCGGGCAATCCATCCTGACCTAAATCATCATAGGATATGTTCCAGTCGCCGTCATCATCAATGCCATTATACGGGCTTTCATCGGTCAGGCCGTCATTATCATTATCGATGCCATCAAACGGGTTGCCCGCTGTTTGGGTAAAATATAATCCGAAATACCCCGGCGTAATATTAGGATCATTGAGTGAAACGCCATCATCATCCCAGGCATAGGCAATATTTAAGGAGCGGTCAAAGTTGGCCCAATCGTCACGCCAATCATCCGGGCCGCCGATATGCGGGTCGCCCCAAAAGCCGATAAGTGCCTTATCCAAATCTTTATCGCTGACATTGCTGATTTCATAAATCACAAATAACGCATCTTCATAGAGCTCAGAGCTGTACTGCACAATGCGTGTTTCCACCTCCAGACCTAACCCTTTTTTTTGTGGAATCCTCTGGAAAAGGATAATATTCAAACTCTTTATTATCCCGGTCATGCATGCCATAAATTATTTCCTGATCGCCCAAGGCTTCCCCATCTCTCCATTTTCCGGGCCAGGTATCGTTCCATGAGTCCGGCCAGCTATCGGGTTTGCCGTCACCGTCCTTGTCGATATCATCACTCTTGGCCAGGAAACCATAAAGCGGGTCTTGATATTCCAAATTAGTATTAGTTGACTGGATCAGTGGTTGCCATGCCCAGCGCTCAATCCCGTTAGTAGAAATCTCACCACCGTTTGACCTCATGCCATCTGTAATGATATGTGCCCGCCACGCACCGTCAATAAACTTTACATCCTCGTGGCTTCCTTCCGGGACGGGTACTTCCGCACCAACAAACATCCCAAACTCATAAGCATAGCCCACTCCTTTCCAAACAAAATCGGTAACCCGGTTCCCCGGTGAGGAGAACGATCCCAGATTTGAAACTTCAACAGTAATCTTATTTCCATTGGCCAAACCCCTTTGGCCTGATGAATTAATATATCCTTCGTCTGCAAATAGCAGGGTCAAAACAAAAAGACTAATTAAAATATACTTTTTCATGGTGTCTCCTAACTGGTTTGTTTTGGGATAATATAACCTGCGTTTTAGCAAATATCCAATCTTGTTGCAGTATTTTACTAAAAAAATATCTGAATTAAATTACACTGTAAGGAAAAAAGTTAAGGGATTGCTCTATTTTTTATTTTGAATTTACAGTTGAACCTCATATTTTTAAAAAAATACTATGCATGTCAAACAATTTGCCGAAAACAGAATCTATTCGTGATAAAAAATTATGTTATTCCGCCACTTATGCAATAAAAGTATTTTAAGATCAATCATATATTAAAAGACAATTACCAATAATCAATTTTCAATTAATTGAGGCCCTTATGAAAAATGTAGTCATTGTAGATGGTTTGCGCACACCCTATGCCAAAATGGGCACGGCTTATAACAGCATCCCCGCGCATGAACTGGGCGGTATCCTGCTAAAAGAATTTATTGAACGCATGGGATTTGATCCTGCCGAACTGGACGAGGTAATCATCGGAAATGTGGCCCAACCGCCCGAAGCCACAAATATTGCCCGTAATATCGCCCTGCTCGCCGGCGTTCCGGAAAAGGTTCCGGCATTTTCCGTGCAGCGCAATTGCTCCAGCGGCATGCAGTCTATTTCCGATGCCTGGTACCGCATTCAGGTTGGCGATGGCGCAATGTACATTAGCGGTGGCGTAGAAAGCATGACAAAAATCCCGCTGATGTGGAACGAAGCGGCCACACGCTGGTTTGGCGCCATGTTTAAGGCACGTTCGATGGGGCAAAAAGTGGGCACGATGGCCGGCTTTAAACCCAACTTTTTAACACCGGTTGTTGGATTGCAGCTTGGACTTACCGATGGCTTCTGTGGCATGAACATGGGCGACACGGCGGAACTGCTGGCGCGCGAGTTTAAAATTACCCGCGAAGAGCAAGACCAGTTTGCCGTACAAAGCCACAACCGGGCAGAAGCGGCGCAAAAAAACGGCTTTTATAAGGATGAGCTCATGCCCGTTTCCATCCCGCCCAAATATGAAAAAGTTTTGGATTATGACAATGGCGTACGCCCTGGTCAAAACATGCAGGCGCTTGCAAAACTGCGAACGGTTTTTGATAAACATAACGGTACGGTAACAGCCGGTAATGCCAGCCAGATTACCGATGGCGCGGCCGTGGTTTTGGTGATGGAAGAAGAAAAAGCCAAAGCGATGGGCTACAAACCCATTGGCCGGATTAAATCCTTCGCCTATGCCGGACTCGATCCAAAACGGATGGGACTTGGCCCGGCATACAGCACCAAACTTGCCCTGGAAAAAGCGGGGATGACCATGAATGATATCGAGCGTATTGAAATTAACGAAGCTTTTGCCTCGCAGGTTATCGCCAATATGCGCATCTTTGAATCGGATGAACTAAGCAAAAAATACCTTGATATGGATAAAGCCCTGGGCGCGATTGATCCTGAAATATTAAATGTAAACGGCGGGGCAATTGCCCTGGGCCATCCGGTGGGTTCATCGGGAACACGGCTGGTACACACCGTTTTACGCGAACTCAAAAGAAGTGACAAAAATATTGGCCTGGCCACATTGTGCGTTGGCGGCGGGCAAGGCGCGGCATTTATTGTAGAGCGGATGAATTAGTTTTAATTACACAAAATGATAGAAAATGTAGGGGCGTATTGCATACCTCCCCAACATGTGGTAGGAGCCGTTTCCAAACGGCGATATAATAGAAATCGAAAGTAAGGGCGCATTGCCATACGCCCCAACCAAAAGAACAGGCAAAACATAAAAGGTAATTAATATGAAAAATGCATTCACTTTTGAAAAACGAGACGACGGGATCGGGATTCTCTATTTTGATATTCCCGGAGAATCGGTCAACAAATTTAACACACCGGTTATGGAAGAGCTGGAAGCAATAGCCGAAAAAATTAAATCGGAAGACTTGAAATGCCTGCTTTTTATGAGTGGGAAAGAGAGCCCGATTTTCATCGCCGGAGCCGATATCAGCGAAATAAAGGATTTAACCGATCCTGAAGTGGGTTATCAGGTTGCCTTGCGTGGCCAATCTGTTTTTGACAAATTTGCCCAAATGCCCTTCCCGACAATCTCGGTAATTAATGGCGCGTGTATGGGCGGTGGCACCGAGCTTAGCCTGGCCTGCACCTACCGTGTTGCCACGGATAGCCCGGCAACAAAAATTGCCCTGCCCGAAGTAAATTTGGGCATCCTGCCCGGTTGGGGCGGCACACAGCGTCTGCCGCGTTTAATTGGCCTGCAACGCTCATTGGATTTTATCCTGACCGGGAAAAACCTCAATGCCAAACGTGCTTACCGCGCCGGGATAATCGATAAAATTATTACTGCCGAGTGGGTTTTGGAAGACGCCCTCAAATTTGCCAATGAAATAATCAGCGGAAAAACCGAAAAATACATAAAACAGCGTAACCCCAAAGGATTGGCCAGCGCTGCTCTGGAGAAAACATCGGTCGGGCGTAACATTATGTTTTCACAGGCAGAGAAAATGGTAATGAAAAAATCCGGCGGTCATTATCCCGCCCCATTGCGGATATTAAAAGTCTTGAAACAAACGGTTGGGATGCCCTTGCAAAAAGGCCTGGAGATAGAAGCCCGCGCGTTGGGTGATTTGATCGTGACCCCGATTTGTAAAAGCCTGGTACAAATTTTTCTTTGGACCGAGGAAATCAAAAAAGAAAATGGCACCTCCAAAAAAACGGTTAAAACGGACAAGGTAACTAAAACAGCCGTACTTGGCGCGGGTATTATGGGCGGCGGCATTGCCCAGCTTTTTGCAGCCAAGGGCATTGATGTACGCGTAAAAGACATCAACCACGACGCCGTGGCCAAAGCATATCAGCAGGCGGCAAGCGTTTTAAAAGAAAAAGTAAAACGGCGCAGGCTGACCAAATAAAAATATCGCGAAATTATGTTGCGTATCAGCGGCACCACCGATTATAGCGGTTTCAAAAATACGGACCTTGTAGTCGAGGCAATCGTGGAAGACCTGGACATCAAAAAATCAGTATTGGCCGATCTTGAAAAGCATGTTTCCAAAGATACGATTATCGCCTCCAACACTTCTTCCCTGCTTATTGATGATATGTCGCCGGCCCTAAAAAATAAAAAACGTTTTGCCGGAATGCACTTTTTTAACCCTGTTCATAAAATGCCTTTAGTTGAAGTTATCCGTGGCAAAGAAACCAGCGACAAAGCCATCGCCACGGTTTTTGAGCTCTGTAAAAAAACAGGTAAAACACCGATTGTTGTAAACGACGGCCCGGGCTTTTTGGTCAACCGGCTTTTGCTGCCCTATATGGTAGAGGCCGTTTCACTTTTAGAAGAAGGGCACTCGATCCAGGAACTTGATAAGGCCATGAAAAAATTTGGCATGCCCATGGGGCCAATCGAATTATTTGACGAGGTTGGCATTGATGTGGCGGCAAAGGTGGCTAAAATTTTACGCCAAACCATGGCCGATCGTATGGCCGAATCGGACTTGCTGGATAATTTGGTGCGGGCAGACCGCCTCGGCAAGAAAAATAAAATCGGCTTTTACAAATACGAAGGCCGCAAAAAAATATACGATCCAATGGTTGAAACTTTTATAAAACACAAAGAGAAAACAGAACTATCCACAGAAGAATTACAGCAGCGCATGGTCTACCCGATGATCAATGAAGCGGCGCGTTGCCTGGAAGATGGCATTGCCTCCTGCGCGCGGGATGTGGATATCGGTATGATTTTTGGCACCGGCTTTGCACCTTTCCGGGGTGGATTGCTTAAATTTGCCGATAGCGAAGGTTTGGAAAAAGTGATTGCCACACTTACCGATTTTGAGAAGAAATTTGGCAGCCGTTTTAAACCGGCAGATTATTTGGTTAAGATTGAAAAGGGTGAAGGTTCCTTTTATAAATAGATTATTGAGCTACCCTAAAAGCCAAGGCTTGTCATTCTGACCCCGCCTCTTTTCCGGCGGGGGAAGAATCCCATAGTTGATTGTATAGTCCTGAAATAGGTTGACTAAACCAGTCAACTAAAACCAGGACAAAAAATGAGCAAAAACAAGCCAAAGAGATATAGTGAGGTTTTCAAGAGGAAAGTTGTTGCCGAAGTTCTTGAGGGCGTGTTCACAAAAG
>JAJRVW010000079.1 GCA_024277115.1 Calditrichota bacterium
CAGCGAAAATGGAAGGCGTATTACCCGAAAAAAAATTTCAGCAGCGCTGCTGAAAAACAAGAACAAGAACAGCCCTTTTTAATGTAAAAAACACATTAAAAAGCGTTAAAAACAGTCAACCTTTTTCAGGACGCTTCAGGATTTGATAAACATTGGGATGCTTCCCCCGCCAAAGAGAGGCGGGGTCAGCAAGACAAATTAGACATTTTGCTACTTTGATATATGGACACTAAATACCGGTCTGTTGAAGAGCTTAAAGCGTGATAAGTTCTAAAGCCTGATCGATTAGAACAATATCGCAATTTATTATGAGCATATTTATAAAAATATTAAAAAAAATCTTTGCCAACACAACCAAAACAAATATTATACGTGTAATTGGCTTGGCGTTGATTTTAAACCTGCTTTTTGGCGCGCTTTTTTATTATGCCGAAAAAGATGTACAAACAGAACTGACTTTTTTAGACGCTATCTGGTGGGCAATGGTAACCATGACAACAGTCGGTTATGGTGATTTTTATGCCCAAACCTCTGTTGGCCGTTTTTTAATTTCATATCCAACCATGTTGCTGGGGATTGGGATCATCGGGTATTTGGTTGGCGTTGTGGCCGAAAGTATGCTGGAGCGTGGTTCTAAAAAAAGAAAAGGATTGTTGGAGATAAAAATGAAAAATCACATCATAGTTTGCAATTTCCCGGGCGATCAAAAAATCCTGCGTTTAAAAGATGAGCTAAAACGCAGCCGACGCTATGGCGAATGTGAGTTTGTGCTGGTCACAAATGATTTGGAAACTTTACCTGAAAGTTTAGTTGAACAGAAAATCAGTTTTGTAAAAGGCGATCCGGTACGTGAAGATGTGCTGTTAAGGGCCAATGTTCTGGAATGTGCCGGTGTGTTTATCTTGGCCGAAGACACAGAAGACCCCGGTTCCGATACAAAAACCTTTGCCATCGGTACACAGATCGAGATGATGGAACGCGAGGAAAAAAGACCGATTAAAGTAGTTGTGGAAATGGTCAGTCAAAACAATCTAAAAATGATGAAACGCTCCAAGGTCGATGCCATTGTGAGTGCCGACGGAATAATGGATGTGCTGATCGCACAGGAATTTATGTACCCCGGCCTGCATGATGTTTTTCATGAAATATTAAGCAACGAATCGGGCAGCCAGTTTTATATTTTAGATTCTGATCTGGGTGGCCTGTCGTTTGGTGATTTGCAACGCAAGGCCATCGATTTTAATAAACCGATCCAGGTGGTTGGTTTAAAACGCAGGGGACAGTCCATTATGAACCCGGAAAAAACCTTTTCAATTGAAGATAATGACAAACTAATCGTGTTGGCAAATTCCCGCGCTGATTTTGACCAGTTCCAAACCGAGGCGCAAAAATCTTAAAAATAAATAATACAACGCTATAGAAGCCGTTAAACTAAGTTTAAAACCAAGGAGAATTAAATATGAGCGAAATAAAAATTGCTTCAAGAAGAGAAGCCGATCTTGTCCCTTTTCTCGAGCATAATGATTATTCTGTAGAGGAAATTGGAGAAAACATACTGCGTGTGCAAAAAGCGGGGGAATTGCCGGTTTATATTAGCATCAATAATGGCAATATGTATTTTGAAGTGGACTTGGGCAACGTAAACGCATTTGCCAATAAGGATATGTATTTCCAATTATTGGACATGAATACCGAGGTGCTTCCCGTAAGTTTTGGTATAAATAACAGCAACCCCGATGACCCGCACCTGGTTTTGGTGGAAAGCCGTGAGACGGGTGATTTGAACGATCAGGAACTTTTAGCGGTTTTTGATGCGATGGAGTTGGCCGTGGATAAGGCGGAAGGCTTATTAGCTGGATTTATGGGAAAATAATTGAATAAACACTTTTCTGATTCATATCAACAAAAATTAGTAAAAAAATTGCAGGAGTGAAAAATGAGTATTTTTAAAAGAATGTTTAAGATCGGCGAAGCAAAAGCCAATCAAATTGTGGATGGTCTTGAAAAGCCGGAATTAATGTTGGAGCAAGCCATTAAAGACAAGGCCAAGCAAATCGGGGAAGCAAAAAAATCGGTTATGTCCGTCATCGCCACCGAGCGCCAAACCAAAGCTTTGTTATTAAAAGAGCAAAATGAAAAGGCCAATTGGGAAGCAAAGGCCCAACAAGCTTTAAAAGTTGGCAATGAAGAACTGGCCATAAAAGCTTTAAACCGTTCACAGGAACATGAATCGAAATCAACCAGCCTTGAGCAAACCTGGAAAACGCAAAAAGCCAGCGTAGACCAGCTAAAAATTGAAATTGTAAAAATGGAAGATGAACTTTCAGAATTTAAACGCAATAAAGATTTTATTATTGCCCAATCCAAGACCGCGGAAGTTAAAAAACAAATTTATCAAGCCAAGGCAAAAATGTCGGGCGATAAAAGTGCGGATGATTTAATGGCGCGCATGAAAGCCAAGGCCGAAAGGGCCAGTTTTGAAGCCGATGCCGCAGAAGAAATGGCCGAGTCTGTAACGGGTGATTCCCTGGAAAAAGAATTTGCTTCATTGGGCACATCCAGCGCATCATCGGAAGTGACCGCCAAACTGGAAGCGATGAAAAAACAATTGGCCGGCGGAAAGTAGGATTTGAAACTCGAAAATTGAAACTTGGAGAAAATGGGAAAAATTTAGTTTCAAGTTTCAGATTTCAATTTTCATTAATAGGAAAAATAATGAATGCTCCTTTAGGCCGGCACATGCTTTTAGAATTGTACGTGTGCCCGCGCAATATTCTCGATTCAATCCCGGTCATTGAAAAAATTCTTTTGGATGTGGTCGACCGGATCAAGGCCACATTTGTCAGTAAATCCTTTCACCATTTTTCCCCACATGGCGTGAGTGGCGTGGTGGTGATTGCCGAGAGCCATCTTACCATCCATACCTGGCCGGAACACGGCTATGCCGCCATAGATGTTTTTACCTGCGATGAGAAAATTGATTATGCGCTTGTTGAAAAACTGATTGTTGAAAAGTTTGAAGCAAAAAAGCATCAACAACAAACCTTAAAACGTGGCGAGATTTAGCTTTTGGACTGAAGCGAAAATTGAAACGTGGATTAAGTATTCTGTTTCTCTCAGAAGAGACAGGCTGAGAGGGAAAACATAGGTGTAAATTTTATTAATGACACATAGTTTTGATGAAAAATTTTGGAAAGATGGGATAGTTTTTTTAGCAGGGATTGACGAGGTAGGACGTGGTCCCTTAGCCGGGCCGGTTGTAGCAGCGGCTGTTATTTTAAACCCAAAAGTAAAAATCTATAAGCTTGATGATTCTAAAAAACTCACCGAAAAAACGCGCCTCATTTTGGAGCCCCAAATAAAAGAAAAAGCGCTTGCCTGGGCTGTGGCCGAAGCAAGCCTTGCAGAAATCGATTCCTTGAATATTGTTCAGGCAACTTTTTTGGCCATGCGCCGCGCGGTTGATCAACTTTCGTTAAAACCCGATTTTTTATTGGTGGATGGCCGTGATTTTCCTACTTTTCTTTATCAGGAAGAAGGCCCTGTTTTGGCAGGGCAGGCCGTTATTAAAGGTGACGGAATTTCCACTTCCATTGCTGCTGCTTCCATCCTTGCAAAAGTTTATCGCGATAATTTAATGACCGAACTTGCAAATGATTTCCCGCAATATGGTTTTGAAAAGCATAAAGGTTACGGCGTGAAACAGCATTTAGATGCTATCTTAAAACTGGGGCCTTGCGTGCACCACCGTAAAAAATTTATCCGCAATATTATGCAAAAAAAAGCAGAACAGATGAGCTTAGTTTAATATGCAAAAAGACAGAATCTTTTTAAACGGATTTATGGGGGCGGGTAAAAGCAAAATTGGCCCACGCTTAGCAGAAAAACTAAAATATCCTTTTTTTGACACGGATAAAATTATCGAGCAGGCCACGGCAAGAAAAATAAACGACATTTTTAATGATGAAGGCGAGGCGACATTTAGGAAAATGGAACACGCGGTTTTTGCCCAATTGATCCATGCAAATCCACACGCGGTAATTGCCCTTGGTGGTGGCGCATTTATCAATCCCGATAACAAGAAATTAGCCGATAAGTTTGGCCTTACTGTGTATATAAAAAGCAGCCCACAGCATATTTTTGAAAGAGTAAAAAATTCATCCAAACGGCCTTTGTTACAAGTTGAACGCGATGAAAACTTTGAAGCAAACCTTCTGGCTAAAATCGATAAATTGCTAAACGAACGACGGGAAATTTACGAATCGGCACCGATTATTATTGAACGTGATGGATTTGAACCCCCTGAAATCGTTAAGATGATTTTAGAAGAGCTTTCAAATTTATCTATTTAGTTCCCTTTTCCGAAACACAGTTTCGTAGCATGTGCGTTCCCAATCGTGAGATTGTGAACAAGAAAAACCCTCAGTGTGTTATGTGCTCTCAGTGGTAAAATATGTATACCTTAGCATGACGGGTGGTTATCATTGTTCGGAATCGATAAGATATATCCCGTCTTTTTCAAGGCGGATAATTTTTTTCTTGTACAGAGCCCCGATAGCTTTTTTGAATGTTTTTTTACTCATCTCCAAACGCGCCGTAATCTCCGCTGGATCGCTCTTATCTGTCAAATTCAAATAACCATTTTCCTTTTTTAACAGTTCTAAAATTTTTTGCGCGTTGGGCTCAATATTGGCAAAACCCTGTTGCTGAAGTGTGACATCAATTTTATTATCCGGGCGGATATTTTTGATATAACCTTCCAGCTTATCGCCTGTTTTTATTAGTTTAAAAATATCGTTGTTAAAGATAAGCCCCCGGTGCATATTATTGATAATCACGTTTACGCCAAGTTCCGTCTCGTCCAAAACGAGCAAGTCCACTTTTTCCCCTTCTTCCACAAAAACGTCGTCCTTTTCCAGAAAACGGTTAAAATTAGCCGAGGCCACCAGCCGGTCGGTTTGATGATCGAGATATAGATAAACAATGTATTTTTTGCCCGCAAGCATCTTGGTTGGCTGCTCTTTAAAAGGGACAAACAGGTCTTTCTCCAGTCCCCAATCCAGAAAGGCGCCAAAACGGGTCACTTCTTTTACCTCTAAATAAGCAAATTCATTTAATTCGATTTTTGGCTTGGCGTGTGTGGCCGTTAAACGGTCTTCGGAATCATTAAAAATAAATACATCGATCTCATCGCCAATGTTTACGCCATCCGTGTATTTATTGGGCAGCAAAACCTCGCGTTCCTGCTGGTCTTCCAGGTAGATACCATTATCCGTTTTACGAATGGCTTTTAACAGATTGTATTTTCCAAGTTCTATCATTTTTCGTGTCTTTGTTTTATGTTAATAAAAGTGTTTATAATTGCGTATCGATTTGGGTAAATCTCTTGGGACTGTCTATGTTATCCAAATTTGTCCTTCTGAAAGAATCTTTTTACGGCACAAGAATTATCTTCTATATTAGAAAAAAGATTCTTTCAGAAGGACAGGTTCCGCTAACATCTTTTTCCTCAATTTGGGGCAAGGATTTAAAGACTTTTAAAATATAGCTAATTATTGGATAACTATTAAAATATTAATCGGGGAATATTTATGGATGGCTCAGTTCGAAACAATATAAAACCGGGAGTTGATGTAAAAATTGTCCTCAAAAAAGACCAGCGCAGCGGCAAACTGACCGAAGGCACCGTTAAAGATATTCTTACAAAATCGCCCAACCACCCGCATGGCATAAAAGTGCGTTTGGAAAGTGGCGAGGTAGGCCGGGTAAAGGAAATTATTGAATAAAGCCAACCCGCGTACTACATGTTGTTTTTTTGTTTGACTCTTTTTTACAGAAACCCGACCTTTGCACATGCCAAACCTAAAACTAATCTGCGGGCCCAAACCCGATTATTATTTTTTCCAGAATGAGATTACCGACCTTGTGCAGGCCAATAAAAAAAATGGCTGGCCCTTGTGCCGGTAAACCGTGCCGTACGGCTTTTAACCCGTAAACTCATTCGGACCGCACCCAATAAAGTTTTGGCGGCGCCACCCTTATTTTCGTTTGATAACCTTTTGCTCGATCTTTATAATCAAACCCCCAAAAGTAAAACGGTTATCTCCAGCGATTTAATGGTCTTTTTGATTGAAGAAACCTTAAAAAAACTCTCGGACCGGTTTTCCTTTTTCCCCAAAACAAGCTCACCGCCCAACCGCCTTGTCCAAAAGGTTACAAAAATGATCAGCGAGTTGCGCCGCTTTGGCTACTCGGCCAATGAGTTGGGAGCCAGGGATGCGGAAGCGCTGGAAATTGAAGCGGAAAAATTTAACGATTTTGTCCTCATTTTACAGGAGCTGGAAAAGACCATGGGCACGCGCTATATCGATATGCCCCAGGCCATGCACCAGGCTGCCCTTATGCTGGATAAGGATCATTTTAATAGGCAATGGCCCGGACTGGAAAATATTTTTATTAGTGGTTACGGCCTGTTTACCCCGGCCATGTATACGTTTATCGAGAAAACATGCCAATGGGCTTCGGTCTCGGTAAAACTGGAATTTTCACCAAAAAACAGGGCATTATTTGAACACACTGCCCCGGCTTATACCCGTTTTAAAAACATGGGGGCGGAGATTGTCTTGCTGGAGCACGATGACCGCCTCGCCCAAAATTTGTTTAACCGAGGGCAGCACAAAGAACTTTTTGATGCAAAAGAATCCATCTGCCACATGGTTTGTAATGACCGCACTGACGAGGTTGTGCGCATCGCGCAGGAAATCCATCGTTTGCACGGCGCAGGGCAGTTTACGCTGGATAAGATCGCCGTTACATTTAGCGCGCTGGAAAACTATGTGCCGGACATCCGCCGGGTTTTTAAAGAATTTGGCATTCCTTTTAACCTCTCCACCGGCTACCCTTTAAAACAATCGCCGCTTATTGCCAATTTGCTGAACCTGTTGGATTTGATCAACGAAAATTTTGAGTATGGCCGTGTATTCAGTTTGCTGCAATCCCCTTTTTTAGCGCAAACAGATTTAAATTTTAGCCTGCTGTATAAAGCGATCATAAACAACCGGGTGCGCTACCTTACAGCGGGTTGGGAGGCGCGTCTGCTAAAAAGCCAAAAGAGGCGTGGTGAGAAAATGACCGATGAATTAGCTGAACAAATTGCAGCGCTTAAATTTTTTTTAAAACCTTTTTATGATTTTAACAATCAGAAACGGACTGTTTCAAATTTTAAAAATGATTTTCTGCATTTGCTGGAAAAATGCGGGGCGTTGGACTGGTATGAAAATGGAAATGATTTTCTTAATGAACAGCAGCGTGAGCAGGAGTTCCGGGCATATAACCGCTTTATAAAAATAATTGAGCAATTTTCCTGGTCCATGCAAATCCTGTTTAAAGATGAAGCCATTGAACTGAAAAAATGGTACCAAAATTTAACCTCGGCTGTAAACAATGCGGTCTATAATTTAACCGAATGGCCGGTTGCCGCCGTGCAGGTGATGCCGCGGCTGGAAGTGCAGGCTTTGGATTATGACCTGCTTTTTATGGGCGGCCTGGTGGATGGCGATTTCCCGCGTTCCTCCTCGGCGGACATCTTTTTAAGTGATGCCAATCGTGAAAAAATGGGACTTGTTGCCAGCGAAGAACTTTTAGCGCAAGACCGTTTTATGTTTTATAATTTGCTTGTTTCGGCACATAAAAAAGTGGTGCTTACTTCCCCGCGATTTTCCGGTGACACGGCGCTGGTACCTTCCACTTTTTTGGAAGACCTTAAAGAAAGCTGCGAGGTGCAGGTAATCGAGCCGCGCGAACAAGCAGGTTTGCTGCCGGAGAATGAAATAATCAGCCCAAGCCGTTTGTGGGAACTGTTTGGTATGGCCATCCAGGAGCAAAACCTTGACCAGGCTTTGGCTATTATGCAGGCTATGGACAGTGAGGAAAACCAGGATGCTATTTTACTGATTCTCAGCCAGATCGAGACCCAAAGGCAGCGTTTGATGTTAAGCAGCAAGCCCGCCGCTTATGAAGGGAATTTAAGTTCCAATAAAACAATCCAAAAAACACTTTTTGAACATTTTAAGGGGCATAAGTGGAGCATCAGCCAGCTTGAAGATTACGCCTTTTGCCCGATGATGTATTTCTTAAAACGGCTGCTCCGTTTGGAGGAAACGCCGGTTTTTAATGAAGAGCTAAGCCCGATAGAAAGGGGCAATGCCGTCCATGCAACCTTGTTTCGTTTTTATTCGGAACTGCGTAAATTAAACGCGCTGCAAAACCCGCAAACACATCTGGAGTTGTTTTATGCCATCGCCAGAGAGGAATTGGCGCGTTTACCTTTTGATGGGTTTTTCTGGCAAATTGAACAAATGCGCTATTTTTGGAAAAAAGGCGAGCCGGGCTTATTATTGAAATTTCTCGAAATTGAGCAGGAGGAAATTTCCAAAACGGGTTATCTCCCGGCCCATTTTGAGTTTTGTTTTGGTATGAATGTGGGCAGCTCGGTTGACCCGGCCAGCGTGAAAAATCTGTTACAGCTGAAAAACGATGCGGGCGGGCTAATGCTTTTTAACGGCAAGATTGACCGGATCGATATTGACCCCAAAACGGGGCAGGCCATTGTGTTTGACTATAAAACAGGCAGCATTAAAGGCAAAAATGCCAAGCCGGTTGCCCAGGGTTTAAGCTTTCAACTTCCGCTTTATATTTTGGCCGTGGAGCAATTTTTGGGTCCGGACAAGACGGTGGTTTACGGCGGGTATTACCAGGTTAAAGACGCGAAAAACTGCAAAAGGGACGGCGGGATGGCCGATGGTGAAAAATACCCGTTTTTTAAAAAGAACTCCAATGTGGCCTTGCCCAGTAAATTTTCGGAAGTGAACGGCGAGCAACTTGGTTTTGACGCGCTCATCGAATATTCCAAAGAATTGGCCTTTAAAAAACAACGGGAATTATTTGAAGGAAAGTTTACCCACACTAAATTTCCTGATGATCAAATTTGCAGCACATATTGCGATTATCGGCGGCTTTGCCAGAAGCATGTTTCCAAATTAAAATTTCAGGATCGTACAGAAAAATTAAGTTAATGGATTTGCTTTTGAAACCCGATAAAAGAAAGAGGATCAAAAAAAAGTTTAATTTGTATTAAAACTATTGATCGCAGCACTGAAATCTTAAGAAACTTAATTTAAATAAGAACTATTTTTTCTTTAAAGAGTGGTAAAAACCCCTTGATAAAGTTACCTGTAAGAATTAAATTTGCCCCAATCAAAAAAAGTTTAATAAACGGAGCCGTCCCTATATAATATTGCTACCCAGTTTTATCCTGTTTTGAAGAAGTTATATGATAACTAGTTCTCTGGGACGGAGACTTCGTCATTCCTTGATTTTGCTTGGCCTGTCTCTTTTTTTAACACCAAATTATATTTTTGCCCAGTTTGAAATAAAACTGCCGCCACCGCCCCGAACAGTCAATCTTTTTGAAGAAGAATTGTTTGGAATGGAAGCGTACGCGGTAGACTCCACTTTTTTTGCCAAAAAACCCGGTAAATATAAACGTAGCGTCACGCTCGATTCTACCGGTAATTTTATTTCTGTTAAAGAAACTATGGATGATGTGGAGTATTTTTTTCCCATTGTCGTCGATCTGGATCATTATGTAAAACAGCGTCTAAAATTCAATGAACGTCAGATGGTCAAGAAGACGTTCAGCGATGCCATAAAAAATCAGAAAGAAGCTGAGTTTGGCGCCATCGAGCTTGATATTCCCTTCCGCATTAAAAGTGAAACCTTTACCCGGATTTTCGGATCGGACCGGATTAGCCTGCGTGTTACAGGTAATATTTCCTTCGACCTTTCCGGCAGGACAGAAGACCGCTCCGGCTCCAAACTTACCGCCCGCGAAAACCAAAACCGTTTTAGTCCGCGCTTTAACCAAACCCAGCAATTTACCGTTGAAGGAAAAATTGGTGAGAAAGTAACCGTTTCCGTTCAGCAAAACAGTGAAGCGGTTACTGATATTGACAACACCCTTAAGCTGCGCTACGATGGCGAGGAAGACGAAATTGTCGAAAAAATCGAGGCGGGTAATATTTCCCTTTCCCTTCCCTCTACTAAGTATGTTATTTTTGGTGGGCAAAATAAGGGCCTGTTCGGGTTAAAATCCCAAATGCGCATGGGCAACCTTAGTTTAACCACCATTGCCTCAATCGAAAAAGGGCAGCAGCAGGAATTAAAAATTTCAGGTAATTCCAGCGCTTCTAAAACCCGGATCCGGGATATAGATTTTATAAAAGACCGTTATTATTTTATAGATCAAGGTTTTCGTGATAACTGGGATAAGCGTTACCAGGATAATTTTCAGCAATTTGTGGCGCCATTTGGGGAAGATGTTGTGGAGCTTGAAGTTTGGATATCGGCTTTATCCAATGACCCTACGCGCCGCACCGGCCTTGCGGTTTTGGATCCCAGTAATAAAAACAAGTGGGCTGACAAAGATCCCGCAACGTATGAGCCCGACCCGACCGACCGAACAATTTATAAGGGTGATTTTAAGCAATTGACACCCGATCAATACAGTTATGATCCATACCGGGGTTTCTTTTGGGTAAACCAAAATATTGGGCAAACCCAGGTGTTGGCCATTGCCTATCGGCGTTCTGCTCCGCTTTCCGAAGTAGGTACATTAACGGCCGCCGATACAAGTGGTGTCCTTTGGTTAAAGCTGATCAAACAAAAAACACAAACTCCGGACGACTCGCTTACCTGGCCTTTAATGATGCGCAATGTGTATTCATTGGGCGGTTCAAATATCCAACAAGATGGGTTTGAGCTTGAAATAGTAGAGCGGGATAATGAGTTGACCACGGATGAGAAAGGTAATGTTTTAATCACTTTGCTTGGGCTGGACATTTTAAATACAAACGAAGAACCGGTGCCGGATGAAAAGATAGATTTGAACCCCCTATTTATTAATCTTGCCAAAGGTGTTTTAATTTTTCCCGATCTTGAACCATTTAATCCAAATCCCAAAGGTAATTTTCCGGACCTAGCGGAAAGCCAGCGCGTTGATATTTATGAATTGACAAACCCGACAGATATCCTTGAGCAAAGTAAGTTCACAATTATCGTGAATTCTAAAAGTACAAAATCCTCCTTCGATCTGGGATTTTATGTTTTAGAAGGTAGCGATGTTGTTACCCTAAATGGCAAAACTTTGGTACGTGACAAAGATTATACCATCGATTATTTTAGTGGTCAACTTTCCCTTTTATCCAACGAGGCCAAGCGGAGCAGCTCGGAGATAAGTATAAAATATGAGCGGGCAAACCTTTTTCAGTTGGATAAAAAAACAATCCTGGGTGGCCGTTTAGAATATAAATTTTTAGATAATTCATTTTTAGGCGCAACCGCTTTGTACATGAGCAAGTCTACAATCGACCGCCGTGTGCGCGTAGGGCAGGAACCGTTTCAAAACTTTGTTTGGGATGTTAATGCCGCTTTTAAATTTAAACCACGCTTCTTAACCGATGCCGTGGATGCTTTGCCCTTTATTGAGACAAGTGATGAATCCATTTTTAATATCGAGGGCGAATTTGCCCAGGTTATTCCCGATCCGAATACATTGAACAGCGCTTCCACGGGCGATAATAACGGTGTGGCCTATGTGGATGATTTTGAGGGCAGCAAGCGTACGACCACCCTTGGTATCCGTTACCGCACATGGACAATGGCCAGTGCGCCGGTAAAAATGCCACATTTGGATGAATTGACTAATTATGCCGTAGAGCTTGATAAAACCCGTGCCAACCTTACCTGGTTTAACCCCTACAATCAAGTTGCTATCCAAAATATATGGCCGGAGCGGGACGTAAACTCGCAAACCGGGCAGAACACCGATGTGCTTGGGTTGGAATATTATCTGGACGAAGGTGCCGATAAAGATTCGGCCTGGGTAGGGATAATGCGTTCCACAATCAGTTTTGCCGATCAGCAAAATACAAAATATATCGAGATGTGGGTAAATGGCACGGTAGGAACGATGCACGTGGATATTGGTACGATCTCGGAAGATTGGTATTTGGGCGATAGCCTGCAAGGTTACTTAAAACTGAACACAGAAGACAAAGATGGTCTGGGTTATCTTGATGATGATGAAGATACCGGTGTAGACGGTATCCCCAAAGGCGAACCTGGCGACACCGATGAAGATGATTGGAAAAATATTGATCAAGCACCCGATAACTGGCCGTATAGCAGGGATTATCGCGGTATAAATGGCACCGAAGGCAATAGCGGTGCCAGCGGCGCGCGTTACCCCGATACGGAAGATTTGGATGGTGATACACAGCTCAATCTTTTTAATAAATACTTTACCTATTCCTTTTCACTCGATCCCAATGACCCGGAAGCCCAAAAATGGATTGCAGGCGAAACAGTTTTTACCAGCGGTGAACTAAAAGGTCAAAAAACAGGTTGGCGCTTATTTCGGATTCCACTTTCCGAACCAACCGAAACCGTGGGCAATCCTGATAAAACAACCTTTCAGCAAATTTTAAATACCCGTCTGCGTATTACGGATTTTGATAACACGATTGTAGAGCCCGCCCGGACTTTTATCGCTGCCTTCGATTTTGTGGGTAATGAATGGTTGGAAACAGGCATAAGAAAGGAAACGATCGTTGCCTCACATGAAAGCCGGCCAACAAAAACAACAACATTTGAATTCGAAAAGGCTGATTCCATTTTTGTTTTGGCCACCTACAACACCGAGGAAAATATATTTTACGAGAGCCCGCCCGGTGTAAGCGGCATCAAGGACAGGATCACCAAAGCGCGCTCCAAAGAACAATCATTGGTAATGAAATTTACCGATTTCCCGGCCGGTACTATCGCCGAGGCCCGTAAAACTCTTTTTAGTAAAATCGAGATGATAAACTATAAAAGGTTGAAAATGTTTTTATACGGCCACACTTTGGAAGGCGGGGTGAACATCCCTGAAAATCCCGATGTTGATAGCTCCGAAGTTTCTTTTTATCTCCGCTTCGGCTCGGATGATAAAAACTATTATGAATACGGCCAGGACGTATACCTGGGTTGGAACAAGTTAAATAAAATTGATATTGATCTGGACGAACTGGCATCGCTTGATGGCCTGAACGGTGGCGAAAAACGGTTTTTAAATGATGGTAAAGGGGGCTATTATCGCGCAGTCGGCAATACGGTCAGTCTAAAAACCATCCGTTATTTTATTATTGGGGCAAAGAATAATTCAGGAACGGATTTTACCGGTGAAATCTGGTTGGACGAGTTACGCCTCTCGGATGTGCGCAAACAAAAAGCAACGGCGCTGCGATTGCAAACATCAATTAAACTGGCTGATGTGTTGCGTTTTAGCGGCCAATGGGAAAGCAAGGATGCCGACTTCCATAATATAAGCACGCAGTTTGGCTCCGGCAGTACCACAGAAAGACAAAGTTATACGGCTAATTTAAACCTGGATAAGTTCCTGCCCACCTCGTGGGATTTATCTTTGCCTATCGATGCGCGTGCTTCTTTTACACGTAATATTCCCAAGTATCTGCCACGTAGTGATGATTTAACGGGCTATCATAATGATTCATTTTCCAAGAAAGTATCCTCTCTTTTTGGAGTAAGAAAATTGCCTAAGGAGTTGAAAGATGTTGTGAGTATGAGTGAAAATATCGGAGCAGGCACTACCATAAGAAAACGGGGTAAATCTAAACACTGGCTGCCCAAATATACCATCGACCAAGTGACATTGGATTTTGATTTTGCACAACAGAACCGGTCGAGCTGGGACGTTGAATACAACCGCTCGCGGTCATTTAAAGAGGCTTACACCTTTAAAATTCCTTTTAGTAACAAAAACTTTTTTGAGCCCTTTAAATTTGCACGCAATATGCCCTGGATTAAAAAAATCTGGGATACAAAGATTTATTACTCACCAAATAACATCAACCTTAAGCTGAATGTACGTGATACTAAAACCGAGAATCTGAGGCGCGATTCCACGGCAACTGTTAAACAGACACAAAACACCAGCACGACCCGGTCAATAAATACATCATACCGCTTTTTGCCTAAAATGAATATCACCTATTCGCGGACACATATCACCGATGCGGACTTTGATTCTGTTTCACGAATGGAATTGTATAAAGGGATTTTTACCAAACTGGATTTTGGACGCGAGACGGATGTATCACAAAAATTTACGATCGACTATAAACCCAAGTTGTTTTCGTGGCTAAAGCCCACATTTAAATATGACGCCGGTTTTCGCTATCAACTTACAAATAGCTATAAATACAAACAGGCGGTGAGCAATGTTACCAAGCGGATCGGGGCAAAAATTAGCCCGGATAAATTGGTAAACCTTATCTATTCGCCAAAAGATAAAAAGAAGAAAGCACGTGGAAGGCGTAAAAAGCCGCGGAAAAAATCACCGGTAAAAGGGGGCGATAAAAAAACCGGGGCTAATGAAAAGAAGGAGGGATCATCTTTTCCCAATCCTTTAATCTACCTGTACGAGGCTTTCAATTCCTGGAAAAATGTAAGTGTTACATATTCGGTCGATCAAAATTTAAACGATCAATATTTATCGGATATGCCGCGTTGGGATTATCAGTTTGGTTTTACAAGAAACGCCGGTGTTTCACAAGATACATCAGTGCTGGGCTCAGGGGCAGTTACTTTTTTACCTAAACAAGTTGTTAAAAATACACAGAATTTAAAGACATCAACCAGTTTAAAAATCAGTAAAAAGATAAAAGTAAACCTGACTCACTCATTCAGGGAAAACGAATCTATTTCCAATAATGGCAATACGCGTAATGGTGGTTCCAGTATTTCCTACCTTGCTTTAGGCGACGACCCCCTAAAAGATTTTAAGGGCCTGGATAAAGATTTGATGCGTTTTGTGCCCGAGTGGTCGGTTACCATAAACGGTGTCGAGGATTTTCTGTTTTTTAAAAGTTTTGCAAAATCAATAACGATTGATCATGGCCACTCCGGGAAGTATGATGAAAAACGTACCGTAAGCAGCGAAGGTAAATTTAAGCCGAACCAGCAGACATTTTCCAATAGCTGGTCGCCATTAATTGGTTTTAACATTCGTACAGTCTGGGGTGTTTCGGCAACACTGCGTATGAGCAATAGTACAAATTACTCTTATCGCCCAAGTGGCACATCTACGCAAAGCAGTAGTGCAACACGTACAAGAAACAATTCTTTTACAGTTTCTATGAATTATTCGACAAAGGCCGGCTTCAAGATTCCTATCCCGGTTAGGCCCTTTAAAGGACGCACGTTTAAAAATGAAATCAATTTTACCCTGACCTTCGATTCATCGCAAAATGCAGCCCATACACGACAGGCGGGGAAATCAAAATTTCAGGAGCAATCCAATAATAGTTCGTGGAAGTTACGGCCGTCGGCAACGTATAAATTTAACAGCCGTGTACAGGGGAGTATGTTTTTTGAAACGGGTGCGACAAATAATAAAATTTCCGGTAAATATAGTTATAGCGAGTTTGGTATAAATGTAAATATTGCTATCCGGGATTAAATTTTGTGACTTTGTACGGCTTTATAAATTTCACATAATGGCTAAACTATTTTAACTTATTAGACGGATGCAAGTTAATTATATGATAATAGGCCGTTAAAATGTTAAAGAAAATTATTTCGGGTTTGTAAGGATGCCATCACTTAATGTGATGGCATCCTTACACGCCGGAGTAATAAAAAAAGATAAACCTCGACCAACGGGTGTAACAGAAAAATCATATCATATAATTACATCGGGAATTAATAATAATCATGCGAAAAATCTCTAAAACTTTAGCCTTTCTGCCTTTGGCCCTTCTTTTTTATTGCGGGCAGTCCGCGCCACAATTTGATGGCGATAGTAGCTTTGCCTATCTGGAAAAACAGGTTGCCTTTGGCCCGCGTAACCCAATGAGTAAGGGACATGACGCGTGCCGGCAATGGCTGGTAGAAGAATTAACAAAATATGCAGAACGTGTTGTGGAACAGCCTTTTATGCATTTTGACCCGCGTCTTAAAAAAAGTTTTAAAATGACAAATATTGTTGCCTCATTTAATTTAAAAGCCCAGCGCCGCATATTATTATGTGCCCATTGGGATACGCGTCCTTTCGCCGATCAGGACATAGAGGAGAATAAATCCACCCCGATATTAGGCGCAAATGACGGGGCGAGTGGTGTGGCTGTTTTACTCGAAATCGCGCGGGTGATGAAAAATCAAGCTCCGGATGTTGGCATCGATATTGTGTTGTTTGATGGCGAAGATTATGGGCCGGAAGGCGCACTGGATGAATATTTTCTTGGCGCTAAATATTTTGCTAAAAACCTTGGTACTTATAAGCCGGTTTATGGGATTTTGCTGGACATGGTCGGCGATGCAAATTTAGACTTGCCGGTGGAATATCAATCGCAATATTATGCACGGGCCATAGTTGATAAAATATGGTCGGCAGCGGAGGAGTTGGGCTACACGCAATTTACGCGCAATGTAGGCTCTTCGGTAAATGATGACCATATTCCCTTAATCAATGCAGGGATTCCCGTTGTGGATATTATTGATTTTCAATATCCCGATAAGTCGCATAAATACTGGCACACGCTGCAAGATACGCCGGATAAATGCAGCCCGCAAAGTTTAAAGGCCGTTGGGCAAACAGTGTTGCAGGTTATCTACAACGAAACCCTGTAGTGACAGAACATTGTTCTGTCCGGTTTGGTTCAGTTATATAAGTCCTGAAAGATCATCGTTCTCTCCTGCCCGATAAAAACCGGGATTGGAAGAACGCCATTAATAAAATCGATGTTTATATCGAACTCAGGTTAAAATAAGCTATTCTGTTACTTTAGAGTGAAAAAGAGAATGAGTCCAATTTGATACGAACATGAAATAACGTAGAATAAAAAATAAAACATGCAAAAACACACAAATTGGATTGGTGTTTCGGTAAACCACGCGCCACGAATCCTCGAAGAAATATCTGCTCAGATTTTTAATCTGGGTTGCCAGGGTATAACCGAGCTGGATGCTTCCTTTGAGTTGTATTTTTCTGAAAATGATTTTTCTGAAAACCAAAAAGAAACACTCCTCGGCTTGTTAAAATCAAACAAAATTGAGCTTAAGGATTTAACTTTTACAAAAGTTGCCCATGAGAACTGGAATGAAAACTGGAAAGAAAATTTTAAAATATTTGGTCTTGGAGAAAAAATTATTATTCAACCGGATTGGGAAAACTACCAGGCCAAACCCGATGAAACCGTTATTACCATTGCGCCAAAAATGTCTTTTGGCACCGGCCATCACGAAACCACCCGGCTTATTCTTGAACTGATGGAAAATTTAATTTCACCGGGAATGTCTGTTTTGGATGCCGGGACGGGCAGCGCAATTTTGGCGATCTATGCGGCATTAAAAGGCGCAAAGCCGGTTATCGCTTTCGACAATGATCCCGAGGCGATTGATAACGCGCTGGAAAATTGTTTGCTTAATAATGTGGTATCGCAGGTACAGGTTTCCTGCAATGATTTATTGGGGATCGAGAAAAGAAAATTTGACCTGATTTTAGCAAATATCAACCGCAATGTTCTTTTAACACTTGCCACACCCTTTCTGGATTATAGCGCGCCGGGCAAATTGCTGGTTCTTTCCGGGCTGTTGCAGACTGATTTTGAGGACATCAAGAAAAAATACACCGATGCAGGTTGGCATTTTCTGGATAGCAAACAAGAAGGCGAATGGATGGCCTTGATGCTGAAAAAAGAAAAAGCGTAGAGTGTGTGGCGCGTGGTGCGTAGAGACGCGTGGTGTGTAGAGACGCGATTAATCACGTCTCTACAGGCAGCCCAATTAAGGTGGAGAATTATATTGTCCTTTTGCCCAAAATCTAATTCCTCTCGGGAGAGTTTTGGGGTGGGTAAAACAATATGTTTAATATCTTACAAAAGAGGTTTTGCAAGTGAAAAATAAAAAGTATTGTAAATAATGTAGGTTTTAAAATGTATAAAATAATTTTTACCATTCTAACATTAACCCTATTTGCCCAAAGTTGTAGTGATGAACCCACCGCACCTCAGGAAGAAGTAAATCCTGAAATTATTTCCGTGCGCCTTGACCAGCAATGGGATTTGAGCAGCGGCGAAATAACACTTGTTGAAGCTAAAGTCAGTGACCCGCAAGGCCCTGCCGATCTTAAAAATGTTGTTCTGAAAGTTAAAAATACTTCGGCTGAAACCGTTTTCACCGATTCGCTTTATGACGATGGCGGGCTTAATGGTTCCACCGATTTAATTGCCGGTGACGGGGTTTTTCGCAATGTGTTTTTACCGATCGACATAACTTTAAAAGAGGGCGAGTATACATTTGTTTTTGAGGTTATGGATAAGGCCGGCCATGCTGCGGAAAACATAGAACAGCCGGTTACTTTTCTTGCTTTGGCACAGGCATCGGTAACAAAAATTGATGCGCCATCACTGCTGCCAAGTGGCTCCGGGCCCATTATAATTACAGCGACGGCAGCTATAAAGGATAATGCTTTTGGCGCTGTAAAAATGTTTATGGATTTACGTCAAAACGACCAATCTGTTTTATCCAAACCAATCCGGATGGCCAATGACGGCAACACGGCCAGTTCAGGCGATTTGCTTGCAGGCGATTCGCTTTATACGTATAAAATGGATTCGACTTTTGCTGCCGGAAAACAGGGGACATACACCTTGCGTTTTTATGCGCAAAATAATGTGGGCGCCAAAAGTGATGCCATCGACCAGGAGATAGTCCTGGAAAATAAAGTAGGCAAGATACTTTTAACAACCGTACCGGAGAGCATTACGCGGCCTGCAGAAGGCTTTGCCCAGGCGTTGATCACTGCAAAAATAAACGATCCGCAGGGGCTGGCCGATATTGATTCGGTCTATTTTAATTCCAGTAAACCCGATGGCAACCCGGCCAGTGGCAATCCCTTTGTGATGGTCGATAATGGTTTGGCTTTTAATATTGCCAATCCCTTTGTCGAAGCGGGCGATGCCGTAGAAGGTGATGGCACATTTTCATTAACAATTCTTGTAGATAATACCAATTTGCCGGGAGTTTACACTTTTACATTTTATCTACGCGATAAAGCAGGCAATCTTTCAAGCGCACTTATTGATTCAATTGAGGTAAAATAATGACATATTTTTTGATGGTATTTTTAATTCTGATGACATTCTTCGCACAAAGTTTTGCCCAGATCGGCGTAAGTAAAAGCTTTAATTTTGCGACCGAATCGACCGCAGCAGGGCAAGCGTTTTTGGGCAACGGCATTGTTGACTTAACCGTAGGCGAAGGTGTTGTTTGGGCCGCCACAGGTTTTGGGCTCAATAAATCCGAAGACCAGGGCCAAACCTGGCAAACATTTGAATCGGATGCCTACCTTTCCAAAGGCGGGATTTCTTCCATGGCTTTTATGGACGACTCGACTTTATGGATCGCCACGGCTTTTGATACCTCGGCACAGGAAGACGACCTGGCAGCGGGCGGGGGATTGAGTTTTACACGCAATGGCGGCCAAACCTGGCAACATGTTGCCCAGCCTGTCGATTCGCGTGATGAGACGGAATATTCGCCGACGACGACCACAGTCCAAAACTTAACTTTTGACATTGCTTTTGTTGACAGCACTATCTGGATTGCCAGCTTTGGCGGCGGGTTGCGACGCAGCGATAATATGGGGCAAACCTGGCAGGTAGTCACCACCGATAACCAGCCTTTTTCCAGTTTAAATATTCTAAATCACCGTGCATTTTCCCTGCTGTCCGAAAATGGCAACTTATGGTACGGCTCGGCCGAAGGGATCAGCAAGTCGACGGATAATGGGAGCACCTGGGAGCGCTTTACACATCAAAACCAGGAAAATCCCATCTCCGGAAATTTTGTTGTGGCGCTGGCCTATCAAGATTCCACAAATACAATCTGGGCAGCAACGGTAGAAGCGACCGATACGAGTGAAACCAGGGCGGTGAGCAAAACCACAAATGGCGGGCTTACCTGGGATGTTGTCCTGGAAGGCGTTTTTGCCCATAATTTTGGATTTGATGGTGAGACGGTTTTTGTTGCTGCCGATCTCGGTTTATTTGTCTCCGATGATGGCGGTGAAAACTGGTCAAATATACCCGAAATCATCGACTCGGAAACGGGCGAAGAAATTCTGGTTGAAGAATATTTTTCTGTTGCGACCCAAAAAACAAGTGGGGACACACGGTGGTGGCTGGGCAATGCCGGCGGGCTGGCCACAACAAATAACCGGGGCAATACCTGGAAAGTGATTCGTTCGTTTGTTTCGACGCAGGACCGAACTAAGCCATCCGTTTACGCCTATCCTTCGCCATTCTCGCCGAGCCGCAGCGGGTATACACGTTTCCAGTACGATATTGAAGGCAATACAAGCGTGGAAATAAAAATATATAATTTTGCCATGGAATATGTGGCCACTGTAAAAGAAAATGAAATTGCCACTGGCGCTGCCGATAGAAGCGCAAAGTGGGACGGCAGGGATTCGGAAGGAAAAGAAGTGGCCAGCGGTGTCTACTTTTTTAAGGCCAAAGTAGGCAGCAAAGTTAGCTGGGGCAAGGTTGTCGTAATCAATTAACCGTTTCGTTTTAGTTGAAATAACGATCATTAATAAAAATTAAATTTCGTTTGTGGAGCAATTATGAAAAAAATAGTTCTTTTTGTACTTATATCGATGGGGTTAAGCTTCGCCAATCACAACGGCCGTTATGCCGGTTCATTTACCCGGCTTGGATTGGGCGCACGGGCCATTGCGATGGGTAATACAGGGGTTGCCTCACCGGCACGGGGTTATTCCTTTTATTATAATCCGGCGCTCTCGGGCAGGCAGCAGGAAAAAGTATTCAGCAATTCGTATAGTTTTTTATCTCAGGACAGGCATGTGTATTTTTTGGGATTCTCCATGGGTGTGCCACCGGGTGCCGGGCTTTCTATCGGCTGGATAAAAACAGGAACAGGCGATGTCCGGTCTTATAATTCTATTGGCAATGATACGGGTGAAATTAATCAAAGCGCCCATGCGGTGTACGCCAGCTTCTCACGGCAATTTACCGAAAACTTCTCTATTGGCTTAACTATTAAAGGGCTCTTCGAGACAATCAATGACGGGACGAGCGAGTTTGATTACAGTTCAAAAGGTGTGGGTGGCGATATCGGTGTTTTTTACCAGGCAACAGAAGACGTTGCCATTGGTTTGGTTTATAAGGATATTGGTTCAAAACTAAAAGCCAATACGGAGAAGATTTTTAAGCGGGGCGGTACAACAACTGATAAATTCCCTAAACTAATCCGTGCCGGTGTTTTTTATAAAACACCCATCGCAGGCATAAACACAGCTTATGATTTAGAGGTAAGTTCTACCGGGGAATATTCCAATAATTTTGGTGTTGAAGCGCTTTCCGGACGTAACCTTGCTTTAAGATTGGGCATGATCGATGCCGAGGGCGAATCGGGCAGGGAATTCCAGTTTTTTGCCGGCGCCGGTTTTGATTTTAAATTATACAAGTTCCGGTCAAATTTAGATTATGCCTTTATTGGCTCTAAAGTGGATGAAGGGTCAAGTCATTTATTTTCATGGGAAATATATTTTTAAGTTTTTATTGGAAGGTTAATAAAACACACATTAGGATCAGGAAGAGTTGATATGAAAAAAAAATTTAATTTATTGATGGGCGCATTCTTAATTATAGGCACACTTTCGGCCCAGGATAATAATGGACTGGCCATGTTAAAAATAGATGTGGATGCACGGGCATCGGCAATGGCCGGGATGTACACCACTTTGGCAAATGATGCATCTGCCAGTTATTATAATCCCTCGTTGCTGGCGATAGCAGAAAATCCTTCAATCGTTGCAACTCATAACAACTGGATCCTGGATATTACACACAGTTATGCGGCAATTCAATTTGCCCAGGGCAATCATAATTTTGCCCTCTCTTTTAATTTTATGCAAACCCCCGGCATTGATATTCGGGGAAACGTACCCACCGCCGAGCCATTGGGAACTATCGATGCGTTTAATCTGGCCGCCGGTTTAAGTTATGCC
>JAJRVW010000080.1 GCA_024277115.1 Calditrichota bacterium
AAAATGGAAGGCGTATTACCCGAAAAAAAATTTCAGCAGCGCTGCTGAAAAACAAGAACAAGAACAGCCCTTTTTAATGTAAAAAACACATTAAAAAGCGTTAAAAACAGTCAACCTTTTTCAGGACGCTTCACTTTTAGGAAATTTGAAAGAACTTTTACTATTCCATATAAATATATGGGACAGTAGGTAAAAAACTTTGATTTAGGAATAATGATTTTCGAATTGAAAAACAAAAACCCAAAAAATTCAACTGATATCTAAAACCGTTACAGGGAATAAGTTAAAACCCTTTAGTGCGGTTTAATTTTGTAGATAATAATTAATATTTTCAAATTCTAAAATTTTTCATCTGGAGAAATCATGCCATTTGCTGCATACAGAAACCAATTTCCCTTTACCAACGATAAAATCTATTTAAACCATGCAGGTGTTTCGCCGCTTTCCACCGATGTGCGCGAAAAAATGGACTGGTTTATCAATAACCGCAGTTTTGGCGAAATAGAATTTTTTGAAGAGATGATCGAGTTACGTGACCAGACCCGTCTACAATTGGCCAAATTAATAAATGCCCCTGCAGACAATATTGCTTTCACGGCCAACACATCCACAGGTTTTAATTGGCTGGCACAAGGGCTGGAGTGGCAAAAAGGGGATCAGATAATTTTAACCGATCTGGAATTCCCCTCTAATGTATATCCCTTTTTGAACCTGCAAAAAAAAGGTGTGGACGTTGTATTTGTAAAAAATAAAAACGGATGCATAGATGTTGACGATATCGAGAAAGCCATAAACCCAAAAACACGAATGATCTCCATTAGCTCGGTGGAATTTAGCTCCGGTTTTCGTAATGATTTGCTGGCCATTGGCGCATTGTGCAAACACCATAACCTGATTTTTAGCGTGGATGCCATCCAGGGCTTGGGCGCCATTCCATTAGATGCGGTGGCCAACCATATTGACTTTATTTCCTGTGGTGGGCATAAGTGGCTTATGGGGCCGATGGGTATTGGTTTTATGTACGCGGCGCCATCTCTTCTTGAAAAGATTGAGCCGACTTTTGTTGGCTGGGACAGCGTGAAGGATTCTTTTGATTTTCTCGACTATAATTTTGAGTTATTGCAAGATGCTCGCCGTTTTGAATATGCCACCCAAAACCATTTGGGCATCTGTGGCCTGTCCGCTTCAGTCGAGATTTTACAGCGTATCGGCATTGTGGCTATCGAGCAACATCTGTTGATTTTGGGCAAGCAAATGGTGGAACGCTTCCCCGATTTTAATATGACATTTTGTGGCCATGAAGATTCCTTTTATTGGTCCGGGATTTATTCTTTTACTCATCCAGATGCTGAAGAAATGTTTATTTTCTTAAAAAAGCATCATGTGATTTGTTCTGTGCGCAATGGGGCTTTGCGTTTTAGTCCTCATTTTTATAACACCCGTGATGACATAAATGAACTGATCGATTTAATTGGCAAATTTCACCGCACGCATCTATAAAAATTGGTAGAGACGCGATTAATCGCGTCTCTACCACCATTAACTAACAGGAAGAGAATTATGAAAAAATATATTAACCGAATCGGTGCCGGCGCATTTTTAGGGTTAACAGCTTCCGTTATTGTTTGGCTGATGGCACATTATTTTGCAAATGATATTATGAATGAATATGAAGCGCGTACCTATGATTGGCGGGTTAAAAAGAAATTACAGGATGTTGAGGAGTTTTCCATTGATACGGTTGTAATAATCGATATTGATGGTTTGGCAACTTCAAAATTGGGCAAATTTTCCCAATGGCCGCGCAGTTATTATCCCAAATTATTAAAAAATCTTAATGCCGGCGGTGCAAAATTGATCGGGCTTGATATTATCTTTGATAAAGTGCTTTGGCAAAAAGAGCAGGATGTGGAATTTGTTAAAGCTGTAAAAAATGAAGGCAATGTTTTTAACGCGCTTTATTATGGCAAGGCGGATACTTTAAATTTCCGCTATGAGATGGACAGTGAGCCCGAAGGTTTTCAAAGCGAGCGCTTTTACAGCGAAATTGAAGGCAGTCCTTTGCCTAATTTTCCAAAACAAGAGCGGTTTGAAAACGAATTTATCGAGTTGCTAAATGCGAGTGTGGGCAACGGCCATGTCAATTTTAATCCCGATGATGATGGTGTGGCACGCTCTATTCACCTGTTTTCCAAATTTAATAATCATTTATATCCTGCCCTGGGTTTAAGGATGTTCATGGAGCTAATGCACATCGATAAGCTGGCAATGAATGGCCCCAACCGGCTGGAATTATTTTCGCAAGGCGAGCTGATCCGCAGCATACCGGTTGATGATAGGGGCAATATGCGTATCACCTATTACGGCACGTTTAAAACCTTTCGTTATATCTCTTTTTATCACGTTTTGGAAGAGCTGGCAGACCCGGCTTATTATAAAGATAAAATATTTCTTGTCGGTACCAGCCTGGCCGGTCTGTTCGATTTACGAAGCACGCCTGTTTTCCCGGCTTTTCCGGGGGTGGAAATTCATGCTAATATTTTAAATACACTAATTAATAATGATTTTATTGAACGGCCAAGCAATACACAATCCTTTTTTATTATGGTGTCCGTCGGCGTGGTGCTTGGGATTTTAATGAGCTTTTTTACCCCTTTTTACAGCATCCTATTAGTGATCTTGACCGGCTTTTTCCATGTAATCGTTTCCATGAATTTATTTGATGAAAATATTTGGATTGAAATTGTATCGCCGATGCTGACCATCTTTATGACGTTCAGTTTGGTTTTTATGTACCGTTTTGCCACGGAAGAGCGCAAAAAGAAATTTATCCGCACAACCTTTTCTCACTTTGTGACTAAATCGGTGGTGGACGAACTCCTGGCCAATCCCGAAAAAATTAAACTTGGCGGCGAAAAGAAAAATTGTACAGTCATGTTTAGTGATGTGGCCGGCTTTACAACAATCTCCGAAAAACTAACACCTGAGGCGCTGGTAAGCCTGCTAAATGATTATTTGACGCAGATGACCAATATTGTTTTTAAATATGACGGTATGTTGGACAAGTACGAAGGCGATGCCATCATGGCCGTTTTTGGCGCGCCGGTTTCCCATGGGAACGATGCCTATAATGCCTGTGCCACTGCCCTGGAAATGCAGGAGACACTTCAACGCTTGCGTGTATTATGGCGTAAACAGGGCAAGGACGAGCTTCATGCGCGGATTGGCGTTAACACCGGGCCGATGGTTGTCGGCAATATGGGCAGTGAAACCCGATTTGATTATACGGTGATGGGCGATGCGGTTAACTTGGGCGCACGACTTGAACCGGCCAATAAAGAATATGGCACCACGATTATGATCGGCCCCGAAACAGTGAGAGAGGCCGGAGATAAAATCATTACACGGCAATTGGATTTATTACGTGTTAAGGGAAAAACCGAACCCGTAAAAGTGTATGAGCTGGTAGGGACTACAGTGAATGGCATCCCGGAGAAAAGGGCTAAAGTAATCGATCTGTTTAAACGCGGTTTTAAAGAATACCTTCAACAGAACTGGGAGTGGGCCATAAATTATTTTGAACAGGCCCTCGTCCTCGAGCCAAAAGACGGCCCGTGTTTGCGTTATGTGGAACGCTGTAAATATAACAAGACAAATCCGCCGGGCGAACATTGGGATGGTGTTTTTACGATGAAAACAAAATAAAGGGGCAATATCTGGCCTGTCCCTATAATCACAGTTCATGTAGCGGCGAACATTGTTCGCCATTGTTGGATTAGAATACAATCTACGCCAAACTAAATACTCTGAATTCCGAATACCGATCAACAAATACCGATCTGTGAAGTAAAAACAAAACGGGATTATGTGACATAAATCCCAAATAGCATGTATATAAATTAATCTTTGTTAGTTTAGCGTGGAAAGCTCAATTTTAGAGTTTTAAAGACGATATGAAATCAATTGGTAAATATATTGAACAAACCTTTTTCCTATGGATGCAAAAGACCTCAAAATACTTGTTGTTGACGATAACAGCATAAATGTAAAACTGCTTGGCCGGACACTTACCAATAATAATTTTAATGTTGTAAGCGCCGCTTCCGGCAAAGAAGCGATAGAGGTGACCCATTCTGAGAAACCCGATTTGATTTTACTTGATGTGCTTATGCCGGAGATGGATGGCTATGAGACATGTAAAATCTTAAAAGAATCTGCCGATACAAAACACATCCCTATAATATTTTTATCCGCAAAAAATGAGACTGTTGACAAGGCCAAAGGGCTGGCATTAGGCGCAGCCGATTATCTAACCAAACCATTTGACCCGGTTGAGATAGTTGCCCGTATCCATAGCCACATCTCCATTCGTAAAGATGTTATTGACTTGCTGCACCTCAATGAGCAGTTAAAAAATGACCTTGCCGAAGCACAAAAAGGCAACGGGAAAACACCGAATGATGATCCGCTTAAGAATTTTGAAGCATTAAAAAATGTAAACTACCGTGAAGCTAATAAATATTTTCAGGTAACAGCCCGTGTGAAGTTTGCGGCACCACCGGCTACAACTGTTTTTTTACCGGCTTATGTGGACAAACAAAATTATATTTTTCTCATTTCTGGTGGATTTGAAAAAGATTACCAAACCTCGTTTGTACAGATGCTTTTGCATCAATATGTGCTGGGGTATTTTAAAGGTTTAAAAGAAAAGACCTTCCATGAAAAAGAGCTGTACCATATTTTTGATTCGATCCTCGATGCTTTTTCACCCGATATTTACAACGCGGCATTCACCCTTTGCTTAGGTCACGTAAATGTTACCAAAGCGGAGTTTAAGTGTTTTAGTATTCATCAGGCCACGCCGCTAATTTTAAATGATAAAAACAATGTGATTCCTACAGAAGCCCTGCCCATATTTTATGAATCAAAATACGCAAAAATTATTAGTGCCAACAAAATAAAGCTGCGTCCCAAATGTACGCTTGTAAATTATGTTTCCGGCAATGAACTTACCACGCGTGAAACAATGGATAGCCTCTGCCTGCCATATTTTACAGCAGATAAAACCGATGTGACCGATATGGTAGAAACTGTTTTCTCCAATCTCCCGGAAAAAGAGAATGACCAATTGGTGATCGCCATAAAATTGTTGTAATACTTCTTTGGCAGAACATTCCGTATATTGTTTCAACTCCTTGCTTTTAGCCTGGCAAATCTTTAACTTCCGCACTCTTTATATATATTTGGTGCTCTCTTAAAATCTACTTCTTGTCATTTTGAACGTGTTTCAAAATCCCTTCCCGTATAATTGCAGATCTTATGGATCCCGAAATGAATTCGGTGGAATATCCCGGTAAGAATCGGGGAACGACGAGTATACTATTTTTTAGACAAGCCATAGCCAAGGTAACTATGTTAAAAATAACATCCATAGCTCAAGGCAGCATTGCCGACGAACTTCAAATTAAACCGGGTGACAACCTGGAATCCATAAATGGCAAAGAAATAACCGATCGGCTTGATTACCGCTTTTACCAGAGCGGTGAGGAAATTGAGATGCTGATCCGGCGTAGCGATGAACAAATCGTGTACGAAATTGAAAAAGAGGCGGACGAGGATATTGGCTTGGAGCTGGAAGATATGCAGCTGATGGCCTGTGGCAATAATTGCGTTTTTTGTTTTGTCTACCAAAATCCCAAAGGTATGCGTAAGCCGCTCTATTTTAAAGATGAAGATTACCGCTACTCCTTTATGTATGGCCATTATGTGACCATGACAACCATGAAGCAATCGGATTTGGAACGCATTGTGGAGCAACGTCTTTCACCGCTTTATATTTCGGTGCACTCCACCGAAGAGAAGACACGTAAATTTTTATTGGGGATCAAAAAGGACGACCATCTGCTGGAAAAAATGCAGTACCTTACCTCAAACGGGATTGAGCTGCATACGCAAATTGTACTTACGCCCGGCATAAACGATGGCGTTATTTTTGATCAGACTGTGGATGACCTGAAGCAGTTTTATCCGGGTGTAAAATCCATTGCCGTTGTACCGATTGGGCTAACACAGCATCGTAAGAGATTAGTGCCGTTGCGTATCCACACGCCACAGGAACTTAACGCGATGATTGTATTTGTGGATGAACGGCGGGCAAAATTGAAAGAAGAATTAGGCAATTTTTTTATTTATCTTTCGGATGAATTTTTTATAAAAGCCAAACAGCCTTTGCCCAAAGCGGATTATTACGACGCATTTTACCAGATTGAAAATGGTGTTGGCGAGTTTCGCGATATGATTGATTCGTTTAATAAAAACCGTGCTGACATGCCAAAAGAAATATCGCGGCCAGTTAATGTAATCTGGGTTACGGGACTTTTAGCGCGTAAAATGCTTGAAGAAGAAATTGTAAATCCGTTAAGGGAAATTAAAAACCTTAGCATTGATTTGATCGCTGTAGTCAATAAATGGTATGGCCCGTCGATCCAGGTATCGGGCTTGTTGGTGGCGGAAGATATTTACAATCAGTTAAAAGAGAAAGAGCTTGGGGATATTGTTTTATTGCCGCCACGTGTTTTAAATGATGACGGCCTGTTTTTGGATGACTGGAGCCTGGAAAAACTCTCCGATAAATTAGGCGTTCCTTGCCATGTATATAGCGGGGAAATCAGCGATTTGGTTGGGGAGCTGGAAGAACATTTAGAGTTCTGAAATTTTTAGGATTTTTGTTGTGTGTTGATTAATAAAGATATATGTCTTGTCCTGATTATATTTACAGAATTTAGTAAACTTGTAAATATAAAACAAAGGAGCCCCCATGTCAGCACAAGCGATAAGCTATCGGTATAGCGAAGCCTTCAAGCAGAAAGTAATAGGTGAAATAGAAAGCGGTA
>JAJRVW010000081.1 GCA_024277115.1 Calditrichota bacterium
CCACGAGCTAAACAACGCCGTGGCCGTATTATACAGCAGCGCCAATTGGTTGATCGAGAAAATTGCCTATGCCTGGAAAGGACAAAAAGAGACCGCCTTATTTGAAGCAGGCTTACTAAGCGGCCGCCATTTAAGCAGCAGGGAAAAACGGGAGCTGCAAAAAATGTGGCAAAGCAAACATGGTTTGTCCTCCCTCGCGGCAAAGGCCCTGGCCCAAACCGGCATGCCCGAAAATACTTTGTTACATTTTAATGGAAACCTTGAAGAACAAGCTGAACGTTTAAATATGTTGTGGGAAATCGGCGCTTCGTTAAATGATATGCGCACAGCATCGCAACATGCCAAGCACGTTGTAAAATCAGTAAAATTGCTTGGCGCGCAAAGCACAGACCGCAGGCCAATCGATATTAACGAAAGCATCGATAATGCGCTGGCCCTGCTTAACCAAAAAATAAAAACCGTCAACCTGGAAAGTGAATTGGGCGAACTGCCCCAGCTAACCGCCAATATGGGCGAGATGGTACAAGTATGGCTCAATATTATTAAAAACGCCATTGAAGCATTGAATGGGATCAAGTCAGATAACCCCAAAATAAAAATAAAAAGCCTTGTAAAGGGCAAAGAAATTATTGTAGAAATTAGCGACAATGGGCCGGGCATTCCCAAAAAATTACAGCAAGCTATTTTTGAGCCGGATGTAACCACCAAAAAAAGCGGTATGTCTTTTGGGCTTGGCTTGGGCCTGGCCATAGTAAAAAGAATTATCTCATCCTATCAGGGAAAAGTGAAACTAATCTGCTCTGATGCAGGGACCACATTTAAAATAAGCTTACCACTGGAGTATTAAAATGGAAAAAGTACATATAATTTGCATCGATGACCAACGGGAAGTATTAGCTGCCGTCCAAAAGGACCTGGCATTGTTTGAACCGATTGCCGAAATAATTGAATGCGAATCGGCCGAAGAAGCCGAAGAGGTTTTAGAAGATTTATTTGCCGAGGAAAAACCGGTGGCCATGATTATTTCCGACCATATTATGCCCGATGAAAATGGCGTGGAATTTTTAGCGCGCCTGCAAAAAGATGACCGCTTTAAAAATGTGGCTTCCATTTTATTAACAGGCCTAGCCACACACCAGGATACCATCGAAGCCATAAATAAGGCGCGTATCACTCACTATATCGAAAAGCCCTGGAAGGCCGAAGACCTGCAAAATAAGATAAAAATTATCCTCACCCGTTTTATACTTTCAACCGGACGCAATTATACAGAGTACCAGGATTTTTTAGACCAGGACACTTTAGTGGAAGAACTACGCAACCGGGTTTAACATTGATAATCTAAGATAGAGAAAACAGTCCGATAGAAAAAAACAAATTGCAAACAAAGAACCATAGAATTGTATTGCATTACCATATTTAATTATCCTATATTAGCTGTGTTAAAACAATCTGCATAACTAATTTACAATAACTCGGAAAGCTACTTAGTTTACAAAAATTCTTTTTTATGATAAGAAAGGGATAATAATGTTAAAATATCTATTTTTAGTTACGTACACAGCAATACTATTTTTCGGATGTACAGAACAACAAGCTGTTAATCCCGAGCCTACTACAGGCGATATTGAAGGATATGTTTATTTTAAAACTATTATTGGGCAAAAGCCACTAAATGATATAGTTGTTGAAATTGCCGGCACATCATTTTGGGCAAGAACAGATTCAGCAGGACATTATAGAATTTTTAACCTACCCGAAGGTGAGTATACACTAAGGATACGTCTCTGGGGTTACTCCATAATTTTTTCAAAAAAAATTAAGGTTGTCGTCGGGGAGAAATCGTTAATAGATAATATTGTACTTGGCGATGACTATAATTATGGAGAAAATTTTATTTATAATCTTAGGGTAGCAAATTACTATAACTGGATAAACCATAATGACACCGCCTATTACGACATAAGTCTATTTAAATCAGATTCTGCGGTGATTACTGGGTCGCTAATTTTAAATTACTATACCCCAGCTGCATCTGATACAATTCTCACCATGGAAATTGGCAATAAAACCTATTTTACTGAAAGTAAAAAAGGGCGATTTAGCTTTAAAATCCCTTTGGAGCCGGGGGCTAACATTATCCGTATTTGGCAAGGCCACTCACAAACAACGCAGGATTTTGTATTCAAAAGTACCTTATACCTTCTCGATATAATTCCCGCTACCATCACTTTAAGCTGGAATACCGACTATGAACATAATGCCGGTGATTTTGATATTCATCTCATTCAGAAAGAAACTGGAGATAGTTGCTGGTATAAAAACCCAAAACCGGATTGGGGCATCGAGAAAAGTAATTTTGATAATCCAATCCTCTATGATGAAAAAAATGAAAGTAACTATAACAATGGCCATGAGCAGCTTTTTATGCGCCATGCTCCTGATGGAAATTATCTTCTTAAAATTGTTTATTTCAACAACTTAACCGAACCTAAAAATAAAATAATGCCTCAAGTAGGCTTTACGATCGATGGCCAATACCACGCCTATCAGCCCTCCGTCGAAATGTCCGTTGGGCAGGTTTGGACTGTGCTCGAATTTAATGCGCCGGATACGACTATCAACCTGATCAACACAATTTCTTCCGGTGGAAATTTGGCCAAACGGGAAGCTAAATACTAAAACTTAAAACATCTCTTTTATAAAGCCCCTCAGTTATAAAACTTTGGGGCTTTTTTTATTCTTCTTGCACTTTCTGCCTTTAAATAAAAAAATGTGGTAAAATCACCATAATTTGTAACCCGCATTTATCTCAATACATCATAAATGGTATCTAAAATATTTACACAAATTTTATAATTAGGAGTTATCATGCTACAAACAAATTTAACCCACATCGAATCCGAGGAAGCTTTTGACGCAATTCTTGAAGAGAATGAAAATGTAATGATTTGCTGCGGCCGAATGGGCCCCATGTGTGTGCCCGTTTACGAAGTTATGGAAGAAATTGAAGGCGAATACGAGCATGTAAAATTTGCCGATTTAGCTTTCGACTCGGCCCATTCGCATGTCATCCGTTCTTTACCGGAGTGCCAAACATTTAATGGCCTGCCTTTTACGGTTTATTTTAAAAACGGAAAAGTTGTAAAGGCAACCAGCAGCATCCAGGACATGGATCAGGTTACCTCCATTTTGGATGAGAATTTTTCTAAATAATTTTTATCGATGCCATCGCTTAAAGCGATGGCATCGGTTTAATAAAAAAAACACGAGAATTAAAAATGAAAACAGATTACGATGTAATAATTATTGGTGGCGGTCCGGCAGGATTAACAGCCGGCATGTACCTGGCACGGGCAAAAATGAACACGCTTATTTTGAACCAGGGCGCGGTTGGTGGACAAACTGTTTTGACCCACGAGATTGCCAATTACCCCGGCGTGGAGAATATTAACGGTTTTCAATTGGCACGAATAATGAAAACCCAGGCCAAAAATTTTGGCTGCACAATTAAATCCAATATCAAAATTTCCAATCTTCAGCTTGAGGGAAATATTAAAAAGGTTGAGATAAACAACAAAAACAGCTACTCGGCCAAGGCAGTAATTTTAGCAACGGGCGGCCGTTCCCGGGCATTGGGCGTACCGGGCGAGAACGATTTTAAAGGCCAGGGGATTTCCTATTGCGCAACGTGTGACGGCGATTTTTTTCAGGATAAAGAAATAATTGTTGTGGGGGGCGGCAACTCGGCTTTGTAAGAAGCAGTCTCTTTAACCAAGTACGCAAGCAAGGTAACCATCGTGCATCAATTCGATCATTTTCAGGCATTTGAACATGCCATTAAAGAGGCGCAAAATAATCCAAAGATTGATTTTATAATGGAATCGACTATTGCAGAGTTTTCAGGAAAAGGGGCGCTTGAAGACGTTAAAATTAAAAATCTGAAGACCGGTGAAATTACAGAGAAGAAAATTGACGGGGTTTTTATCCTGATCGGTTATGTACCCAATACCGAAATTTTTAAAGAGATAATTAAGCTAAATGAACGTGATGAAATTATTGTAAATGAAAACCTTGAAACAAACCTTTCTGGCGTGTTTTCTGCCGGGGATGCCAACGCCAAAAAGTACCGGCAAATTACAACCGCCGTGGCCGATGGAACTATTGCCGCACTCAATGCCATGGAATATTTACACGACTAAAAAAAAGAACGATTCCATCGCTCAAAGCGATGGAATCGATATAAACTTATTTATAAAAATTACGCTCCCAACGGTGCGCTTTTAATTTTTCCATCAACGTTTCCGACAACGGCCCTGTCTCAACACTTTTAACATTGGCCAGCAAATTTCGCTCTTTTCGCATGCCGGGAATAACCGTGGTCACCGCCTCAAAGCCAATAATATAACGCAAGGCCGCTTCGGCGATTGTATCACACTCGCCCGCAATTTCTTCCTGAATTTTTTGTACACGCTCCCAAACCTGTTGCTTACGATCACCACGAAAATAATGATTGCGCCAATCTTTTTCAGGGAAAACCGTCTCCGGGGTTATCATGCCCGTTAAACTACCCTCATCAAAAGGGACACGCGCCAGGATGGCAATATTTTTTTCCAGGCAAAAAGGAAATAATTCATCCGTGGGCGATTGGTCAAAAATATTAAAAATCACCTGGAAAGAATCGATCATGCCTGTTTCTCCAGCTTTCATTCCATTGGCCGGCTGATGGTCATTTATAGAAATCCCAAAATAACGCACCTTGCCCTGTTCCTTTAATTTAAGGACCGCTTCCTTCCACTCATCCTGATCGGCCCAGGCATCGTTCCATACATGGAATTGCTGCAAATCAATATAATCGCGGTTAAAATTGCGCAGACTTTTCTCGGTCATTTCGATAATATAATCTGTGGGAAAAGCCTCTTTAAGTTTTGTATCATCTTTGGCCGGCCACTGCATATTTTTAGGCGGAACCTTCGAAGTTAAAAACAACTCTTGCCCCGATTCCTTCTCAACCTCGCCCAATAATTGTTCACTGTGGCCATTGCCGTAAACAAAAGCCGAGTCAAAAAGGGTTACGCCAGACTCGATGGCTTTGTGTAATGTTTTCTTCGATTCGGCATCATCCTCGCCACGCCACATGCCACCACCAATGCCCCAGGCACCATAACCAAGGCGGGAGACATCTTTATTTGACCTTGCAAATTTTCTGAAATTCATTAATCATCCTTTTTTTTACTGATTGAAGAATACAATTATACTGGTTTATTAAAAAAAAATAAAGTCGTTTTCGAAATACATGCATATTTTCTAAAATTTAATTATACATAACTTCCCGACATTGGACGAAACATATAACTTCTTTATTTACAGCATCTTATAACGGCGTTTTATATAGTAAATAAATTGGTTTACGTGTTGAGTTTTGGCGGATAAAGTGTTAAGTTTAAAGATGTTTAATTTCTGTCAAATGGTGCAAAATGAAACTTTTTAGCTATGTTTTAAATTTTTTAATACCCCTGCTATACTTAGCCTTAGTCTACGTTTATTATACGCTTTTTTCCGGCAAGAAAAAGCGGCTTTTAAAAAAAACGACGCCAATGCTAATCTTGCTTATATTAATCCATTTAACCGAAATAATTACGCGTCATCTTGTTTTAAATACGATGCCACTCTCTACAACACACGACGCCTTCTCGTTTTTAGCATTTGCAATTCTTTTAGTATACGCCATTATCGAGCTAAGCTTAAATAACCGTGCATCCGGGATTTTTATTTTGGCATTTGCTTTTCTTATATCTCTTATTGCTTCATTTTTTCCAAGCTGGGAATCGGAAACAAACGAATTACTTCTAAAGTCATCATTTGCCTTACATGCGTCAATGGCAATTATTGGCTACACAGCGCTTTCACTATCTGCCATTTATGCGCTTATGTATATCATACAAAACCGAAATATGAAAAAATTAAAATTTGGCTTAATGTTTACGCAGTTACCTGCCCTAAATTATCTTGAAACCATGAGTATCCGTTCTGTGCTTATTGGTATTATTTTGTTAGGACTAGGAATTTTGCACGGACATTTTCAGGCCAAAGAACTCTTAGGGGAGTTCTGGCCTGTAGATATCAAAGTTATCGTAATGGATATTGTTTGGCTGGTTTATTTCTGTAGTTACCTTTTAATGCGCCTAAAAAAATGGGGTGGCTTGTGGATGGCCTATCTATCACTTTCTGGGTTTTTTATATTGGTCGTTGGAGGTATTCTGACGATATATATCACTGAATCATTTCATAAATTTTATTAGGCCATGGAAAACCAAGCACAAATATTTATCATCGGTATTTCACACACTACTGCCCCCGTAGAAATTAGAGAGCAGGTAGCCTTAAACACCGATGAACAGAAAGAACTCATAGGGGTCCTGCTACAGCAATTTGAAATCGACGGGTGTATGGTCATCTCTACCTGTAACCGTACAGAGGTTTATATAAGTAGTGAGGACTTCAATAATAAAACAGAAGGTATCCGCAACCGTTTAAATACTTTTAAAAACTGCAACCATTTTACAAACCCGCAATATGCCTATTTTTTACAAGGCACAGAGGCCATCAAGCACTTTTTTAAAGTTATTTCAGGAATGGACTCGCTGATTATAGGCGAAACGCAGATTACCAGCCAGGTAAAGGAGTGCTACAACTTGGCCCACAAAGTAAATGGCACCGATACATGGCTCAATAAACTTATTAACTATGGCTTGCAAGCCGAAAAAAAGGTAAGAAGCGAAACGTTTCTTAATAATGGGGCTGTATCCATTAGCTATGCAGGTGTGGAACTGGCCCGTAAGTTATTTAACAAGCTTGAAACGAAAAGTGCCTTATTAATTGGGGCCGGGGAAACAGGAGAACTTGCAGCACGTCATTTTGCCGACAAAGGTGTAAAAAATATTCATATTGTAAACCGGACATTAAAAAAAGCCGTCGACCTGGCCAAAAAATTTGGAGGCAATGCACATCCTCTGGAGGAGTTGGCCGAGATATTACCCAAAGTAGATATTGTTATCTCTGCAACCTCGAGCGATACATTTGTGGTTACAAAGCAAATCATGCAAACGGTGGTGAAGCAAAGACAAAATACGCCCCTTTTTCTAATAGACCTGGCTATTCCCAGAGATATTGACCCGCAAATCAGTTCTCTTAATGGTATCTTTTTATACAACATAGATAACCTGCACCAGATAGTACAAATGAACATTGAAAAACGTAAGAGTGAGATTCCTAAATCCATAAAAATTATTGATAATTTTGTAGTCGAGTTTTACAAATGGATTTCGACAAATTCAATTGCCTATTATATTATTAAAATTAGAAACCATTTTGAGAAATTACGGCAAGCTGAACTAAAACGGTTAAAAAAACGCCTGCCCGAAAATGGCTTTGGTGAAATTGACTACCTGACACAAAGCATCGTAAATAAAATTATTCATCAACATATCGTATCACTTAAAAATAGCGTTGGCGATCCAACTCGTTACCAACAGCATATTGATTTTGTAAATAATTTATATCAATTGGAAGAAAAAAAATGACCACAATCCGCATCGGGACACGAGGAAGCCAATTGGCGCTATGGCAGGCAAACTATATTCAAAATACACTCCAAAAAGAATACCCTAACCAGATTTTTGAACAAGTGATAATTAAAACAGAAGGGGATGCCGACCAGAAATCCTCTCTCACGAATATAGGCGGCCAAGGCGTTTTCACAAAGGCAATTGAAGACGCTTTGACGGATGAACGTATAGATTTGGCCGTCCACTCATTAAAAGATTTACCTTCAAATAACCCACCAGGTTTAGAGCTGGGTGCTGTTCCACCACGGGCCTCTGTAGAAGATGTTTTAGTGACCAAAGACGGTTCTTCCCTAAAAACGCTACCCCAAAAAGCCAATGTAGCTACAGGCAGCCTGCGCCGAAGGTCACAATTACTCAACCTTCGACCCGATTTGCAGTTACACGATTTGCGTGGCAATATAGATACCCGGTTACATAAACTTCACGAACAAAATTTTGCGGCCATCATCATGGCCAAAGCTGCTATTATTCGTTTACAGCTTAATGATGTACGCTATTATACCTTTTCGCCCGATGAAATGATACCTAGCGTAGGCCAAGGTGCTATTGGCCTTCAAATACGCAGTGGGGATACGCCGATAAAGACACTTATAGAAAAAATCAATCATCAGGAAAGCTTACAGGCCGTTACTGCCGAACGGGCTTTCTTAAACAAGCTAGACAGTGGTTGTCAGTTTCCGGTAGGGGCCTATGCGGTAATACAGGAAGATAGCTTGGTATTAAAAGGTTTTGTTGGTAGTGAAGACGGCAGGACTGTTATACGTGAAAATATTTCAGGGAAAGCACAAAATGCAGAAATACTTGGGCATAAGTTGGCACAAAAACTTATTGACCGTGGTGCCCTCGATATTTTAAAACAATGTAACCATGATTAGCCCTTTAAAAAATCGGTCCATTTTGATAACTCGAGACAAAGAACAGGCCGCATCACTTGCAACGATCATAAAAGCTCAAGGCGGAAAGCCATCATTTTTACCGGTAATTTGCATTGAAGCAACAAACGACTGGAATCCTTGCGATGAAGTTTTAACCCGGGTCAAGAACTATGATTGGATAGTTTTTAGTAGTGTGAACAGCGTAAATTATTTTTTAAAGCGCGCAGCTCATAAAAACATAAAAAAACTTAAAAACCACCTGGCTGCAATAGGTGATAAAACAGTCTCTCTTTTAAAAGAGTATGGTTATAATATTGATTTACAACCAAAACAAGCAAGTGCCCGGGATTTGATAAAATCCTTCTCGGAAGTTCAGTTAAAGGGTCAAAGAGTACTTATTCCCGGCTCAAATATTATCCGCCCAGAACTGAAAGCCGGACTGGAAGAATATGGTGCGCAAGTTGACAGTATTGTGGTATACCATAACCGTACCAACACGCGTGCCGACACTAAAAAAACAGCAGCCATGATAAAACAAAAACGGCTCGATGCCATCACATTTTTTAGTCCATCGGCAGTAAATGGATTTGTGAACCTAATGGGCAAAACCATGATTTCTGAAATTACCACATCTCAGATCGCGTTGGTAGCTATTGGGGCAACCACGGCACAAGCTTTAAAAAAACAGAAGCTGCCATCAACGATAATAGCCCAAAAGCGTAGCGCCGAAGGCCTAGTACAAAGCATGGCCGAATATTTTTCTAACACTTTAAACGGAGTATCCGCCGATGCCTGACCAAAACTTTTTATACCTAAATGCCATTCAAAAAAAACCGGTGGAACGAACCCCAATCTGGATAATGCGGCAAGCAGGCCGGTACTTACCAGAATATTTAAAAGTTCGGGACAAATATGATTTTATCACCGTCTGCAAAACACCTGAGTTAGCTACAGAAGTGACTCTACAGCCCATCCGCCGGTTTGGTTTTGACGCAGCAATTCTCTTTTCGGACATTTTGGTAATTCCAGATGCCTTAGGGCAAAAATTAGAGTTTTTAAAAGACCATGGGCCTAAACTTTCACCTCAAATTTTACAAGATAAGGATATTACAACATTAAGCCTGAATGGCCTTGAAGAGAAGCTATCTTATGTGGCCAATGCTATAAAAATGGTTCGTTCCGAACTGGATGGCAAAACACCTCTTATCGGTTTTAGCGGTTCACCATTTACCCTGGCCACCTATATGATAGAGGGCAAACCTACCCGTAATTTTAAACATATTAAGCAAATGCTTTACAGCAATCCCGAGCGACTTACAAAACTTTTAGAAATGCTAACCACTGCTGTAACCCGGTACCTTAAAATGCAAATTGAAGCCGGTGCACAAGCGGTACAAGTATTCGATACCTGGGGCGGGATTTTACCCACCCATCTATATGGCCTTTTCTCAGCCCATTTTATGAAACAAATTGTAAAAGACTTAAAGCCCTATAATGTGCCGGTTGTTTTATTCAGCAAAGGAGGTATTGATTTATTAGGTCAATTGGCCAATAGCGGTGCCGCGATGCTTGGAGTGGATTGGATGACAGACTTGGCTGAAGCCCGTCAAAAAGTTGGCCATGTCAGTGCCCTTCAGGGTAATTTGGATCCAACCGTACTTTACGGAAAAAAAGAAATAATTCGGCAAGAAATCACCAAAGTACTCAATGTTTTTGGCGCCGATAGTGGGCATGTATTTAACTTAGGCCATGGCATATTACCAGATATCCCTATAGAAAATGTCGAGTTTTTAGTTGAAGAAGTAAAAAATCAAAGTATCAAATTACACTCAAAGATTGGATAGTTAGGATGATTGTATGAAACATCAAAAAATGATTGTAAATATTGACCTGCTTAAGAAATATGATAAAGCAGGCCCGCGCTATACCAGCTATCCAACAGCACCCTATTTTCATGATGGCGTTGGCCCGCAAACATACCTCGATCACCTAAAAAAAGATGGCCTGGCCAATCCACAACAGGATATATCACTTTACTTCCACCTACCCTTTTGCGATACTCTCTGTTATTTTTGTGGTTGTAATATGATGGTAACCCGTAATCAGCAAAAGATTGAAGAGTATATCGAATACCTGGATAAAGAAATGGCCTTACTACAGCCACACCTCAATCCACACCGAAAAATAAAACAACTTCACTGGGGCGGAGGTACGCCTACACATCTTTCCCCGGATCAAATCCGGCGGCTGGGAGAAGCGATCCATAAATGGTTTCCATTTGATGCCAATGCAGAAGTGAGTGTAGAGTTGGATCCGCGTGAATTAACCCGCGAACACATGGTCGCTTTAAAAGAGATCGGCTTTAACCGGTGTAGCATGGGTGTGCAAGATTTTGACGAAAAGGTACAGAAAGCTGTTAACCGCCTCCAACCCGAATCGGTTACGGTACAAACACTTCACTGGGCCAGAGAGCTTGGGTTTATGAGTATTAACCTCGATTTAATGTACGGCTTGCCATTTCAAAAAGCGGATTCTTATGAGCAGACCATTGACCGTATTTTGGCCCTCAATCCAGACCGGCTCGCCGTATTTAATTATGCCCACCTGCCACAATTGATAAAACACCAGCAATTAATAAAAGATGCATGGCTTCCTACACCAGAAGAAAAACTGCAACTACTTAAACTGAGTATAGAAAAGCTGACAGGCGCCGGGATGGTTTATATTGGCATGGATCATTTTGCACAACCACAGGATGAACTAACTATAGCCTTGGAAAATGGCTCTCTTTACCGAAATTTCCAGGGCTATTCTACCCATGCAGGGTTAAACCTCTTAGCAATTGGTATAACCGGCATCGGTATGCTCTCAGATTTATATGTACAAAATTTTAAAGATTTAGAGACATACTACCAAGCCATCGATAATGGTAAATTACCCATTAAACATGGAGTAAAGTTAAATACAGACGACCAACTAAGGCGCGAAGTAATAACCGAGTTGATGTGTAATTTTAGCTTACAGAAAAAAACATTTGAGCAAAAGTATAATATTCAATTTGACCGTTATTTTGCACAAGCCCTAAAAAACCTGGAATCCTTTGAGGCTGACAACTTGATTCGGCTAAACGATGAAACTCTGGATATAACCGAAGAGGGCCGATTATTAATACGTAATATCGTGATGAATTTTGATGCTTACCTACAAAAAAAAGAGGCGGGGCAACCTCAGTTTTCACGAACAGTTTAACATATACAAAGGTTGATGCTCAAGGCTTTATCAGCAGCACAAAAGAACATGCGAACAGCGATTATTATTGCAAATATGGGCGGCCCGGAATCACTGGATTCCGTAGAACCTTATCTGAAAAACATATTTAACGATCCGGCGATTATCAGCATTCCGCTTCCAGCCAGTTGGCGCAATAAACTTGCTACTTTCATCGCCCGTAAGCGCCAGGAAGAGAGTAAGCAAATATATCGTAAAATTGGTGGCAAAACACCGCTCACCGATATCACAAAACTTCAGGCAAAATCGCTTGAGACAGCTTTAAATACTAATTCTGAAGTGAATTTTAATGTTTTCCCGGCTATGCGTTATTGGCACCCTTTTATAGAGGATGTCTGGAACAAAATAGGCCAACAGAGCTTTGATCATATTATTTTTATTTCGCTATACCCCTTCTACTCTTTGGCAACCTCCGGTTCTCTTTTTGAGCTTTTAAAACGCATAAAAAAGGAGAGTCAAAGCAACACCACCGCTTCGCTGAGCTGCATTGACCGTTTTGGTAACCACCCATTATTTGTAAAGGCCATCGCCTCACAAATCCAAAAGGCCCTTGAACAACACCCAGATTATAAAGATGTGTTACTTAGCGCGCATAGTATACCCATGCGCAGTATTAATAAAGGTGACCCCTATTTTAGGGAAATCGAAGAAACGGTATCATCCATACATAAACATATTGGCGGAGATACCCGGTTTCATTTAGCATTTCAAAGTAAAGTTGGGCCCGTTAAATGGCTTGGGCCATCAACACCCGATAAGATTGTTGAGTTGGCAAACTCCGGTGTAAAAAATTTACTGGCCTATCCTTTGGGTTTTGTGGCAGACAATTCTGAAACAGTTTACGAGATTGGCATGCTGTACAAAGATTTAGCGTATAAAAATGGGATTAAGGGATTTATCCGGATTGAAAGCCTGAACAGCCATCCGCTTTTTATTGAAATGCTGAAAAGGTTAGTTCTCGATAATCTTAAAACAAAAAAGAAGAATTGAAATGGTCAAAAACAAAAAAATAGCAATTATTGGTGCTGGGATTTCTGGCTTAAGCTGTGCGTACTGGTTGAATAAACAAGGCGCACAGGTAACCGTTTATGAAAAAAACACACGCCCTGGTGGGTCAATAATTACTAAAAAAATAGATGGCTACCTCGTCGACCTCGGTCCAAACAGCACATTGGAAACATCACAAGTGTTAAGCGCTTTGATCAATGAAATTGGCCTCAAGAACGAGAAAATTTACGCAAACGAAGTGGCAAGTAATCGATATGTACTAAAAAACAATACATTGCACGCCATCCCAATGTCAGCACAATTATTTCTTAAAACAAAGTTGTTTTCAGTAAAAGCCAAATTGCGCCTTCTAAAAGAACCCTTTATTAAACCTACCGATGGGCAGGATATTTCCCTTGCCGATTTTGTCCGTTATCGTCTGGGAAATGAATTTTTAGACTATGCAATTAACCCCTTTGTTGCCGGTGTTTACGCTGGCGACCCAAAAACATTAAGCACCGAAGCAGCCTTTCCAAAGCTTTATAACCTTGAACAAAAATACGGCAGTTTTATCAAAGGGGCTATCAAAGGGGCAAGAGAGCGAAAAAAAAGAAATGAAGTGGCAAAAGACAGGGCCAAGCTGTTTGCATTTAAAAACGGGATGCAATGTTTTACAGACAGGCTAAGCGAACTATTAAAGGACAAGGTACAGACCAACTCAACCATCAGTTCACTCAAAAAAACAGGAAATAGTTATACGCTTTTAGTAGAAAAAGAAGGGCAGAAAGAAAAGGTATCATTCGATCGCATCGTACTATGCACGCCTGCCTGGGCACTTAAAGATTTGCTGGAAGAACTTGCACCAGAGCAGGCAGCAAAATTGCAGCACATCCGATACCCGGCAGTAAATGTTGTGTTTACGGGCTTCCACAAAAAAGACATAAAGCGCAAACTGGATGGCTTTGGCTTTTTAGTCCCGGAAGTTGAACAAAAAAAGATATTAGGATCTATCTGGAGTTCAACGATTTTCCCAGGAAGGGCCCCTAAAGATTACGTCGCTTTTACAACCTTTGTAGGAGGAACACGTAATCCGGAAATTGCCGGGTTAGATGACACGGCCCTGTTAAAATTAGTACAGGACGATATTAATACCATTGTCGGGTTACGGGGCCAACCGTCCTTTACACGCATTAAACGATGGGAAAAAGCAATCCCGCAATACACAATGGGCTATCAAAAATATCAGAAAATGTTTTCACTGTTGGAAGAGCAAATCCCCGGTCTGTACTTTGCAGGTAATTTCCGCAGGGGAATCAGTGTTGGTGACAGTGTTTTATGTGCCCATGAAACCGTCGAAAAAATGAATGAGAGCATAGAATAAAAAAATTATCCATATTAAACAGAGAGGTCGGCATGTTTACACCATATTATCGCCCACGAAGACTTAGACACAACGAAAATATCCGTCGGATGGTACGCGAAACACAACTATCAGCAAACGATTTTATCCTTCCCTTATTTGTAGTAGAAGGCAATAATATTAACAACCCGATCAGTTCCATGCCCGGGCACAGTCAACTTTCGATAGACCTATTGATAAAAGAGGTCAAAGAAGTACAGATGCTGGGTATCCCGGCAGTGATCCTGTTCGGTATCCCCAACGAAAAAGATGCCGTAGGCAGCGACGCCACCAACAATGATGGTATTGTTCAAAGAGCCATAAAAGCAATAAAAGATGCAGTACCCGAGATGTATGTAATAACAGATGTTTGTTTTTGTGAATATACCAATCATGGACACTGCGGTGCTATTGCCAACGGTACTGTGGATAATGATGCAACACTGGAGATGTTAGGCCAACAGGTTTTGACCCATGCACGCGCCGGGGCTGATATGGTAGCGCCCTCGGGTATGATGGATGGTATGGTTGCAGCTATCCGTGAGACATTGGATAGCGAAAACTACCTCGATATTCCTATTATGAGCTATGCCGCAAAATATTCATCCGCTTTTTACGGCCCCTTTAGGGAAGCAGCCGAATCCACACCTCAATTTGGTGATCGCCGGGCATACCAGATGGATCCCGGTAACGCGCGTGAAGCATTGCTGGAAGTAAGTTTGGATGTTGAAGAAGGCGCTGATATTATTATGGTTAAACCTGCAATGCCTTATTTAGATATAATTTCCAAGGTACGCCAACAGATTGATTTACCGATTGCAGCTTATAATGTTAGTGGGGAGTTTTCCATGGTAAAAGCCGCTGCACAATTGGGCTGGATAGACGAACAGAAAGTTGCCTTGGAAATGCTAACCTCTATCAAGCGGGCCGGGGCAGATATTATTTTAACCTATTTTGCCAAAGACGCTGCCCGTTGGCTGGCCAAATAATTAAAAAAAAGTCCTTGCAAAACCAGAGGAAAAGCAAGGTTAACATATACTTATAGTAAACGAAAGTTGAAAACAAATGGCATCAAATAAAAAACTTTTCCAACGTGCCCAAAAAGTGATTCCGGGTGGCGTTAATTCACCTGTGCGCGCATTTAAATCCGTTAATCTCGATCCATTGTTTATATCCTCGGCCAAGGGATGCACAATACAGGACGTAGAAGGCAATACGTTTATCGATTTTGTAGGATCTTGGGGACCCATGATTGTAGGCCATGCCAATGAAGAAGTTTTAGAGGCCATCCGCGAAACAGCAAGCCGGGGCACTAGCTTTGGAGCTCCAACAGCTATCGAAATTGATCTCGCGGAAAAAATAATCGCCATGGTCCCATCCGTCGAAATGGTCCGGATGGTCAATTCCGGTACAGAAGCAACCATGAGCGCAATCCGCCTGGCACGTGGTTTTACCCAGCGTGAGCATATTATCAAGTTTGAAGGCTGTTATCATGGCCATGGCGATAGCTTTTTAATTAAAGCAGGTTCTGGCGCCCTCACAATGGGAGAGCCAGACAGCCTGGGTGTTCCGCGTAGCGTTGCCCAAAATACACTTACCGCCCGGTTTAACGATATAAGCTCTGTACAAGCCCTCTTTGAGCATAACGTGGGCCAGGTTGCAGCGGTAATCGTAGAGCCAATCGCCGGTAATATGGGCGTTGTACCACCGGCAGATGGATTTTTAAAGGGATTACGCGATTTATGTACACAGCACGGCAGTCTGCTTATTTTTGATGAAGTAATGACCGGCTTCCGCGTTCATCCAGGCTGTGCCCAGACCCTGTATGGTGTGATGCCTGATTTGACGACAATGGGCAAGGTTATTGGTGGTGGATTGCCAGCTGCCGCCTATGGTGGCAAAAAAGAAATCATGGCGCATGTGGCGCCTACAGGCCAGGTTTACCAGGCAGGCACACTTTCCGGAAACCCACTGGCTGTAGCAGCAGGACTGAAAACATTAGAGATAATTTCACGCCCGGGCTTCTTCGAGTCACTCAATCAAAAAGCGGTAACTTTTTTTGAAAACGCCAACACCTATCTTAAGGAAAAACAGTTGCCATTAAGCCTTAACTATGTAAACTCCATGGGGTGCCTCTTTTTTAAACAAGGCGGGGTTAAAAACTTTAAAGAAGCTTTTTTATCCGATACAAAACGTTTTGCACGCTATTTTGAAGAAATGTTATTACAGGGCATCTATCTGGCTCCTTCTCAATTTGAAGCAGCTTTTATTTCGTCCGCCCATACTCAGGACGATCTGGACATAGCTTTCGATAAAATGAAAAAAGCGCTCGAAAAGATACTTCGGTGAGCGCCAAAATAATTTTGCAAAACAAAAGTGCAACCCTATCTTGAAGTTATGAAGATTTGGAGTCGTGTTAAGACAATAAATACGCTCGAAAATCTTCATACTTTCGAGAAATCCGCTTACTAGTTTTTTCCCTGCCCATAAATGCCTGCAAGCGTTTTGGGATTGCAATATTCCCGCCAATTACCTGATCCACCACATCTTTAAATTTGGCCGGGTGCGCCGTTTCAAAAACGATTCCCGCAAGATTCTCCCGTTGGCTGCCCAAATATTTTTGCAATCCCAAATAGCCCACCGCACCGTGTGGATCAAGCAAGTAACCTGTCGAATCATGGATATCTTTAATAATCTCCCGAGTTTTATCATCCGAAAACGAGTAAGAAGAAATTTCTTTTTTGATTGCTTCAACGTCATAATCAAACAAATCGAAAATACGTCCCAGATTGCTCGGGTTGCCCACATCCATCGCGTTGGAAATTGTTTTAACCGAAGGCTCGGGTTTAAATTTTCCGTTTGTAAGATATTTTGGAAAAGTATCATTGGCATTTACCGCCGCCACAAAATGATCGATTGGAAGTCCCATCTTTTTTGCAAATAATCCGGCCGTTAAATTGCCAAAATTTCCGCTTGGCACAGAAAAGACAAGCGGTTTATCCGTAATTTTTTGCGCCTGGGCCAGCGCGTAAAAATAATAAAATGATTGCGGAATAAATCGGGCCACATTTATAGAATTGGCCGAGGAGAGCAAAACCTTTTTATTTAAATCCCGATCAAGAAAAGCTGTTTTCACCAACTGCTGGCAATCATCAAAAGTACCGTCCACCTCTAGCGTAGAAATGTTTTTATCCAACGTGGCAATTTGTTGCTCCTGTATTGTGCTCACCTTGCCCGACGGGTACAAAATGGTGACATGAATACCTTCCACATCATAAAAGCCCTGAGCAACCGCGCTGCCTGTATCACCGGATGTGGCCACCAAAATATGTACCGTCTTATCCTGTTTACTGATAAGTTTGCTCATTAAGCGCGACATGAAACGTGCGCCAAAATCCTTAAAAGCCATCGTAGTGCCATGAAATAATTCCAGGCTAAATACATTATCATGGATTTGTTTAAGAGGGGCATCAAAATTTATGGCATCTTCAACGATCCATCTTAAATCAACAGGATCGAGGTCATCCCCAAAAAAAGCATTGGCTACTTCAAGAGCCATTTCCTGCAAAGAAAGAGAACCAAGCTGATCAAAGAATTTTTGTGATAAACAAGGTATTTGCTGCGGCATGTACAGGCCATTATCCGGTGGAAGGCCTTTAAGCACGGCCTCTTTTAATGAGACCAAATGGTTTTTATTTTTTGTACTGTAAAATTTCATTTTTACCTTTTTATTGCACCTTTTCAGGGTTAATAATTTTTGTTCATTTTTATTCTACAATCCCCCGATGCTCGGGATTTACAACCGAAGGGATGAAAAGATTAAAGAATTTCAACATTGAGAAACTTTTCAACCCAAAAAGGGTGTGACTCAATTCGAAATTAAACAATCTCCGCGCCGTTTTTGCGTATCTTTCCATAATAAACCGTGCAAGCAATTTCATCGTCATCATAAATTGATTTCATTTTTTCCGATACTTTTTTTGCCTTGTCAAACGAATCACAAAAAGCAAAAATAGACGGCCCGCTACCCGAAATATTGCAGGCCAATGCGCCACTTTTAATTGCTGATTTTTTTACTTGATCGTAATGCGGGATACTTTTTGATCGCACCGGCTCGGCCACAAAATCCTGTAAGGAATTGCTTAACATTTCCAAATTATTTGTATGCAAAGCATGAACCGTGGCTGCCGTATTGGCCCAATGTTTTATTGCCGTTTTTAAAGGAATATTTCCCGGCAATGCCTGGCGCGATTCGCTCGTATTTATTTCAACTTGAGGGTGCACAACCGCATAATAAAGACCCGTTGGAACAGGAAGGTTTAATACATCAGCCGGCTCCAAGTATCTAACCAAAACGAATCCGCCCAGCAAACTTGGCGCTGCATTATCGGCATGCGCGGTTCCTCCGATGGATGTTTCCGACTCAATTACAAACGGCAGAAGCTCCATTGATTTTAATGGTTTTTCCAAAAGAAAATTGACTGCCGTTACAGCCGCAGCTGCACTTGCCGCACTCGACCCCAACCCGCTGGCAAAAGGCATTTTATTTTCAATCTCTAAAATAACGCCAGCCCTTGAACCGATCTTGTTTAGAAAAGCCTGAACGGCAATCCCGGCTGTATTTTTATTTACATCCAAAGGCAAGCGGCCATCATCGCCACTAATTTTTAAAATTTTTACACCAGAGAAGCTCATATCAATTGTGGCCTTCACCACATCACCGGGGCCATCGATGGCAAAACCAAAGGTATCAAAACCGCAGGCAATATTGGAGACCGTTGCCGGGGCAAAAACGGATATTGTTTTATTCATTTTCAATTATTCTCTTAATAAATCGATCTTTAGATTATGCTAAAAGCAAATATTGACAGGCTGTAAGCACATTTATCTTTTTACCTAAATTCTCCATGTATAAAAAAAGATACTTACAGGATGACAATCTGACAACTTTTCCAAATACCAAAACCAGGTATCACACTATTACACGATGCACCCATAGAGGAATGGGATTCTTCGCCTTGTTACATTTCACTGAGAGCGGCTGAAGCCGAAAGTAGACCAAGAAGTTTGTAAATTATCACTCACATTTTAAAATATCGGCAAGTACGCCCGCAGCGGTTACCTCAGCGCCGGCACCCGGACCACGCACAACAAGCGGTGTTTTATTATAGCGTTTCGTGGTAAAAGCCACAATATTATCCGTACCATCCAACCCATAAAAAGGATGCTGGGAATCAACAGCCTGCAAACCAACATGAAGTCCGTTTTTCTCAAATGACGCGATGTAGCTCAATCTTTTTCCTTGATTAGTGGCATCGTTATACAAGTCAGAAAAATAGTCCTTATTTTTTTTGAGGGCGAGAAAAAAGGCATCCACCGATTTTGCTTTTTCGCACGCTTCAGGCAAAAAGGATTTCAATTTTATATCCGATAATTCCAGTTGGGCGCCGCACTCCCTGGCCAAAATCAATATCTTACGCGCCACATCCATCCCTCCCAAATCAATACGCGGATCGGGCTCAAGATAGCCAAGCTTTCCCGCTTCTTCCACAAGGTCGCTAAATTGCATATCTGCTTTAAACGTATTAAACAAATAGCTCAGCGAACCGGACAACACACCTTCAATTTTTGTGATTGTATCGCCAGAGCGGAGAAGCATTTTTAGGGTTTCGATGATCGGCAAACCTGCCCCGACATTGGTCTCATAATTAAACTGCATATCTTTGGGAGCGGATAATTCCTGTAGTTGAACATATTTTTTATATGATTGCGTATTGGCAATTTTATTGGCCGTAACAATCGATGTGCCCTTGGATAATATTTCCGCGTACCTTTCCGAGATACTTTCGCTGGCCGTGCAATCAACAAATATTTCAGCGCTATTTTTATCGGCATCCATCAAATCAAAAAGTGACTGTTCTTTTAATTTCTTTGCCTTTTCCTTAAATACCTTCTGTACGTTTTTTAGATCAATGCCATCTTGTATGGCCAGGCATTTTGTGCTGTTGGCGATGGCACAAATTTTAATATCGGTATTTTCAAGGGCGCTAATTTGCTTCAACAATTCCGATCCTATCAATCCTAAGCCGGCCAAAAAAATATGGAGCCCGGCATCTTTTTTTGTTTCCGGATAAAAGGCATCATGGATCACATTTAATGCTTTTTTCTGATCCTTATTGTGCACAACCACAGAAATATTTAGCTCCGACGACCCCTGCGAAATGGCCACAACATTTATATCTTCTTTGCCCAGCGCATTAAAAAGCTTTCCGGTAATTCCCGGTACACGGCACATATTGCGCCCAACAATCGCTAGTACGGAAAGATCGGATTCTGTGGCAATGGGGTTCATCTCCCGCGCTTTTATTTCGTGCCTAAACTCAGCCTCGATCGCTTTGCGGGCCGGCCTGGCAACCTCCGGACGTACAGCCACACAAATAGAATGCTCTGAAGAGGCCTGTGTAATTAAAATTATATTTATCTCTTTTTGGGCAAGGGCCTGGAAAAGCCGCGCCGCTACACCGGGCACACCCACCATCCCACTGCCCTGGATAGTCAGCAAAGCAATCTGGTCAATGGCCGTTAAACCCGTAATGCCCGTTTCTTTATTATTGCCTTTTGCCGAAATCACTGTACCGGCAAAACCGGGATTAAATGTGTTTAAAATCCGGATTGGGATATCTTTTTCCAGCACCGGCTGAATGGTAGGCGGGTGCAGGACCTTTGCCCCAAAATGTGATAGCTCCATGGCTTCATCGTAAGTAAGCTGCTCCAGGGAAAAAGCGTTTCTCACGACCGATGGATTTGTGGTCATCACGCCATTTACATCGGTCCAGATTTGCAGTTCACTGGCATCGAGGGCTGCTGCAAACACGGCCGCAGTAAAATCTGAGCCGCCGCGGCCAAGGGTTGTGGTTACATCATTTTTTGTTGAGGCTACAAACCCTGTAATAACTTGTACGGACTTTGTCGCATTAAAATAATCCGAAATTCTCTGGTTGGTTTGTTCAAATTTTATCCGTGCACAGCCAAATTGGTCATCGGTCAAGATCAGTTTTCGGGCATCACAAAACTCTGCATCTAAACCGGATTTTTGAAAAAATGAACTTATGATTGTTGCCGATAGCCGTTCCCCGAAACTAAGGATTAAATCTTTAGAACGGACTGAACATTCCCGAAGCAAATAGGTGCCGTGTATAATTTCCGCTAACTCTAAAATAAGCGGCATGATCAATTCTTCGGTTTCCGGCGCTTTTTTTCCCATCAAATCGGCAATCATTTTTTTATGGCGCACACGGATATTTTCCAATTCATCCTGGTAGGACGGATCGCGTACCTGGGCCAGTTCACTCAAATTCTGAAGTTGGTTGGTCACCCCGGAAAAAGCCGAAACAACAATTGCAATTTGGTCATCCGTTTTCTTTTGGGACGTCACAACATCCAACACTTTTTGGATACTCTCGGCGCTGCCAACCGAGGTACCGCCAAATTTTAAAACAAGCATGGTTTTCTTTCTATATTCATTTTGAATTACAATATTTTTTACCAAAAATTATGGCTTATTTAAGAAAAACCCAAAAAACTTAAATTAAGGATCCTTTTATTTAAAAAAATGCAGAAAACCTTAATTAAGAGGTGGGACTGTTTAAGGTTTTAATATTCAAATTAATAATTTCATAAATATTACCATCAAACTATCCGCAACAAATCTACCTTTCATCCTTTAAGTATTTGGCCAGCCAGGCATGTACCGTCTCCCACCAAAGCCTTGCATTGTGCGGCTTAGTGACAAAGTGGTCTTCATCCGGGAAAAACAATAACTGCGCATCCACGCCTTGCCGCTTTAGGGCAGTATACATTTGCAGCCCCTGCGTATATGGCACCCGATAGTCCAACTCGCCATGAATAATCAATGTGGGCGTTTTAAAATTTTTGGCCAATCGTGATGGCGAAAACTTGTGATACAATTCCGGGTTATCCCAATAAAGCCCGTCCATTTCCCACTCGGCAAACCATAATTCTTCTGTTGCGCCGTACATGCTTACCTGGTCAAAAACACCATCGTGCGAAACAAAACACTTAAAAGGGTTCTCGTGGCCATTTATCCAGTTAACCATAAACCCGCCATAAGACGCGCCTGCCGCAGCAAGCCGGTTTGCATCGATAAACGGGAATTCTTTCAAGACATAATCTGTGCCCATGACCAAATCCTGATACGGCGCACCGCCCCAATCTTTGGAGACCGCATCGGTGAAATCCTGCCCATAACTTTTACTGCCATGAAAATTAATGGCGTAAACCACATAACCGGCATTGGTAAACATTTGGTAATTCCAACGAAAATGAAAGCGATCGCCCCACGCCCCTTGCGGCCCACCGTGGATTAACTGCACCGTAGGGTATTTTTTTTGGGGATCAAACCCCGGCGGTTTTAAAAGCCAGCCATGGATTTTATCACCCTTTGCGCCGGTAAACCAAAATTGCTCCAAAGCTGGCATGTCCAATTCTGCCAATAGCGGATCATTTAAGTGTGTAAGCTGCTTCATCTTTTTTGATTTTAAATTATAGGAAAACAGCTCTGCCGGCATGGAAGCCGTCTCTTTTTTTACCAGCAATTTGTTTGCTCCCAATAAATCAAATCCTGATAGGAAATGACCTTTAAGGACTGAAATTATTTCACGCCTTTCCAGCGAAACTTTATAAATGCCATGGTTACCTTTTTCCGCTACTTTAAAGTAGATCGTTTTATTGGAAGCATCCCATTTCATTTCATCGACCGAAAGGCTAAAACCTTCCGTAAGGTCAACCACCTCACCGGTTTCCCTATCTAAAACCATCAACCGGTTGCGATCTGATTCAAACCCGGCGCGTGCCATGGAACGCCAGGCCAGGTATTTCCCATCCGGCGAATAAACAGGATTACTGTCACTGCCTTTGCTGCTACTAATCTTTTTTATTTTTCCGTTTTGCAGGCTTATTGTAAAAACATCATTATTTGTACTGGCAGCAACGATTTCATCCATGTTGCGCACAAAAGCCACTTCACGGCCATCGGGCGAAAATACATAATCCTGGCTACTGCCTAAATCCAACGGCGGCGAGTCATAATCACCGGGCGTTAAATCTTGAATATTTTTGCCATCTATATCAGCTTTAAAAACATGGGAACGCTTGCCATTTAACCAACGGTTCCAATGCCGGAAAAAGAGCGTATTGACTATTTTGGCTTTTACCGTTTTCTCCTGATCGGCCTGAAAACTTTTTTCCATGCAATCGATTGTTTCGCAATTTGGGTCCACATCTGCGGCAAAAAGCAGTTTTGTCCCTTCGGCATTTATAGCAATATTTCCGGCTCCAGGCGCAAAGTTTGTAACTTGTTGGGCATCGCCGCTTTTTATTGCTTGTTTCCAGATTTGGCCAGCATGGTTAAAGTAAATTGCCTGGCCATTGGGCGACCAAACCGGGTGAGAACTTGATTTTTCTGATTGTGTAAGCTGGAGTGATTTTTCTGTTTCCAAATCAAGGATCCAAATATCTGTTTTAAAGGCATTTTTCTCGATATCGGGGACTTTTACATCATAAGCAATTGTTCTCCCATCGGGGCTTAAAGCAAAACTTCCAAGCCGTTTCATGCTAAAAAAATCTTCAAAAGCAATAGGCCTCTTTTGGCCAATAAGGGACGTAGATAAAACAAAAACCATCAACACAAAAAAATAACGTTTCATTTTAATTCTCTTTATTTGGTGGAGTAAATCATCGTTTTTTTCGGTATTTTAACTGCACTGCACAATATTATTGATAATCAAATAAGGCAGGATAATATAAAGGATGGTATCGCGGATAAGGTAAAACACAAAAATCGCCGCAACAATTTTCCAACCTTTTTTCTTTATAAAATCTTTAAAGCCATCTCGTTTAATATGCTGTATCCATTCCCGCATAAAACCGGGTGTCATAAATTTCATAATTTCCTTTCAACCATCTTTGATAAATTGTTTGTACAAGATACTCAATCTGATAAATTAACATCCATTTAAAATTTGCATGGCAACCGTTTTATTTGTTCTCCATTGCGGTTTTTACATTACGGATAAAGTTTTTATGTTTCGCTCGGTATACGGGACTTTTTTTAAACCTTTTCTTAAAACCCTCTTCCGTCAATTTTGAAAGTTCCTCTAAACCAGGCCGAATATTTTCTAATACAGGTTTAAAATCCGCATGGTCCGTTTCCTGCTCGAAGCGGTTCCAGGGGCATACATCCTGGCAAATATCACAACCAAAAATCCAATTATTAAGCTTTGACGCCTGTTCTTCAGGGATTGGCTCGTCCCACATTTCGATTGTCAAATAGGAGATACATTTGCTTCCGTCAACTTTATATGGTTCTATCGCCTGGGTCGGGCAAGCATCGATACAGGCCGTACAACTGCCACAAAAATCCTGCAAAGGATCATCATATTCCAGCTCTGTATCCAAAACCAATTCGCCTAAAAACAGCCAGCTTCCAAAGTCACGCGAAATGATATTGGTGTGCTTTCCCTGCCAGCCAATACCGGCTTGTTGTGCCCACAGCTTATCCTGGATTGGCGCCGTATCTACAAAAAGCCTGCCTTCGATAGTTTCATCCACAGCTTTGATTTCCCTTAATAGCTGTTTCAGTTTCTTTTTTAAAATTTTATGATAATCTTTTTCGCCCCAGGCATAGCGGCTAATTTTGCCATGTTCTTTTTGTGTGCTGTGCTTTTGTGGCGAATAATAATTTAAGGCAACGGCCACAACGCTTTTGGCCCCGGGGAAAAGTTTAGTCACATCAAGCCTTTTTTCCAGATAATTTTCCATCCAATGCATGGTTCCATGTTTACCCTTTGCCAGCCATTCTTTTAGATAATCTGAACCCGGTAATTTTTCCGCACGGGCAATCCCCGTTTTATGGAAACCGATTTCCAGAGATTTATCTTTTATAAAGCGGCTAAGTTGATGTTTATCCATGTTGGAAATATATGGTTTTTATGATATTTTTACTTGTATTAATTTTAGAGAATAAAAATGCTTGTTATTACTGATTCCAAAAAGTATGCTGAAAAATATTTTATAATTCCCCATTCCTGGCAACGTGCCAATTGGACTATTCTAAATCAAAATCTTGAGAAATTACTCCATCGCCTATTTGACACGCAGGAAATATTCGTAGCCGAAGTAGAGTACGATCCTATTTGGAAATACTGTTTTATTGCAAAGCACTCCAAAGAATCCCAATACAAAACCCTTATTGATGCCGCGCGTGAAGTCACCGATCTGCCATCGGGTATTTTATGCCTGGCCGGCTCCGGAGATAATTTTAAGGGCCATCGAAACCGGAACTGGATTAGTATGCCCGGCAACCTGCACCTTTCGGCCTATCTGAAACCAAATCAGGCGATCGATCATTTTCATGTGGGCTTTACAATTCTTTTGGCCATTTCCGTTATACAAACATTGGATAAAATCCCCGGTTTAAAAACGAAGGCCGCCATAAAGTGGGTTAATGATATTTTTTTAGGCGATGGCAAAGTTTCCGGCGTTATTACCCAAACCCAGACAAAGGGCGAGAATGTTAGTGATTTGTTTATAGGGATCGGTTTAAATATTGAAACTGCCCCAAAACTGCAAGCCGATTTTATCACCCGAAAAGCCACATCTATTCAAAAACACATGGATGGCAAAACTAAAATCCATCAAGCTGCCGTGTTAAATAACCTGATGCGCGCCCTGTCAAATAACTATAGTATTTTACTGGATGGCGGCTATAAGCATATTTTAGATTTTTATAGAGACCGGTCGAATGTTATTGGTAAAAACATTACACTATACTCTGATCCCGTAGAAGGCAAGACAGAAAAAATAAAAGAAGGTAAAGTTCTTTCGATCGGTGAAAACCTGGAGCTTTTCCTTGAAAGTGAAGATGAACCCATAACCCACGGGAGAATATTTTTATCTGAAATTTGATAAACCATTCCACCGTATCTACGATGATTATTGCTTTTTAATTCAAGCCAAAAAATGTAAATTTCCCAAAATAAAAACAAACTTTAAAAAAGGATAAAGATGTCCACAGAACAAAAAACACGCGACCAGTTTGACGAAAAAGATAAATGGCGTTTGGAAGATATATTTGCTTCCGATACCGATTGGGAAGCTGAATTTAAACGGATTAAAAATGAAATCCCAGGCTTGGCGCAATTAAAAGGCAGCCTCACAAGCGCAGAAAATTTATATGCCGCCATCCAAAAAATCCATGCAACCGAGGAGGCGATTGGCAAGCTTTACGCCTATGCCCATATGCGCAACGATGAAGATAAAACAATCACCAAACATCAGGAACAATATGACCGTATGGGCGGCCTGCTTGTGGAATATAACCAAGCTGTGTCATTTTTTGAACCCGAACTATTAGCCCTGGACGAATCGAAGCTCGCATCCTTTAAAAATGCAAAGGGAATGGAAACTTATACCCACTTTTTAGAAAATATGACCCGTGTTAAACCGCATATTTTATCAGAAAAAGAAGAAAATATTATGGCCCTTGCCGGGGAAGTTCGCCGCGCTCCGGCCGATATTTTTAGCATGTTCGACAATGCCGATATCCAGTTCCCGGTCATAAAAGATGAAAACAACAACGATGTCCGTTTGACCAATGCCCTCTATGGAAAATTTCAACAATCTCCGGAGCGCCGTTTGCGTAAAGATTCATACATCGGGCTGCACAAACCGTATATCGCTGCACGCAATACTTTGGCGGCATCCTACTCCGCCATCGTAAAAAGCCATATTTTTAATGCGCGGGCGCGTAATTATAAATCTACCCTAAACGCTGCTTTAGATGCCAATAACGTGCCTGAGGATGTTTATCACACCCTCATTAAAACAGCCAAAAATAATTTGGGCCCGCTGCAACGTTTTTTGGCCTTGCGTAAAAAAATCTTAAAACTGGATTCGGTTTATGATTATGACCTGCGCGCACCATTGTTTAGCGCCACCCAAAAAGAATATTCCTGGCAACAGGCCTGCGAGATGGTTATGGCCGGTGCCAAAGAACTTGGGGACGATTATCTGCAAAACCTAAAAAAAGGTTTTAACGAACGCTGGATTGATGTGTACGAAAATAAGGGCAAACGCAGTGGCGCCTACTCTTCCGGTACATACGGCGTGCATCCTTATGTTTTGATGAATTTTAACGGCACCCTAAACGATATTTACACGTTGACCCACGAAATGGGCCACGCCCTGCATACCTGGTACACCATAAATAACCAGCCTTTTGTATACGGCGATTATCCCATCTTTTTGGCGGAGGTGGCCTCCACAACCAATGAAGCGCTTCTCGAAAAACACCTGATCGACAAAGCCCAAAGTAAAGAGGAAAAACTCGGTTTATTAAATGCCGCTTTGGAAAAATATAATGGCACATTTTATCGTCAGGTCATTTTTGCTGAGTTTGAGCTAAAAAGCCACCAGGCCGTGGAAAATGGCGAGGCCTTGACCGCCGATAAACTGGACGCACTGTTTGGCGAAATTTACAAAAGCTATTACGGGGATGATTTCACCTTATTACCCGAAACCAAAGCATTGTGGAGCCGCATACCGCATTTTTATTATAATTATTATGTCTTTCAGTACAGCACCAGCTTTGTGGCCTCATCGGCTTTGGTTTCAAAAATACTGGAAGAAGGCGAAACGGCGAGGGCGCGTTATATTAATTTTTTAAAGAGCGGCCGCAGCAAATACCCCATGCAAACCTTGCTTGATGCTGGCGTGGATATGAGTAGCGCCGATCCGGTTTTGCGCACAATAAAATTGATGGATGACTTACTGGACAGGGTTGAAGAGTTGGTAGGTTAGTTATTCTCCGCATAATTGATACCTCGATGAACAAAAAAAACAATCAGCGAAAAAACCACAATAGCGCCGCCTTGATGGATGAGGGCAATCAGAATGGGAACATGAAACCAAATCACCGTTAAACCCAGCAAAACCTGAACGATAATAACAGCAGGAAGAAGCCAAATTCCTTTAAGGCCCTCCTGCTTTTTTAGTTTTAAAGAACTGAAAATGGCATATCCCAGCACAAAAAAAGCAAACCAGCGATGTATAAAATGAACGGTGACCGAACTTGTAAAAATATCAAACACACCTGTTTGAAATAGATTAGGCGGCACAAGAAACCCGAACATAAGAGGAAAGGTATCGGAGACATAACCCGCTTTTAACCCGGCCACAAAAGCGCCGTATATAATTTGAAAAACAACCAATAAAAATAAAATAGAAAGCGGCTTGAAAACCATGTGATTTATTGACGTTCTATTTATAGTTTTTTCCTCAAAATGAGAATCTAAGATTTTCCAAAGAACCAATCCCAAAATAAAAAAGGCCAGAATTAAATGTGCAGCCAGCCGGAAATGGCTCACATGGGGCACATCGACTAAACCACTTTTTACCATGTACCAGCCCAGCACCCCTTGCCCGGCAAACAAGAGGCCAATTAAAACATAAATTTTTGATTCGCGCCATTTAAAAAATCCACCAAACAACAAAAATAAAGCTGGCACCGCATATATCAATCCGGTTAAACGGCCAATAATACGATGGTTAAATTCACGGTAATATATATATTTGTACTCATCGAGCGTCATGCCAATATTAATCTTTTTATACTCGGGCGTATGTTTATAATTTTCAAATGTTTCCTGCCATTCGCTATCTGTTATAGGCGGGATGATTCCGTGTACTACATGCCAGTCGTACATTGAAAGGCCGGATTTGGTTAAGCGTACATAGCCGCCTAAAATAATTTGAAAAACCACTGTAAAACTTACAATGGCCAACCAGGTAACAATCAGCTTTTTTGATACTTTCACTATTTTATCTCTAAGTTATAGTTAGTCCATCCAAATCCCGCACCCAAACTACATCTGGGAACTATATTTGGAAAGATATAAATAAGTTGAAATGTCATTCTGCAAGAAACCTTTCCCGATAAGGTGTATTACCCCAATATGTAAATGATTCCTTCGGAATGACAAGTTCAAACACCTAAATATTGTTTATGCGCGAGCTGCGGATTAATGTTAAAAACTCCTCGCGTGTTTTGGGGTCCTCACGGAATTCGCCAAGCAAAGTAGATGTCATCATTTTGGCCTGGTCTTTTTGAACGCCTCGCATCATCATGCACATGTGCTTCCCTTCAATAACTACACCTACGCCTTTGGGGTTTAGCATTTCCTGAATCGTGTCGGCAATTTCCCGGGTCATATTTTCCTGCACCTGAAGGCGGCGGGCATACATCTCAACAATCCGTGGGATTTTACTAAGTCCTACAACTTTTCCATCCGGGATGTAGCCTACATGCACTACCCCATAAAATGGCAACATGTGGTGCTCGCACAAACTATAATACTCAATATTGGCAACCACCACCATCTCATCATATTCTACATCAAAAATGGCATCATTGATTATTTCTTTGGCGTTCATGTTATAACCACTTGTTACCTCTTTATACATTTTTGCCACGCGGTGCGGTGTTTTTATCAATCCCTGCCTTTTCTCGTCTTCACCGATCCCATCTATAATGACAGATACGGCCTGTTCCATTTTTTTCAATTGGTCATCCCCTTTCCAAATTCAAAATAATTATTGTTTGTTTCCCACAGTTTAAGATGATGCAGCAAATTGGATGGTAGCGAGCTATTCAACTCATCCCATAAATACTGGATGATGTACTCTGCTGTGGAAATGCGCTCCAGAAAATACTCGACTTCTTTATTCAGGTGTTTATGTTCAATTTTTGCGATAACATTTTTCACACAACGATCAAATTGTGGTAAGGGAAAAATCATTCCGGTTTCGGCATCGGGCTTTCCGGCTATGGTTACTTCCATCGTATAATCATGGCCATGGCCGTTCAGGTTATTGCACTTATCATAAATTTCCACATTTTTAATTGTGCTGATAAACGGTGAATCCAGCCTGTGGGCTGCGCTGAACATATATTTTCGCGTTAAACTTACCTGCATTTTCTTGGAACCTTTTTGTTTTAGTAACACCCTTTTGACCGAAATTTTCAATAAAAGTTACAAGCGGTTTATTTCCAAACCTCTGCATACAAATCGTGCCGTTCATACAAACGAATGCGCACAAGTTCGTACCCGTCTTTTGAGAGGTCTTCATCAATTAACTCAAATAAAACCAACGCGATATTTTCTGTCGTTGGGATTTTATCCTTAAAATAATCTGTGTCTAAATTTAAAAATTTGTGGTCAAATTGGTTTAATATATTTTTCACCCGGCTTTTGAGAACAGTCAGGTTTACAATCATCCCCGTTTCCGGATTTATATCACCGGTGATGGTTACATGCAGCTCATAATTATGGCCGTGCCCATACGGCGAAATACAGAGGCCAAACTCTTTTTTATTTTTCTCTTCGCTCCAAGCATCACGCCAATAGCGATGGCTGGCAGACAATTCAAATTTACGGCTGATGGTTACTTTTTGCATCTTCTTCCTGTTGTCTTAAAAATTGTTTTTTGGGTAAGCCAAAGTTAGCACATTTCTATTCTTATTATCAAATATTGTTTAAGGGATTCTTCCCTTTAAAAATTCCTATTATTTATTTTAGCTTTAACCTGAAAACATAGTTTACATAAAATATAAACTATGGAGTCATTTTATCCTTTGGCCTAAGTTTTAAGCGGTTAAAACCAATCTAATTTTTTTGGCACAAAATTTGGGATGCTTTCTCGCGGTAATCACTTTAAAAAAGGAAAAAATGAAAAAGTCAATCTTAAGCCTGTCCCTAATATTTTTTGCATGTATTACAACACCAAAACCTGTTTACAGGTTAGTACCCGATACCGAAAAAAGCGCTTGGCTACAAGGGCAGGAATTTATCCATCTCGAAAATAAATTATACGATTTGGTTTTTGCCTATGACAAAAACTGGAATAATAATTTCGTATTTGATTTTGAAATTGCCAATAAGTCCGACAGCACCACTCTTATTACCCCAACCGACTTTTACTACAAACCCATTTTTTCCGAACAAAGGATAAAGGAAAAACCCATATTTGGGACTGAAAAATTTATCGGTAAATCAACCGCCCTCGATCCTGAACTTAAAATCCTACAAATGGATTTAAATCAATCCCGGGCCGATGCGGCTTATCAAACACGCAGTGACCAATTAATGGGCTTAACTGCTTTAGATTTAGTTTTTGATATCGCAACCATTGGCGATCCCAAAACGGATTTGGAAGAGGCGCAGGAAGAAATTGATGATTTAGGGCGTGAGTTGGAAATTGCCAAGAACGAAAACCAGTATGCCGGCACAATTCAAAATATTAACCACGTCAAAAATCAATGGCGGGAAGAGGCGTTGCGTAAGACATCACTAAAACCGGGCTATTCGATTAGTGGAAAAATATATTTCCCCATCGATTTTGTAGATTTAAAACATGCACAATATTCAAAAAATTTATTATTTTATTTCCCGATTGGCGATACTATTTTTACACAAGCCTATAAACGACGGTCCATTCATCCAAACCGCTTGAGAAGAAAAAAATAATCCTTATGGAAATTAGATTAGAAAACTGTACTATCCGTTCATTTAAAATAAATGATGCCCGCTCTTTGGCGCATCATGCCAATAATAAAAATATCTGGTTGCAATTAAGGGATGTTTTCCCACACCCCTATTCTGAGAAAGACGCCGAGTTGTTTATCGAATTATGCTTGAACCAAAATCCCCAAAGAAATTTTTCGATCACAATTAATGATGAATCTGTCGGGGCAATTGGCTTCACCCTTCAACAGGGCAATGAGCGCTTCTCTGCCGAAATCGGCTATTGGCTTAGCGAAAAATATTGGGGAAAGGGAATTACGACAAATGTTTTAGGGGAAATGATAAAGTACGGGCTTGAAACGTACAATCTCAATCGTATTTTCGCCCTGCCTTTGGCAAAAAATGAAGGCTCGTTACGTGTTTTAGAGAAAGCCGGTTTTGAGCGGGAAGGCTTGCTTAAACAAAGCGCTTTCAAAAATAACCGGTTTGAGGACCAGTTTATTTATGCCCGATTACGAGAATGACCACGCCAAGACCATTAGCCCTTTTTCGGGTATTCAAAAAGGATATGTTTGCCCAGCCCAAAATGGACGGCTTGCCATTCACCCACATCAAACTCCAAAGCTACTAATGCACAGGTCGGCATATTACTAACCTGAAAGGCGCCTAAATCGTTGGCCAGTTCTGTTAAACCCGGGTTGTGACCAACGATCAAAATGCTGTTAAAACTGTCATCCAAAAGATTGATAACTTTTATTATTTTTTGGGAAGAGGCAAGATAAAAATCTTCCCGTTTTTCAATTTTTTCCTGTGGAAAATTAATTTTTTCCGCAACGATCATTGCCGTTGTAATGGCCCGGTTTGCCGCACTGGACAAAATCAAATCCGGCACGATTTTTAGCTCTTTTAGTTTATCGCCCAAAAGCGGGGCATCTCTTTTTCCTCGCTCGTTTAATGGACGGTCAAAATCGGAGACGGCTAAATCGTTCCAACTGGATTTTGCATGGCGTAAAATATATATTTTTTTCATATCTTCATCTTTTCTGATCAGTAAATAAATCTAAAAATAAAAAATTTTATTTTTTAAAAAGACAATATAATGAAAATCATAATTCTAAGCAGCAGCTTAAATAAAAAGAGCCGTAGTTTGCTTTTAAGTGAATATGCCCAAAAAATAATTTTAGATCAAAATATTGATTGCACGTTAATCGATCTAAAAAAATACGAATTACCTTTTTGTGGGGAAGAGAATGCCAACGACCATAAAAATTGCATCCACATTAAAAATGAAATTGAATCGTCGGATGCCATTTTAATTTCCGGCCCGATCTATAATTATGGAGTAAATGCGGTTTTAAAAAATATCCTGGATTTAACCAGCAAGGCCTGGGAAGATAAACCGGTTGGTTTTATGTGCATGGCTGGCGGCCAGGCCAGTTATATGTCAATCATGGGATTTGCAAACAGTTTAATGTTAAACTGCCGCTGCCTTATAATCCCGCGATTTGTTTACGCCTTGCCCGGCTCGTTTGATGATGAGACACGAAATATTACAGACAATTCAATTAAACAAAGAATTGAGCAATTGTGCGAAAAAACCATTCAGCTTGGAAAGACCTTAAGCAAAGGTTAAAACTAAAATTATATTAATAAATGTATACTTGGTTCAGGTTAGAATTAGTGGAGCTTCTGTAATTCCTTTATCCTTTTATTTGTACTCGTTTTATGTTGAAAGTATTTCTTAGGGAGACGGACAACAAATTTTTTATAATAATCAATTGCTTTACTATATTTTTTCGCCTTATCAAAAGTCTGCCCAAGCCAATAATCCACCCAATAATTATCTTTATTTATCTTTTTCAATTTCTGAAAATTAAAGATTGCTTTATCAAATTTTCGCCTGGCAAGATAGGTTTCGCCCAAAGCGAGATAAGCTTTTTCGTAATCTTCATCTAAAATTGTTGCCTTGTTTAGGTCTGATTCAGCCTTTTTATAATCACCCGATTTTTTATATGTAAGTCCCCGATTATAATATCCTTCAGCATTTTCCGGCATCAATTCAATAGCTTTATTAAAATCCTCAATGGCCAAGGGATACTTTTCCAGCGACCTATATGCAATACCACGGTTTAGGAAAGGTTCATGCCAGCGGTCATCGGCGATAAGTGCTTCATCGAAAGCGGATATTGCTTTTAAAGTCTCTTTTTGTCCCTTATATATAAGCCCAATATCATTCAGTATAGCACACATTCCAACACCCTTTATCTTATCAGGATTTACATTACGAAGTGTTATATAGTCGCTGAGCGCTTGGTCCATTTTACCCAAACTAAAATTAAGGGATGCACGCGCCATCAAACCATCTGTAAAAAATGGGGATGCCCGGAGCGAATTATTAAAATCCCTTAAGGCCTTCTCTTTTTCGTTAAGTTGTAAATACGTTTTTCCACGATAATAATGAGCCCAGTGATACATTTTTGCAAGCTGGATGGCCGTTGTGAACTCCTGTAAGGCAAATTTGTATTTTTGGTATCTGAGATAAAATTTACCACGGATTATAAATGTTGGGGCATAGTCTCGCTGAAGCCCAAAAGCGCGGTTTAAATATAATAATTCTTCTGAGATTTCGCCTTTAGCCTTAGAAACAACCAGGCTTTTAAAAAGATATTCCGCTGCTTCTTTACTTACCTTCCCATTAATGGCATCCGTACAGATTTGAATATACAATAATGCATCTTTTTGATATCGCCTGTACTCTGCCACTTTCACAAAAACAGTGTTGGCTTCTTCAAATTTTCCCTGAGATGCAGCTTCCACAGCTTCAGGAAATCGAACCAAAGTAAGCTCTTGTATTTTATCAACCAAACCAGTCGATGAGGATAATTGTGCCAGAATTAGTATAGAAATCAGCATTGACATTGCTTTGCCTTATTTTGTTTTAAAGGAACACACAAGGAGGGTTAGGAAAATAATAAAATCAAGGATTAGTTACAAAAACTTTTGATAGGAAGTACGTAATTTAAACTATACGAAAATTATCCACAAGTACGCAGCGGCGTAAGCGTACAAAGGTGCGGGCAGACGTCACACCTTCACCTGTTGGCGTTGTGATCGTCATGGAAGTCCAACCCTCTCCGCCAAAACCAAGGCCGGCATAGCAGGGGCCGTTCTTTACAAAAATACTACAATTGATTTCATTGGCCATGCGATCGAGGTTATCCAAATTTTTTGAATACATAATGGCAGTATGGCGGTTACCTTTTTCCAACTCAACGCCTACATCGATAGCTGTGTCGGCATCGGCCACGCGGATAAATGGCAGGACAGGCATCATCAGCTCTTTTATGGCAAAAGGATGGTCCTTCTCTGTTTCGGTAAAAAGAAGGCGTGTTTCTTTGGGCAGGTCCAGCCCAATTTGCTTGGCAATTAAAGCAGCATCTTTCCCAATCCAGTCACGGTTTACAACCCTGCGGCCATCATCACGTTTTACCAGCACGACATCTTCCAGTTTCCGTGCTTGCTCCGCGTTAAGCTCAAAGGCATGATTTTTTATCATCTCGGCTTTTAGCTCATCCGCGATGGAATCAACAGCAATGATTTCCTTCTCACAGGTACACATAATATTATTATCAAAAGAAGCGCCATTTACTATGCCCTTGCCCGCCCGCGCAATATCGGCCGTTTCATCAACTATCACAGGTGGGTTGCCCGGCCCGGCAGCCATGAGCCGTTTATCGGTAACTTTACGGGCAGCTTCTACAACAGCGCCACCACCCGTTACAACCAAGAGGTCAATCCCGGGATAGGTAAAAAGTTGTTGTGCCGCTTCAATGCTGGGCTCGGCAACTGTGGCCAGTAACGCCTCCGGTCCGCCGACGGAAACAATCGCCTCATTTAAAAGTGTGATGGCCCGTTGCGAGACTTTTTTAGCGCTGGGATGAACGGCAAAAATAACGGCATTTCCGGCGGCAATCATGCTGATGGCATTATTTATAACTGTCGCGGCAGGGTTTGTGGATGGGGTAACCGAAGCGATCACGCCCCAGGCGGCCAACTCGATAAGGGTTAAACCATTGTCACCGGTTACGGCCACCGGTTGCAAATCTTCGACACCGGGTGTTTTATTGGCCTGAATTATTTTTTTCTGGATTTTATCTTCAACCCGGCCCATGCCTGTTTCGGCCACGGCCAACTCTGCTAGTTCACGTGCGTATTTGCGGGTAGCCACACGAATAGCCTCAACAGCCTTAGAACGCATCTCAACCGTTTTTAAGGCTTTTTGTGATTCTTTTGCGGCGGCATACGCTTCGTCCAAAGTATCAAAAATCCCCAAACGGCGTAAGTGGACAGAAATTGCTTTTTCGCCATTTTCAAGATGATCGACTACTTTATTGACAATTTTTTTTATTTCAGGTGAAGATAATCCCATAATTCTCTCAAAATATAAGCACAGAGACTGGCCAGGTAATTAATTGAAAAGTTGAAGGTGCGAGAATAATAAAATCCCCCACATTGTCAATCTAAAAGAACCTTTTAATAAATGTGTAATTCCTTCTTTTCGGCTTAAAGGGATTATTACACAATGCAACTTACACGGCCTCTATTCCACTTTATAAAAACCAGAAAACTGATCCTAAGTTTTATTTTTTCTTGCCCAGTTTAATTGGAAAAACACTCTCCAAATCCGAGTGTGGACGCGGGATAACATGCACGGCTACAAGCTCTCCAACACGCTCGGCTGCGGCTGCGCCGGCATCGGTGGCAGCTTTACAGGCCGCAACATCGCCACGGACCATGGCTGTAACATAACCCGCACCAATTTGTGAATAGCCCACAAGCTCTACACGGGCGGCTTTAACCATCGCATCCGAGGCTTCTACCAAACCAACCAAGCCTTTTGTTTCTATCATTCCTAATGCTTCCATAACTTACTCCTGCTTATTTTAAATATGATTTTAATATGTATTATACCGTGTCCATTTCAGCCAGTCAGTACCACCAACCGGGCCGAACTGCATGCTTTGTTTTTTGCCCCCTATTTTAGCGGGAGGAACTTTTCTAAATCGCCAACCGGACGTGGAATTACATGGGTTGAGACAAGTTCACCAACACGCTCGGCAGCGGCTGCGCCCGCATCAGTGGCAGCTTTACAAGCCGCAACATCGCCACGCACCATGGCCGTAACATAACCCGCACCAATTTGTGAATAGCCAACAAGTTCTACTTTGGCCGCTTTAACCATTGCATCCGCGGCTTCAATCAATGCCACCAAACCTTTGGTCTCGATCATGCCTAATGCATCCATTTATATCTCCTGTTTTATAAGGTCGTTATTTAGTTTTTATTTTTAATAGTGATGCGAGCAACACTGAGTTTATTACGTCATCCACAGAACAACTTTTTGCAAGGGAATGCAGCGGATTTTTAAAACCTTGCATCATTGGCCCGATTGCTCTGTACCCGGCTAATTCCACCGCGAGTTTTTGTGAAATGTTTGCCGCATTCAACGAAGGGAAAATAAACACATTCGCGTTACCGTTCAAGCTGCTTTCGGGCGCTTTTTTTTGTGCGATTAATTGATCGATTGCCGCATCAAATTGTAGTTCGCCATCAAAATCAAAACCACTGTTTAGGCTGTTAAAAATTTGTACAGTCTCATTCATATTTTCAACTTTTTATGGGCGGCGCTACCTTTGGTCGAAAATGACAAAAAAACAATACGTGGTTGCCGGCCTGTAACCAATTTATAATTTAGAGCTGTTTTTAAGGCTATCTCCGCCAACTCGCGCGGATTTGGAAAAACATTAACGCTGCAATCGGCAAAGGCAAGTACGTTTTTTGTATCGGGCGAAATCATCACATAAAAAGATGAAACCCGTCTAAAAGCATTATGAACGCCCGACCATTTTAACCCTTTGGAAACAACATTGGCAACGGAGCTGTTATTACCTGCAAAAGCCAAATCGGCCCGCCCGCCCTTTAATCTAAAAATTGATTGGATGACCGGGTCTTTTATTAAATTAGCCGCTTCCAGCCTTTTCAGGTTTTTATTTTGCTTTAAAATGTGAGGCAGAAATCCGTCCGTTTCCTGCGCATGGTTCGGGTTTACAATCTTTAGGCCACGCGTGTTTACCTTTAACTTATCTGCCAAATCGCGAAGCTCAAAACCACCTCCAAGCAGAACAGGATTTGCCAAGCCCTCATCAAATAAAAACCTGGCCGCCCTGATTACAGAATCGTGATTCGCTTCCGCAAACACAACAGTCTGTGGGTTTTCCCGGCAGGTTTGTTTCCAGTTTTCAAGAAGCATTTTCTAAACCGGCCACAATTTTTTTTACGGCTTCTATTATTTTTGATTTACTAAATTTACCGTTGGAATAATGTACCTGCACTTCATGGATTATTTTTTGCCTGTCGCTAAAAGAAATAATCGCGGTATTTTGAACCTCCACCAATTCTACACCTAATTTTTGGGCCGTAGTTTGTGCCTCGGACGTAACAATCGTTTTTCTTGCGTCTACTTCCAGGCGCATCTTGCCGGAGTTATAAAGCTCTTCTATCGTTTTTGCAGAGATTAGTTTTTTCATAATACTTTTTATTTTTCTACTTCACCAGTTTTAAAATCTCTTTGCTCAATTGCATATATTCCTGGGCGCCGCGTGCCGAAGGTGTTTTATGGATAATCGGTTTTCGGGCGTCAAATGCCTCGATCAATTTGCTGTTAATGCCGATGGGTGTTTTAAACATGTCTTTTTTAAAGCGGTCTTCCAAATGTTTTAGAACATCTTTGGCCACACGGGTACGCCGGTCGTATTGGGTGGCAAAATATCCGAGTATTTTTAAATCCGGATTTAACCTGCGCTGCACTTTTGCCACAGATTTCAATGTAAGCTCCAGTCCGGTCAAAGCAAGGTATTGGGTGAGGACAGGAATAAGCACATAATCGGCGATGGCCAACGCATTTAGCGCCAATGAACCCATATTGGGCGGGCTGTCAAACAAAATAAATTTATAATCCTGCGGAAGGGCTTCTTTTGTAAGGAAAAATCCGGCATCCTGCTCTAAAAGCATTTCATCATAAAACTCACTTAGAGACGGCTCGGATGGCAGACAAGAAAGGTTTATAAAGTTGGTTTTATAAATATAGTCCTGAATATTTTTCTGGCCATTGACAATATAATCGCACAGGGTCGAGACATCGCTCTCGTCTTTAGAAAGCCCCAAATGGATCGATGCGCTGGCAGCCGGGTCAAGATCGACAACCAAGGTTGATTTGCCCGATTGTGCCAGACAGGCCGCAATATTTACTACACTGGTTGTTTTGCCAACGCCACCTTTATTATTCAACACTACAATTGATTTCATTTTTGTCCTGCCAAATATTCAACAATTAAAGTAAATAATACCGCTGCTGTACTTTTTCTATTTTATCCTGATCAATTAATTTTTTTAGTAAAATACGTACTTGCGAAACATCCTGCTTTAATTGGCCGGCCAGCTCGTTTAATGTGGCGCCATTCTTTTTATTTTTTAATGATTGTAATATCTGCACCGCTAAATCCATGGGCTTACTTACGGTTTTTTTAGGCCGCCTGGCCGGGGAAGCTTTTACTGTGGGCTTCAGCATTGGCTTTTGTACTTCTTCGATTATTTCTTCATCTACGTCCGGTTCAATATCCAAAGCCTCTTTATTTTCCGTCCCAAAAACCTGCGCATCATTAAAAGGGCGCGCAATAACATGCGAGGTCACAAATTGGCCAATTCGTTCGGCAGCTGCACTCCCCGCTTCTACGGCAGCTTGAACCGCACCCAGTTCACCCTCAACAAAAACGGTTACAAGGCCGAAGCCAATTTCTGTTTTACGGACCAATTGAACCTTTGCTGCCTTCAACATGGCATCCGCAGCTTCAATCGAGCCAATCAAACCTTGTGTTTCTACAAATCCGTAAGATAAGGACATAAAATAACTTTTAAAAAATAAATGAATTACAGGAAATTTTAATGGTAAAGGTACAACAATCTATAAACCTGAATCAAGAAGATAATTAAAACCGCAACTTATTAAAGAAATCCTTTTTATTTTTATTTTAAATCAGAAAAATCCCTCTTGTAAGTTTTAACCCAGCACTTTAATTTCCAAAGTATTTGGAGAACGAACAAATGAATATAAAACAAATACGACTGCTTGCCTATGTAGCCCTTATTGGCTGGGTTGGTTTTAAGTACGGCTATCCTTTTTACAAAACCTTTAACGCCCCATCCGAGACAAAAGAACTTTACGGCACTTTACTTTCCGATGGCCTTCCCTGGCAAACGTATGCCCATTCAACACTCGGCAACAACATCTACATGATGGAACTCGGAGAAGGTGAAAGTACTACGTTAATATTTGGTGGGTTTCACGGCGATGAGCCCGGTGGATTTCATCTTGTAGTTGAGCTTGCCCGGTATTTATATGCCAACCCAGACCTAATTAAAAGCAGGGTGGTTTTTGTCCCGGTCTTAAACCCCGATGGCCTTTTGGAAAATAAACGGCTCAATAGCAACAAAACGGATATTAACCGTAATTTCCCGACCATGAATTGGACACCCGTCTATTCTGATTATAGCTATTATCCGGGAAGAGAAGCGGGCTCAGAGGTAGAAACACAGGTAGCGCTCCGGCTATTGGCTGAATATAAGCCTGCAAAAATCATCTCAATCCACTCATCCCTGCATCTGATAAATTTTGATGGCCATGCCTTAAGCCTGGCCAGTGAAATGGCGCGCTCGAACGGCTATGAAATTGCCAACCATATTGGCTATGCCACGCCCGGTTCGTTCGGGACTTATGCCGGCAAAGAATTGGATATCCCAACCATAACTTTAGAACTGCCATTATACGACCCGGAACAAGCCTGGAAGGATAACAAAGAAGCTTTAATAAAAGCGATTAACTTTTAAAATAGCGGCGCCATCCCGCATTTTGAAGATGTTTTAATATTGATCAATATTAACTTTGGAGATGTACAGTCTTCAGGCAATTAAATGAAAAAAATTTAAACCGGAGTAAATATGCATACCTTATGGAATATTCTATTATTGGCCATAACCGTTTTTGCTGTCTCAAAAATGTTGCCCAACATCCGAATAAAAAATTTTACCACGGCGATTATTGTTGCGGTAGTTTACAGTATCATCAATTTTTTTATAGGATGGCTGCTTGTACTGCTTAGCTTGCCGGCCATGATCCTGACCTTTGGCCTGTTTGCTTTTGTGATCAATGCATTTTTACTCTGGATTACAGATCAGTTGATTGAAGATTTCGAGATTAAAAATTTCTCGACTACTCTGCTCGCCGCATTCCTGATCACAATAATCAGTACATTTTTAAAGTGGATTTTTTGATTAAGGAGGCCGTCGTTCCCCGGAAACCGGGGAATGACATTATTGTGCCTACACCTTTATAAAAATATTTTTCTTATATAAAAAGTACATGGCCAGGTAAGAAATAAAAATGAAAGTTAGGGCATAAGCCAGCGAGGCGTTTATCGGGCTTAGCCACGAATTAAAAAACACCTGCATTAACCAGCATTTTAAGGTGATTACACCATTGGCCGATTGCCATTTTATCAAATAAAGAAGCCTGCCCACCACGCCGGAAAGTACAAAAACAGTGATAGCGTTCATCCCATATACCCGGAATGGCTTGATCCCTTTTTGCCAGCCCTTAACATCAATCACATAATAGGAAATGCCTAAAATAACCAGTGCCATGCCGCTCATAAAAATAGCATAAGAGCTCGTCCAAATATTTTTATTGATGGGCAGCCAATGGCTCCAGGCCATGCCAATTCCTATGGCAATATTACCGGCAATCAGCATGATTACGGCTTTCTCTATTTTCTCTTTTTTGCTTCGTAACAGATTGCCGGTTAAAACACCAAACAGTGTTGTGGAGATTGCCGGAAGTGTACTAAACAGTCCTTCAGGGTCCCAGGTTTTTGTTTGCGACCACATGTGGCCCTGCAAAAAGAGGCTGTCTATATAAGCCGAAAAATTTGCTCCCTTTTCATAAAGGCCTGCCCCAATATCCGGAACAGGAAACCATTCCATCCCGCCCCAATAAACCAGTAAAAAACCAACGGCCCAAGTTGCCTGTGTTTTTATGGAACCATGTAAAAAAATAACTGTCGCGATCAAATAGCAGACAGCAATACGTTGTAACACACCGGGAATACGGATAATACTTAAATCAAAAAATGGAAAACCTGAGAGGAACAATCCCAATCCAAAAAGTAAAAGCGTGCGCCGGATAATTTTTTTATATAACTCTTTTTTGGATTCCTGCCGCTCTTTTTTACCGGATAGCGCCAGGGAAATGGCCACGCCTACAATAAATAAAAAGAAAGGGAAAATAAGGTCGGTGGGTGTCCAGCCATGCCATTTTGCATGTTCCAATGGCGGGTAAATATGGCTCCAGCTTCCGGGATTATTAACCAAAATCATCCCGGCAATGGTGAACCCACGGAAAAAATCGAGCGAGAGAAGGCGTTGTTGTTTTTCCATCGTTTTGAGGCCTGTAATGTTTAGAGGAAACCAATCTACAAACTATGATTCAATCATGCCAGTTTTACGCGCATACTCAAAAATACCTCCTGCTTCCACAATCGGCAAAACATCACCGAGCGGTTTTAAATGATATTCCTTTCCGGACGTGTTGTTTTTTAGAATATTTCTATCCACGTCAATTTCTAATAGATCACCCGTGCAAATTTCCTGTTTAAGCTTCCCTGTACATTCATAAGGGATCACAAAACCGCCATCCACCGCATTGCGATAAAAAATCCGGGCATAGGACTCGGCAATCACAATTTTTACACCCGCTTTTTGCAGGGCAAACGGTGCATGTTCCCGTGAAGAGCCACAGCCAAAATTAGAACCGCCAATCATAATGCTAAATTCGGAAAGATGATTATCGCCCTTAATAAAAGGGATGCCACCATCGGGCAAACCGGCTTGTTCGAGCGGGACACTGGATAATGCAAACTGCCCGTATTTTTTTGATTCTTCTTCATCGCTTAAACTATAAACCAGGTGCTCCGCCGGGATAATCTGATCCGTATCAATATTATCACCCAAAACGTATGCTTTTCCTTCAATTCTATTTTTCATTTTTTTCCTATGATTAAATTAGATTGGATGTCATTCTGAAAGTAGCGCAGCGGAGTGAAGAATCCTATAATCCAGGAGATGCTCGTTCCTCAGCATGACAACTATCATCCACCAAATATTACAAAAAATCCCGGGGATCCGTAATGACCCCGTTAACCGCCGATGCCGCAACGGTATAAGCCGAAGCCAGGTAAACTTCCGATTTTTTACTGCCCATCCGCCCCGGAAAATTCCGGTTAGTCGTTGAAACCACAATATCATGATCCACCGAGCGGCCAATGGTATCGGCCGGCCCGCCCAGGCACGCCGCGCAGGATGATTTTGTTAGAGAACAACCGGCCTTAAGTAAAATTTCTTTCAATGAAATTCCTTTATACGTTTCCGTTTCCAGTAACGCGGCGACTTCGGTACTGCCCGGAACCACAAAGGTAGGCACCTTCACAGTTTTATTTAGAAGTATTTCACAGGCCATTTTAAAATCACTTATTTTCCCGCCCGTACAGGAACCAATATAGCCTTTTGTTATTTTCGAACCGGCCACATTACGGACGGTGTCCCGGTTATCCGGGCTGTGCGGCTTGGCCACAACTGGTTCCATTTGCGCCACATTATATTCATATTTACTGTGATATTTTGCAGCGGGATCACTTGTAAAAATTTCAAACGACCTATTTGTTCTTCGCTTTACATATTCCTGCGTCACTTCATCGGCGGCAATTATACCGTTCATGCCCCCTGCTTCAATCGCCATATTTGTAAGCGTCATCCGTTCGTTCATACTCAATGAAAAGACCGCCTCACCGTCAAATTCCATCGCACGATAGGTGGCGCCATCAGTTGTAATATCTCCAAGTATTTGCAGGATTAAATCTTTGGCCGTAAGATATTTTGGCATTTGGCCATGAAAAGTAAACTTCATTGACTCCGGTACTTTTTCCCAAATTTTGCCTGTGCCTAAAATGAAAGCCGCATCCGTATTGCCCACGCCCGTGGAAAAAAGCCCAAATGCGCCCGAAGTGCAGGTGTGCGAATCTGTGCCAAACAGAACCGTACCCGGCAGGTTAAAACCCTCTTCGGCCAGGGCGATATGGCACACGCCTTTGTAACGCTCCGTACCCACGTCATAATAATTGGGCAGATTATGTTGAGTGGCAAATTGCTGCAATAAACTCACATTTCGGTTAGCGTGTTTATCGCCCGTAAAAATATAGTGGTCAGGAAAAACGACCAGCTTCTCTTTGTCCCAGATTTTTGCCTGTTCGCCAAACTCACGCTGCCAGATTTGAAACGTGGGCGGTCCACAGACATCGTGGGTCATAAGGGTGTCCACATTCAGCCAGATATTTTCACCCGGTTTTACTTCTTTTTTTCCGGCTGCCTTTGCCAATATTTTTTCTGTGATGGTCATTGCCATGATTTTAAATTTCCCTTTTATAGTTTATTGATCTAATGTCGCACTGCTGTCATGTTGAGGCGCTCTTACCGAAATATTCCATTTTTTCTTGTTCAGGATTCTTCGTTAAAAACAACTCAGAATGACAGGGTGCCTTTTTCATTCTGAGCAGCCGTTCTGTGGCGTGCCGAAGTATCCCTTCATATTAGGAATGACGACCTGTACAATAATTACAAAAAAAAGACTATGCTGTTTTTAATGATTCTTCAAATTCTTTTCCGCCATTTTCTTTGTCGTACGCCGCTTTTTTATTGATAGCCATCAAAAAAGCCCGTGCGCTGGCTTCCACAACATCCGTCGAAACGCCCCTTCCGTTAAAGGATTTTTCTCCGGAACGGATGCGTAACAAGGCCTCGCCCAACGCTTCCCTGCCCGATGTAACCGAACGTACTTGGTATGATTCGATCATAAACTGTTTGTTTAAGGCACGCTCGATGGCATTAAAAACTGCCGCAACCGGTCCATCGCCTGTGGCCGATTCCTGAATTACTTCCCCGTTCACATTCAATTTTATTGCTGCGGTGGGGATGGCGTGGCTACCTAAATGCACCTGAAAATATTCCAGGTTAAAATGCTCATTCTTTTTGTAGGCCTCATCGCCCATCAAAATGCGCAGATCATCATCAAAGATTTCTTTTTTCTTATCCGAAAGGTCGGTAAATAATTTATAAACCCGGTCCAGCTCTTTCTCGTCCAACTTATAACCCAAAACTTCCAACCGGGATTTTAATCCGTGCCGCCCGGAATGCCGTCACAAAACAATTTTAGTATGGGTAACACCCACTTCTTCCGGTGTCATAATCTCATAAGTTTCCCTGTTTTTCAACATGCCGTCCTGATGGATTCCCGCCTCATGGGCAAAAGCATTGGCGCCAACGATTGCCTTATTGGGCTGCACGATCATCCCGGTAAAGCCGGAAACCATTTTGCTGGTATTAAGTAAATCTTTTGTATTAAGGTTTGTATGAAAATCGAACAGGTCGCTGCGTACTTTTAAGGCCATCACAACCTCTTCCAAAGAAGCATTGCCTGCACGTTCACCAATCCCGTTTATGGTGCACTCAATTTGCCGCGCGCCGGCGTTTAACGCGGAGATAGAATTAGCAACCGCCAGGCCCAGGTCATTATGGCAATGCACACTGATAATGGCCCGGTCAATATTTTTCACTCTCTTTTTTATTTCGCTGATAATCGTGGCGTATTCCTGTGGCAAGGTGTAACCGGTGGTGTCCGGGATGTTGACCGTCGTAGCGCCGGCTTCGATGGCTGTCTCTATCACATCGGCCAGATAGCCGATTTCCGTACGCCCGGCATCTTCGGCCGAAAACTCCACATCATCGCAAAAAGTTTTGGCGTACTTAACCGCGTCGTAGGACATTTTTAAAACCGTCTCCCTTTTTTCATGCATCGATCGGCCATATTGCGAACCGCTGAATTTGCCCAAAATATGATAATCCGAAGTGCTGGAAAAAGTATGTATTCGTGGCTTTTTGGCTTCGCTGATTGCTTCCCACGCTTTTTTGATGTCAATCTCTTTAGCCCTGCAAAGCGCGGCGATTGTAACGCCAATCTCTGCCGAAATGCGCTTTACCGCCTCAAATTGTGCTGGGGAAGAAATGGGAAATCCCGCTTCGATCACATCCACATTCAGCTTCTCAAGCTGGCGCGCTATTTCCAGCTTTTCCATAATATTCAGGGATGCCCCGGGCGATTGCTCGCCATCGCGCAAGGTCGTATCAAAAATGATTATTTGTTCTGACATAGCTTTTTCCTTCTTTTTGAATAGAAAATTTTATTTATGTAGTCATTCTGCAAGAATACTTTTTCTCAAGGGTCTGACCCCGGAATGAAAAAAGATTCCTGCGGAATGACAGCACACGCGTGTCATTCTGATGGGATTCCGGTGTTCTTAATCGGAATGAGAGAAGAATCCCATTGTTTTTCAATCTTATTATTAACCATGAAGGGATTCTTCACTGCACTGCGTTCCGCTCAGAATGACAGTTCCAGTTATCATACAAGCTCATCACTATAAACCTGCTCACACTGCTTCAAAACCATCTTGGTCATCTCCGTAGTTGAAATAATTTTTGAACCTTCTTGGGCGATGTCCTCCGTGCAATAGCCATCCTGTAAAGTATTTTCAACCGCTTGCTCAATAATCTGTGCCGCTTGCTTGTTTTTAAATGTTTGCTCAAAGAGCATCGCTACAGATAAAATCGCCGCAACCGGATTCGCTTTATTTTGTCCGGCAATATCCGGCGCGCTGCCATGGACCGGCTCATACATGGCGTGTTTTGCGCCAATACTGGCCGATGGAAGCATGCCCAGGCTACCGGTTATCATCCCGGCAATATCGCTTAAAATATCCCCAAAAAGATTTGAAGTAAGGATCACATCAAACTGTTTCGGATCACGAACAATTTGCATAGCGGCGTTGTCCACGTACATATTTGTTAGTTCAATTTGCGGATAATCTTTGGCAATTGCCGCAACCGTATTGCGCCAAAACTGCGAGACCTCCAGCACATTGGCTTTATCTACCGACATGACTTTTTTATTGCGCCGTCCGGCAATTTCAAACGCCACCCGCGCAATCCGCTCAATTTCATGTTTGGAATAAACCATAGTATTCCAGCCTTTTTCACCATCCTGCCCGCGTGGCCGGCCAAAATAAATGCCGCCGGTCAACTCGCGTAAAACGATAAAATCGGTGCCTTTTAATACGTCCTCTTTCAGGGAAGAAGCATTCAGGAAGGAAGAAAAAACTTTGGCCGGCCGGATATTGGCATACAAGCCCAGCTCTTTGCGCAATTTTAAAAGGGCCGCCTCCGGTTTTAAATGATGTTCCAGATTTTCCCATTTAGGGCCGCCAACCGCCCCTAAAAAAACGGCATCTGCCTCAAGACAGGCATTTAAAGCTTCATCCGTTAAAGGTGTTCCAAATTTTTCATAAGACGCGCCGCCAATAAGTTGCTCATTCAGGGAAAGCGTAATCCCTGATTGCTTCGCCATAAATTGTAAAACCTGTACGGCGGCTTTGGTTACCTCCGGGCCAATACCATCGCCTGGAAGAGGGGTCAGTTTAAAATCCATAAATATCCTTAAAAAGTTTATGATAAACTTCCCGGATACAATCCAGCTTTTCAGGAGAATCCCGAAACCTATTTTAGAACGATGTTAATTTATGTGGTATGATTTTGGGATTCTTTAGTCTTAGCCTAAGAGTAAGAGGCGCAGGCTAAGGAGAATAATCCCGTTAAGTAGAATAATATCCAGCGGAAGGTTAATACTGTTTAAAATGCGCACACTACGATTATTTTGAACACACATATCCTCTGCGTTCATGGAAAGAGAAATATTTTTAATCGAAGGGTTCATTTTATTTAATGTGTTGATTTGTGAAAGCCAAGTGTAAACAAGCCAAAACTAAATTGCAATTATTTTTAATAGTCGAGCACACATCCCAACTATTTAGATTTAAATTATTATTGCCTTAAAGATATAAGTAATTGTAAACTCTTATCAATCTTAAGTTCTTCTAGCAAGTTGTATATGTTTTGACAATGTCGCTGTACATTATATTTGACATCAATATAAACACCTGGTAATATTTTTTTCCATTCTCCGTCAGTGGCAACATTCTCATGGCTTGGCCTTGTATTAATAAAAAACTTTTGCTTACTTGATCTTATCGGTAATTTATCAACACTAAGGAAACCAAGTTTAAAAAGTTCTTTAACAACTATTTCATCAAGATCTGCCCATGTTTTAGGATTATACTTTTCATCACCTATCAATAACCATTCTGGTTTAATATTAACTAAATCTTCTGCAGATTTATTCTTTAAGTCTTTAACAGATATAAACCCATCCCTATATGAATTTGGGGAGAAGTTTTTAGCTATATTGTCATTAATTACCGTATTTAGCTCCTCCGTAATAAAAGTATTGATATATGATTTGTGACTAAAAAACTTTCTCATTATGATTTTGTAAAATTCCTCCATATCAGTTCCAAGTATTTTGTCTACCTGATTTGCCTTTAGGTTCAATTGACGACAGTACTTATCAATAATTGTCTGTGGGTAAACATTTCTATTTTCGGCAATAATATTTGTTGCTTCTCTTCTTGAAATCTTAAACTTCTTAATTAGATAAACTAAATCTAAGATTTGTGTTAAAGCAGATGGAATATGTGAAGGGTGTTGGAGAAGATAAATTTTCTGATTTTTAAACTTACTATTCTTAGTCTTCATATTGTGGGTTCGTAATAACAACCTCCTTATAACAGAATTCGGTGTATCTTGGAATGATTCTGAATGTTTTAATAAATAGTCGTATATTTCCTGATCTATTTCAATTTGAATATAATTTCCCATCATACACCTCTCTTTTTTTAACTTATTACACTTGTAGTATAAGTAGTAGACGTAGTTAAGTCAATTTTTTTCACTTAAATATTTTTATTTGCATTTCTATATCTCCCTTTGTACCATTACACCACACGGTACATATGGGACAAAAATATGGAAATAATAATCGACATTGAAAATGAAACACCTTTGTTTGCACAATTGATCGGGCAAATAAAGGAAGCAGTCCTCAAAGGGAAAATAAAACCCGGCGACCCGTTGCCCTCAATCCGGCAATTGGCGAACGACCTGAACCTGAACAGTAAAACCGTCGCTAAAGCTTATCGCCTATTGGAGCGTGATTCGGTTATTAAGGCCAGAGGTTACCGCGGTACATTTGTCCACCCGGATGCCGTTGCAAACAGTACGGTCGATTTAAATAAATGGGTTGAGGAGCGTTTAAACGAAACCGTAACAGCTTTTAGAAAATCAGGCGTAACAGATTCTGAAATCCGTATCGCCTTTGCAAACATCATGAACAAAAAAAACTTTTAGGGAGAAAACATGTCTGAAAATATTTTATTTTACCTTGTATTTTTAAGCCAGATATTTCTGGTTTCTTATTACTATCCAAAAGAAATTTTAAAGCGGATCAGTTATGTGATTGAAACATACCCGGTGGATAAATATCCAAAACTTTACATCAAGCACCCGGATTATTATCGGCTGGGCCAAACAATTTTCAAAGTGATCAATTACATCATTCTGGCACTGGGACTAATCATTTTAATTGCTGTTGCCGTTTGGGACAGTAACTCGGATGGCAAAGTAAATGAAGTTATCCCCGCCGCATATTTTTTCCTTCAGATGGTCCCCATGATTATGATGGAGATTTCCGGCTTTGCCTATTTTAAACTAATGCGAAAAACAGATATGCGGACAAAGCGGACAGCCGACTTGGAGCCAAGGCGATTATTTGATTTTGTTCCTCCATTTTCCCTTGGAATAGCGCTCGTCATGTTTGTGGCTTGTATTCTGTTTTATCATAATCTTGAGCCGCTTCGGATAAGCGTAGAAAATGATACGTTTACTATTTTACTTACCCTTTTGCTAACCAATATTTTATTTGCCGGGATAATTTTTTGGAATCTGTATGGCAAAACACGCGATCCATACCAGGATGGGCCGGATTATAAAAAACAGGTAAAAATGACCATTAAGTCGCTGATTTATACGAGTATAGTTGCAAGCGCTTTTTTTATGATAAACAAAGCAATCGATACTTATAATCTGGATTTTATGCAACCGGTCCTGATGAGCGCTTACTTGCAGTTCATCATTTTTATAGGCCTGGGCGCCATGCTCCGCAACCAGAATATAGAAGAAATGAATTTTGATGTCTACAAAGCCGACGTAACAGACGCAGGATAAAATTTCAAAATGGCCGTATTAAAAATATTATGAAAAATAAACACAACCCAACGATGTCATTGTATAACAATCTTTTTGGGTAAGGAATAATCCTCCTATAACGAAAAAGATTCATTCAAAATGACAAAATATCTATATTGACCTGATAAAGGCATCGGGAAATTAAAAACAAATCAGTTATTGCTGGGTAAACACAGATAAAAAGGAGTGAAAAAGATGTTGGAAGGATTAAAAGGCAAAGAGGTTATTATACAGATTGGAACAGCCAGTTCTTTTACAGACCGCCACAAGGGTACAGTTATAAAAATCGGGGATTCATGGCTCCAAATTAAAACTAAAAAGAAAATGGTTTATATCAATATTGAAAAAATTGGCAGCATTTCCACTACACTCTAATTAAGAAAGGAAAACAAATGAGTTCAAAAAAAGCATCCATTTTAAATATCGTCACTGCTTTATTTTTTGCATCGCTCATAATAATTTCAAGCTATTTAATGGAAGGCTCCGAACAAAAGGATACAATTATGTATTTGTTGATTGCAGTTTGGTTTATCCCGTTTACATATTTTTCCAAAATCGAAAATAAATACAAAAAAGCCAGGAAGTGTTAATCCCTGGTTTTTTTGAATCAACAATTAAAAAATATTTATCTGATTATTTTTTGTATAATCCGGCGGCCTTCTCTGCCGAAGTAACAATCCCTTTAATCATAGCCGAACTAAACCCATCGTGTTCCATTTGATTTAAACCGGAAATAGTTACGCCACGCGGCGTGGTCACCCGATCAATTTCATATTCAGGGTGCCGTTCGTTTTCGAGCAAAAGGGAGGCCGCCCCTTTGGCCGTTTGTGCTGCAATCTTTAAAGCTTTGTCGGCATGAAAACCAATCTCCACACCGCCTTGAGATGCGGCGCGAATGGCCCGCATAAAAAAAGCAAGGCCACAGGCTGCCAAAGCTGTCGCCGAACCCATAAGTTCTTCATCGATTAGCATGGCCTGCCCAAGTGTGTTAAAAATTGCTTCGGCTTTTTCTACCGCTTTGGATTTACCATTACTACTGGCCAGGCAAGTCATCGACTGGCGAATGGAAATGGCCGTATTAGGCATGGCTCGTACAATATCAATTTTAGCGCCAAGTATGGTGGCAATTTGCTGAACAGAAACACCCGTTACTACAGAAATTACAATATGTTTTTCAGGGATTAATTTTGGGGCAATTTCCTGTAACACACCGTCAATTTGCTGTGGCTCCACGGCTATTAAAATTATCTCTGATTGCTCGACGGCTTTTAAATTATCACTCTCTGTAAAAAAACCATCCTTAACAAGATTTTCAATCCGTTCAAGTTTTCTGCGCGTCAAAATAATATCTTCTGCTTTGTACAACCCGGATTGTTTTAACCCTTGTGCAATGGCGCAGCCAATGTTCCCGGCGCCAAGTATGGTAAGTTTATTTGTTGATTTATTTTTCATGGCCTCGCCTTATTTTGGTATAAAATTGGGATAAATAACTTCAGGTTCTGATGCTCCTCATTTTAGGATAATTTTTGTTTTATTGCTAAAAAATCCTGATCTGAAATAAAATTTATTTGACCAAATTTTTATCACTCCCTCAACAATCTTAATCGCGCAACCCTTCTCCCCGACAGTTAGGAAAAACAGCATAAATAACAAGGAGGTTTTCTATGCTTAAAGTATTTACTTTATTCAGTTCTATTATTTTTTTCTTTAGCTCCACGCTGGTGGCCCAATTAAGCGCGCAGGAAGTTGAAGGCGTTTATGGTGGACGCATCAATGGCATGGCTTCGGTTAAGATCGATAGTACTCACAGCCGCATGTACATTTCCACAGAAAGCGCCAATACCCTTTTTTACGCCGATGTCTCTTTTGAAGGCGACAGCATCCACTCGGATGGTTTTTTTGCCGTGCCCGATGCCAATGAAGATGATGGTTTCGGCCGGGACGTTCGTGTACTTACAGGAGATAGCAAATCAGGGTTCTTGTATTTCGTCTCCGGTAATAAAGTTTATGGTGTTTCTGATGCAACCGGTTCCATTATAGAAGTGGCCGATGGTGGCATCCAGGGTATAAAAGCGCACGACGGTATTTTCTTTTTTACCACAAAAGACGGTGATGGTTTAAACCTGCATTTTGGCGATTTAAACGCATCCGACGGCAGTTTTACTGAAAACGGTGATAGCCCCATCAATGTAACCGCCGACGATATACAATCACCGAACGGCCTGCAAATGTTTATCAACCCCGTAAATAATCAACTTTATATTGCGGCCCCGGGTCACCCGGCCAATATTTATAAATCAAGCGCAACCTATGATTCGCTCTCGGCAGCCACTTCATTTTCATCCCTACTAACAGGCGGCATGGGTTCAGGAAAACAATATCAGGCCTTTGGCATGGGCCCTGATGGAAAATTATTTGCCGGCACAACGGCAGGCAAGGAGCCCAATCATTCTAAGTTTATTGCTTACACCAAAGATGACGGAGCAACCTGGGACACACTCAGTACAAATATCGGTGGCGTGGCATCATCTACAATTACCTGTTCTGGCAGCGATACAAGCTACCATGTTTATTTTGGCGCAGCCGTAAGTAACAATCGCGGTGAAAGTGGTACCTGGCAATCCATGGGCTGGATGGGTTTTCAGACACATCCAAATGACGGCCATGTGGAACCCGATGCTGTATTACCCGGAATGGTTTATATGACTACTGATATGGGCATAGGCGCATCCGACAATTATGGCGGGTTTATTTTTGAAATCGATGAAGGCGTGGAAGCCGTTCAAATACAGGATTTCGACATGAACGCCGCAAAAACCGATGCCTGGCTTTCCTCAAAATCCGGGATTCGCCGTGTACGGGATTACGGGACGGAATACGCCGAGTGGCAGGTCTTTTTCCCAAATGGCGATGGCTCCCCTTATTACAGTATCGCTGTGGATAAGCAAAGGCCCGATACAGCTTATGCCGGTAATGTCCGTTTGTATCGTACTTTTGATGGTGGAAATACCTGGGACCAGGTTTTCCGTACAGAAGATTATTGGGGCACCCAATTTGATTTTTGGAGTTTTGTCAGCGATGTGACCGTCCATCCCGATTCATCCAACTTTGTTGTATTGGGCGTAAACTCGCCTGCCTCCGGACTTAAAGGGGTAGTGTTTTACAGCTTTGACTACGGCACGACCTGGAGCCAGGTGGAGACAGATGTTTACAACACCGAAGTAAACCGAATGGCCATCGATCCCGTTGATTCGGATTCTTTTACCGTTTATGTCGCTTGCGAGTATGTTAGTGATGGCACAACCTCGTCGTATGGCGTTAAAAAAATAGGTTTCCGTTTCTCGGATGAAAAAGCGGTATTCCATAATGAAATGACAGGAAAATCCGGTGGGCCAATCACCAATTTTGGTGCCACAGATATAGCCGTTCACAGTAACGGTGATGTGGTTACATCCGGTGTAAACAGCTCCAATGAACCGCGCACCTATGCGTTTTGGGCAGACAGTAGTTATTGGAATAACCTGGCCAATGCAGGCTTGCCATCAAATGGTGCGGCTTCTGCCATTTCCTGGGGATTTGATGCTTTCTCCAATGACGTACCCTATATTGCCGTAGATAATGCTCTTTACGCGATGAGTTCCGATGGCAGTGGATGGGGCGAAGTTTATACTTATCCTTTTGGAACGCAAATAAACGTGTTATACTGGGATGATCTTTTGGTTGGAACCGGAACAGGCCTCTATGCACAGTTTCTCTCACCAACAGGTATAGAAGATTTAAAATCCGCGCCCGGCTCTTTTGAACTAAAGGCCAACTATCCCAATCCGTTTAACCCGGAAACAATTATTGAGTATAGGCTTGGTGTAAACAGTGATGTTCAATTGACTGTTTTTGACCTTCTTGGCCGCAAAGTAAAAGTCCTGGAAAAAGGGATTCGTTTGGCAGGATCGTATCAGGTTACTTTTGATGCCAGCAAATTGGCAAGCGGTATTTATTTTTATCGCTTAAAAGCACGTCCGGTCAATGGCGGCAGGGCTTTTGTGGAAACACACCGCATGTTATTGATGAAATAGCGCCCGTCTCCAATCTCGTTCCCAAACTTAGTTTGGGAACGAGAAAAAAGTAAGGCTTTTCAAAATAATAATGAAGTAACCACTATAGTCCTTTTGAAAAAAGAAAAATGATATTCAAAACCATCCAGGTTTTAAAAACCTGGATGGTCTTTTCCTAATAATTTTAGCAGTACTTTTTGGTTTTTGCTAAAATTAAAACTTTTCATAACACCATCCATCGCCGATTTTATTTGATCATTACAATGGTTTCCGATACTTCCCTCGTGGGAATAATTTGTTTTCTCCGGCTGAACAAAATGGCCCGTTTCAACTTTTTCACCGATTTGTTTGTAGGCATCACGGAAAGGGACACCCTGCATAACCAGTTCATTTACTGCCTCCACGGTAAACAGGTTAGCGTATTTGGGATCATCCAAAATAGTTTTGTTTACCCGGATTTCCTTTAGGGCAAAATGAAGGATTTTCACACAATCAATAAGTTCAAACAAAGCGGGCAAAAAATTTTCTTTTATCAATTGCAAATCACGGTGATAACCCGAAGGTAGGTTGGCCGTCATCATCATAATCTGGTTGGGCAAAGCTTTTAAGCGGTTGCAACGGCCGCGTAATATTTCAAACAGATCAGGATTTTTCTTATGCGGCATAATACTCGAGCCGGTAACGAGCGCATCCGGAAAAGAAACAAAACCGAAATTTTGAGACATAAACAGGGTAATATCCATAGCCATTTTTCCGATCGTCTCCGCAACCGAGGCCATAGCCTGGCTTACTACCCGCTCACTTTTTCCACGGCCCATTTGGGCGTAAACCACATTATAGTTCAGATCGTCAAAACCAAGTAATTTTGTTGTCATCGTACGGTTTAAGGGAAAAGAGGAACCATAACCCGCCGCCGATCCCAAAGGATTTTTATTGATTATTTTATAGGCCGCCTGTAGTTGCAGCAAATCATCAACCAGACTCTCGGCATACGCGGCAAACCAGAGGCCGAACGAGGACGGCATGGCAATTTGAAGATGCGTGTATCCCGGCAGGAGGACCTCTTTGTTTTTTTCGCTAAGATGGATTAATTCATCAAACAACCCCTGAATATTTTTACAAATCAGTTGGATTTGTTCACGGATAAACAGGCGCATATCCAGCAACACCTGATCGTTACGTGAACGGCCGCTATGGATTTTTTTACCTACATCACCCAGCTTTTCCGTGAGTAATAACTCCACCTGTGAGTGCACATCTTCCACCCCATTTTTAATGCTAAAATGGCCCTGCACAATGTCATCATAAATGACGGCAAGCCCATTTTTGAGGAGGGAAAGTTCTTCTTCGGATAAAAGCCCGATGGATTGCAGCATTATAATGTGCGCGATCGAGCCCAGCACATCGTGTTTGGCCAGGTGGATATCCAGCTTGCGGTCTTCACCGACTGTAAACTGCTCCACCCATTTATCCACAGCAACGCCCTTATCCCATAATTTTTGATTTTGTTTTTTCATATTTTATTCCTCTAAACGCTTTGCTCGTCATTCCTCGCTAAGAACATCGGGATTTACAACCGAACTTGGTTCGGAATCCCTCATTTGGCCTGTCATACTGATCGTAACGCAGTGAAGAGAAGAATCCTTTTGCCTTCACAAATGGGATGCTCCCTCAGCATGTCATCCAAATTTACCAACCTATAAAACAATCTCTTCCAACAGCCGGATATAACCCCGCACGCCCTGCCCGATTTCACTTAAATAGACAAACTCATCTGCTTTGTGCGAACGCTCCGAAAATCCCGGCCCCATTTTGATTGATGGTTTGTCAATCTGCGCCTGATCGGACATGGTGGGTGAAGCGAATTGTACAATCCCCAATTTTTTTGCAGCTTTCACCAAAACATGATCTTTCGGGATTGAAGATGGGTTCAAGTTATTGGAAGCCTGCAAAATATCTGATGAAATATTTTGTTTGATTATCTCAATGATCGCCTCATTGGGGTAAGCATCCGTCGAGCGGATATCCACCATAAAGGTGCATTTATCGGGGATGACATTGTGCTGAATCCCACCATTGATCCCTGTTACGGACATGCACACTGGCCCCAGGGTTTTTGATTCCTTTGGGAATTTATATGTGTTGAACCAATTAATATCTTCAATGGCCTTTGTAATAGCGTTGATGCCATTGCCCCGGGCCGCATGCCCGGAAACACCATTTGCCCGGCAATGCAGAACAATCAAACCTTTTTCGGCGATTGCCATTTCCATGCCTGTCGGTTCGCCAACGATGGCAAAATCAAAGGGGCCAAAATCATCCAAAACCGAACGAATACTCCCCGGTCCGCTTGTTTCTTCCTCAGCTGTGGCCGATATAATCAGGTTATATTTTAAATCATCACGCTTATGAAAAAATAAAAATGTGGCCAATAAACTTACAAGCGGAGCGCCGGCATCATTACTGCCCAACCCGATGAGTTTATCTTTTTCAATTGTTGCCTTATAAGGATCGTTCGCCCAGCCATCATTTGGTTTAACCGTGTCATGATGCGAGTTTAACAGAATTGTCGGCTTAGCCGTATCAAAAAACGTATTATAGGCCCAGATATTATTGTCTTTTCTTTTTACGGCCACACCTTCTTCCACCAGAAAATCATGGATGAGCGCAGCGGTTGAATCTTCCTCCCCACTTAAAGAAGGCGTTTCGATCAATTGTTTTAGCACGCCTGTTGCCTTTTCGATCAGTTCATTTTTCATAAGGATATTTGGGTTCCGGGTTTATGTGCATTATTTATTTTTTCAAGTTCATCGAAACGGATAATATAGACATTCTTCACTCCGCCCGTTAAAGAATCAAAAGCATTATCGATTTTCGGGATCATACCATCGCTGATAATTTTTTTATCCTTAAGTTTCATATAGGTGGTGGTGGTAATCGAGGAAATGACAGAATCATCATTATCCGGGTTTTGCAATACACCTTTTTTTTCAAAGCAGTAAATGATATCTGCCTCAAAATCCTGCGAGAGCCCTTTTCCCAATTCCGCCGTAATCGTATCGGCATTGGTGTTTAAGATTTGCCCGTTACCATCGTGGGTTAGCGCGCAAAAAACGGGAACTGTTCCAATCGCCAAAAGTTGTTTCAGATAATCCGGGTTTATTTTTATCACATCGCCCACAAATCCAAAATCAACCGTATCAATAGGCCGTTTCAGCGCCAAAATGGAATTGCCATCGGCGCCGTTCATACCCTGTGCATCGCAATTCAAGGACTGTAATGCGGCCACAATATTTGTGTTGATTAACCCCGCATAAACCATCTGTACAATTTTCAAAGTATCCGAATCTGTGATACGGCGGCCATCGGTCATTTTAGGGACAATGCCCATTTGATCCGAAATTTCGGAAGCCAACTTGCCGCCGCCATGCACTAAAATTTTAGGACCGTTCAAAGCGGTAAATTGTTTTAAAACCGTTTGAAGTTTTTGCGGGTCATCGACAACATTGCCACCGATTTTTACTATGGTTAATTTTTTCATTTTCTTTTTTTCCAGCCCCATCCTCGTTCCCAAACTGAGTTTTGGAATGAGGATGGGAAACACCGATGCCATCCCTTAAAGGGATGGCATCGATATAAATACTAAAACGCCACCGGTTTTAATTGCAGCCCGCAGGTTTCATCCAGGCCAAACATCAGGTTCATATTTTGCACCGCCTGCCCGGACGCGCCTTTTATAAGATTGTCAATCACCGAAACAATATTCAAAACATCATCATGCTTTTCCAAAAACAAGAGGACTTTATTCGTATTAACCACCTGTTTTAAATCCGGGTTTTCTTTACTGATAAAAACAAAAGGATGCTTGTAATAATAATTAGAGTATATTTTTTCCGCCTGCTCAATAGACAATTTTATTTTAGTATACGCTGAGGCCAAAATGCCGCGCGTAAAACTGCCCCTGAAAGGCAAAAAATAGACAGACCCGGTTTTAACATCGGTTTGCAGTGTGTTTAAAGTTTTGTTTATCTCCGCCAGATGCTGATGCTCAAACGCTTTATAAAGGGAGATATTGGAACTGCGCCAGCTAAAATGCGTCGTTGCCGAGGGCTTTTGCCCGGCGCCGGTAGAACCTGTAATGCCGCTAACATGGATTTCATTTTTTAGATAATTATGGACCGCCAGGGGCAATAATGCCAACTGAATGGCCGTTGCAAAACAGCCGGGATTGGCAATATTCTCTGCTTTGATAATTTCAGGTTTATTGGCTTCGGGCAGGCCGTACACAAATTTCCTGTCCGGCGGGCTATCCAGGCGAAAATCCTGGCTCAGGTCTATGATTTTTGTTTTTTGCGGAAGAACATTTGCCTTAAGAAAAGGTTTGGATTCGCCATGCCCCAGGCAAAGAAAAAGCACATCAACCGGACTGTCCAACTCCAATTGGAAAGTCAAATCACATTCCCCGATTAAATCGCGGTGTATCTCCGAAATTTTCTTTCCTGCCTGACTGCGGCTTTGGATAAATGTAATCTCACATTGCGGATGGTTTAGTAAAATGCGGATAAGCTCACCGCCTGTGTAACCCGCTCCGCCGATAATTCCTGCTTTAATCATTTTTTTCTTTCATTTTGTGACAACAACGATGTTCGGTTAAAAAAATACTTGTCAGTAATTAGTTTACACATATAGAATGTTATTCTGTAAGAAGCTTTTTTCGTTATGATAAGATTTATTCTTACACGAAAAAGATTGTTTCACAATGACAAAATATCTGTAATAGCAATCCATTCATTCATGGGTATATACAAAACAAAAACGTATTATTTTTTATTAACTGCCCTGTAAATACGTGTCTGGTTCGAGATAATTTTGGAAAACCCTTTTACATCGTCGGCGCTCCAACCCAGGTTCATCTCGCCATAAGCGCCAAACTCGGAGGACATCAAATCATGCTTGCTTTCAATCCCTTCCAGCTCAAAACGGTAAGGGCTCAGTTTAACAAAAACCGTCCCGGTAACCTTGTGCTGCGTGTTCTCCAAAAACGATTCAATATCGCGCATAACCGGATCAAGGAATTGGCCTTCGTGCAACATCATGCCGTACCAATCAGCCAATTGTTTTTTCCAGTGGATTTGCCATTTTGTAAGCACATGTTTTTCCAATAAGTGATGCGCTTTTATAATGACCAAAGGCGCGGCGGCCTCAAAACCGACCCGGCCTCTAATACCGATAATTGTATCGCCCACATGTACATCACGCCCGATGCCAAAAGGAGCGGCAAAACTGTTTAATGCTTCGATTGCTTCAATCTTGCCCTTATAAATTTTGCCGTTAAAACCGGTTAGCTCACCTTTTTCAAAATAGAGGTCGAGCTGTTTATTTTTTGTTTCTATCACGGAAGTGGGATAAGCATTTTCAGGTAAAGGCTGATCTGAAGTAAGCGTCTCCACACCGCCAACCGATGTTCCCCACAAGCCCTGGTTGATGGAGTATTTCGCTTTTTCCCAATTCCCTTCCACACCATATTTTTTTAAAAACCCGATTTCCTGTTCGCGAGAGAGTTGCTGGTCGCGAATGGGCGTGAGTATTTCGATTTCCGGCGCCATAATATTAAAAATCATATCAAAGCGCACCTGGTCGTTGCCCGCGCCCGTACTGCCATGAGCGATATAATCAGCATTAATTTCTTTGGCATATTCAGCAATGGCCATGGCCTGAAATACACGTTCGGCGCTTACAGAAAGCGGATATGTTTCGTTTTTAAGTACGTTTCCAAACACCAGATAGCGCACACACTCACGGTAATATTTCTCGACAACCGTGACACATTTATAGCTTTCAACACCCAGGGATTTTGCGTGTCCTTCAACCTCTTTCAATTGTTCCGCCGAAAATCCGCCTGTGTTTACCAGAACAGAATAAACTTTTAGTCCTTTTTCCTGCGACAAATATTTTGCACAATAGGAGGTATCCAACCCACCGCTAAAAGCTAATACTACTTTTTTCATTTTTATACTTTCCTTTTTGTTCTTTTATAAGGTAGGAACGCTTTCCCAAACGCGCTGGCTTTCTCTGGCGCATCCACATTCCCAAACACAATACCGCACACGACCATCACCTTCGGGAGAGGGATACTACCTTAAACCTGTTCTGTTTCGGTCACCGTCAGGAGACGGTTCCTACCTGCTCTTTTATATTTTTTTCTTTGCCATTCTGTTTTTCCAGGGGATCGTACAACATGCCCGTACACAAGCAATGTAACCGGTTTGTACGCATCAAAATATCGTAATTCACACAGCTTTTGCAGCCATTCCAAAATTCCTCGTCATCGGTCAATTGATGCAAAGTTACAGGCCGGTAGCCCAGGTGATAATTTATTTTCATCACGGCGGGGCTAGTTGTTATGCCAAATAATTTTGAGTTAGGAAATTTTTTACGGGACAGCTCAAAAGCCGCTTTTTTGATAAGGTTGCCGAGGCCAAGCCCTCTAAACTCAGGATTAACAATTAGGCCGGAATTGGCCACATATTTTTTTTCAGAACCCCAGGATTCGATATAACAAAAACCTGCTAATTGCCCGTTTTCCGCGATGGCTATGACCGCCTTCCCATCATTTATTTTTTATTCAATATAAGATGTTTCACGTTTAGCGATGCCGGTGCCGCGTACCTTGGCCGATTCTTCAATAATCTGGCAGATTTGCCCACTGTATTTTAAATGTTCTTTTGCTGCTACAGTAATCTGTACTTTTTGGATGTTTTTCATGGTTTAATCCCACAGGATAAATGTTAATTAATGGCGTGTCCCTTCTCATGTAAAGAGAAAGAACAACAATATTTTATATAAAGTTGTTGGTAAAAAGAGGAATGAGACCTTACGGTCGTCGTCGGAGAATAGAACGGATCGGGCGGATTACAGGGGATGCAATCGCCGAAAAAAGAAAGATGTTATGGAAAGAGTGTTTCATAATAAAATCACGAACTGTTTTTTTGTTTCGGGGAATATGATCTAATTAATACGAAAATGCAAATTTATTTCTGTTTAGCAGATATTGACGATAGATAACAATTGCCAAATTAGCCCGAGTTTTTAAGGAAAGGGCTTTGGATTATAAAGAGTTTAAATCACACAGAATCTCCTCAGTTTTAAAGGGAAAAATCCATACAAATATCAAAGCAATTTGAACCTTTTAAATAACGCGGCGCTTTTATCAAAAGTTACCGTTTTAAGGCACCCCGCATGCGAATTAATTACCGCAATTAGATAATTGGCAAAGTCCGCCTTCCCCTTGGAATATTCCGAAAGCGCCATTTTTATGACTGTGGATTCCTCGATAGAAATTTCTTTGGCCATCAATAAACCTGACAGTACAGAAATAATTTCTTACCTCTCAGCTCTGTACGCACGTTTTAAAACCCATGTTAATTCACATAATACAATCAGGTTAATAAAACCGGGCTTTTTTGCCGTACAGTTTTTTTCTATAAATGTGGTGGCCAGGGCAGACTGCGCGGGATCATCCTGAACGATATAACGCACCAATACATTGGTATCAATTCCTGTCATTCGTCATCAGTCCCTTTTTCGATCGCTTTTTGCATATCTTCCAGGGTTATTTTTTTTTGTGGTTTTACTATGAGGCCCTTCAAGTCTTTTATTGATTTTTTAACCGGTTGCAATATAATATTGCCTGAACCATCCTCGATAAAATCTACCTTGTCGCCTGTATTAAAGTTAAATTTTTTCCTGATCGCCCCCGGCACGGTAATCTGCCCCTTACTGGTGATAGTTGATATCATTTTCGCTCCTTTTCCTTACCGAATGTAAGGAGAGAAATCTCTTTACGCAAATTGTGTTCATCTTTCCGCAGGCAAATCCTATGACATTGCAAGGCTATCGAACCTCCAAAACCTAAAACAAATAAACATTAACCACCGCACCTTCCGCAATGCACTGGTTTACATCTACCATAATATAGCCATCGGCGTGGGCGATGGAGGAAGGCATGTGCGAGCCTTGCTTATTTATCAACTCAATTTACGGCAATTCCCCCCCCGATTGTTTTAAGCGGACACGCATCATTTGCAGACGGTCGCCCTTGTTGTCAATCGGATACAAAGTCTTTGATTTTATCCGTGGCCAATCATATTTTTTACCCTGGATTTTTTGCAACAAAGGCCGCACATAATGTTTAAAACACATAAAGGCCGAAACCGGATTACCGGGCAAAGCAATCAATAAAACACTTCCTCTTTTTGCAAGAAACAGGGGTTTGCCCGGCTTTTGGCGCACCTTCCAAAACAGTTGTTCAAAACCCGCTTCCAGGGCCATATCACGAATGTGATCGTGCACGCCCATTGAAACGCCGCCGGATGTAATTATTATATTTGATGATTGCGCAGCCTGCTCCAAGGCGTCTTTTGTCTTTTGCGGATCGTCCTCAACATGGATGGCTTTTACAAATTCCGCGCCTGCCTCTTTTATAACCGATTTTAACATGGGCGTGTTGGAATCGCGTAACTGGTGTGGTTCTGCTTTCTGGTCAAATGGGACAAGCTCACTGCCAGTTGTAAGAATTGAAACCGTGGGACGCCTGTATACTTTTATCCGCGCAAAGCCCAATGATGCCATTAAAGCAATCTGTGCCGAACCTATTTTCGTTCCTTCCATTAGCAGATTTTGCCCAACCTCAAATTCCTCCCCGGCAAATCGCAAGTGCTGGTGTTTTTTTCTGACAGATTTTATAGTCAAAACAGTATCGTCAACTTCACATAACTCGATCGCCACAACTGTGTCCAGGCCATCCGGCACAATAGCGCCCGTACTGATACGGATGGAAGCCCCATTGATCACCACTCCGGCAAAAGGGTGGCCGGCGCTGCTTTCACCTATAATATTTAGTTTTACAGGGTTGGATTCTGTAGCATCTTTTACATCAGCCCAACGCATCGCAAATCCATCCATTGCGCTGTTTGTGTAGGGCGGTGAAGGGATTGGGGCAATTATTGTCTCGGCCAAAACACGGTCAAGAGTGTCTAACAGGTCGATTGTTTCAATCGTCTTTTGCGGACAATTTGTTTTAAAAATTTCGATGGCTTGCTGAACAGAGATCATTTCTTTACCCACTTTTTATTTTCGTCATGTCCGCCGCCCCACAACATTGGGAAGGCGTGCAGCAATCCCGGGAACAAAGCCTGCAAGCTTTCTTCCGCACCTTTAGAGCTGCCAGGTAAATTGATAATAACCGTCGTATCACGTACCCCGGCAACCTCACGTGCAAGCATGGCATAAGGCGTGCGTTCTTTTCCGTGCTTACGGATAGCCTCAACGATGCCGGGCGCTTCTTTTTTGATAACCTTCAAGGTTGCTTCGGGCGTTAAATCTTTTGGGCCGAAACCTGTGCCGCCCGTTGTAAAAATAAGGTCGCATTTTTCATCGTCGCATAATTCTATTAAACGTGTTTCTATTTTTTGCGCATCATCCGGTAAAATTTCATAAAAAAACGTTTCAAGCGAACGGCCTTTTAAATAATCTTTGATAATAAGCCCCGACTTATCTTTACGGTCCCCTGCATAGGTAGAATCAGAAAGTACAAGAACGGCAATTTTCAACGGCGCTGCAAATTCATCTTTAAAATCGCTCTTTCCCCCTTTTTTCTTTACAAGGGTCACATCCGAAAATGAAATATCCGGGTCAATTGGCTTGAGCATATCATAAGCATTAAGCAGTGCGCCGGTTACAGCAGTCATAGCTTCCATCTCCACACCCGTTTTCCATACCGCTTTTACTTCCGCAGAAATTATAATATGGTCTTCCCGAATATCAAAAGAAACCTCCGCCCAGTCCAGGGGCAAGGTATGGCAAAAAGTAATCCAAGAAGCGGCATTTTTTGCAGCGTTAATTCCAGCCGCGCGCGCTACCTGAAACACATCGCCTTTGGGTACCGTTTTTTCGGCCACCCGTTTAATGGTTTCGGGTTTGGCTTTTAAAATCCCTTGTGCTTTTGCATAGCGCAAGGTGTTGAATTTTGGACTTACATCTATCATCTTTACCTCTTTTTTATTTTGGAGTAAATCGATTATGTCGATTTAAAATTTTTTTCTTCAGGGTTTACTCTTGCAATTTTAATTACAATTAGCTGTCCGGAGACAGCTCATTCCAAAGTCGAAATGCTTCCTATGCATGATATCTCTTTTTTCAAACACTGTCTGCAGTTGGCGCTATATTTAGTTTTAGTTGACCTACACGCTGTCCGGAAACAGCTCCTACCCATATTTTTTAGGAATTAATCGACTGTGTCGATTTGAACTATTCCACCCAATTAGCCGATGCGTCTTCCATAATTTCTTTTTTCCAAATGGACACATTATGCTTTAGATCTTCCACGATCTGCTGCATGGCTTCCATGCTTTCCGTACGGTGCCCGGCTGAAACGAAAACAAATAGGGAAATTTCCCCAACTTTGACTACACCTTTGCTGTGATAAATATGCAGGCAGGTCAACGGCCATTTTGCAAAAGCGTCTTCCCGGATTTTACTTATGGCCTTGTTGGCCATTTCTTCATACGCGGAATATTCAATCGCTTCAACTTTTTTGCCATCGAGCTCATCAGCGCGTACCTGCCCGAGAAAAATGGCATGGGCGCCGATAGAATGTTTTTTGCTGTGCCCGGCAATTTGTTCACCAATAAAAACCGGTTCAATTTTGCCATCGATAAAATAGTTTTTTTCAGCCATTTCCTTTTACCCTTTCCAGGTCATTCTTCCAGGCCACCAAACCACCTGTTAAATTAAATACTTTTTTATACCCGGCCTCAATTAATACATCCGCAGCAAAAATACTGCGGATGCCATATTGGCAAAAAAGCAGAACCGGGTCGTTTTTATCAATTCGGTTTATCTGATCATGAAATTTTGAGTATGAAATTTTTAACGAACCCCCGATACCCACCTCAGAACTATCTTCCCGGAGATCAACGATCTGCAATATCTCTTTTTGATCCAGTTTTTTTTGCAAATCTGCTGAATCAATTTCAATGATTTTACTTCTTTTTAAATGGCAAAAATCAATGTAATCAAAATGGGCAAGATTTTTTTTTATACTTAATGCACGCTCAACCATTTCCGGATTACGTTTTATTTTGATCGTGGTTGATGAAAGTAGCGCCGTATCCAAAATGAATAATTTCCCCGACAGAACTTCGCCGTAACCTGTAATAATTTTTATAATTTCATTGGCCTGAATGCTGCCAATAATTCCCGGTAAAACACCAAGCACACCAATCTGAGAGCAGTTTGGCGCGCTTTCCGGTTTGGGTGGTTCAGGAAAAACACAGCGATAAGTTGGTCCCAAAACACCGTTTTTATCCTCAAAATTTAACACCGCTACCTGACCCTGAAAACGGTCAATTGAACCTAAAACAAACGGTTTGTTTAAAATGACGCAGGCATCATTTATTAAATAACGTGTAGGAAAATTATCCGTGGCATCCACAACCAGATCATATTTTTTAATGATTTCCAGCGCATTGCCGGGCGTTAATTTTTCAAAATATCCTTTAAAACCAATATGCGGGTTTAAGTTTTGTAAACGCTCAATCGCCGCCTCTGTTTTTGGTTTGCCAATTTGCGAAACCCCGTAAAGAACCTGGCGGTGTAAGTTGGATTCATCAATAATGTCAGCATCCATAACACCAATATTCCCTACACCTGCGGCTGCAAGATAAGTTAATACAGGACAACCTAATCCGCCTGCGCCTATTACAAGCACTTTGGCCAGTTTTAACTTTTCCTGCCCTGCTTCACCAATTTCCGCCAACAAAATCTGGCGACCATAAAAGCCTTTTTCTCTCGTATTTAACATAATCATCCACCGGCAAAGGGCGGCATAATGGCCACAACATCGCCATCTTTTAATGCCCTGTTTTCTTCAATCAGTTCCTGATTAACAGCAAAACGGAATGTATAGTTTTTCAAATCAGGCCATGTTTTAAAAAGGTGATTTTTTAAGTCATCTGTCCCGGAAACACCATCAAGAACCATTTCATTTTTTCCGGTCAGAGCGCCAATCGAGCCAAAAAATAAAATTTTAATATGCATAGTTTTCCTTTTCAAAGCCCTGTTTCAAGTTGGGCGTTTTTTCTCGTTTGATAAAATTTATAGCCGTGTTCAACAATCAATCCAATAATCAAAGCCACCGATAAATTACGTGACGCAAAAGAAATAATCCCGACAATTAAGGCAACAATTATCTCGATGTTAATGGGTAATTTTTTAACCAACATAATCATACGCCAACTGTCAAAAAGGAGCATTGCTGCCAATAAAGGAACAGGGATCAAAAATAGAAAACCCGAGAATGCCGGAATTAAGGCAAACACAACCAGCACCGTTCCCATGATAATTGTAGCGCCACCCGTTTTTGCGCCAAACTGATTGTGCGCTGCAATCCCACCCGCGCCGTGGCACATGGGGAAACCGCCCAAAAGGCCAATCGCAACATCACCAAAACCAATCGATAAGCCGAGGCGGGATGGTGTGATTTTTTTTGAGCGTTCCGGCCAAAATGTGTGGCAGGCGTCGGAAGCGGCAAACATAGCATTGCCCAAAGTGAGCGGTAGTTGCGGAATAATTAAAACCAGCAGGGCATCCAGAAATAAACTCCAGTGGGGAACGTTAAAATCAACCAAAGGCATATTTATATTTGGAATTTCTACCGTAAAAAAGAAACCGACCACAAACACGCTTAAGCTGATCAACAACAAAGCCACAGGGATTTTTTTTCGCACTTGCAGCAGGCCAATCACCAAAAGCAAAACAAGCAAAACCGAAAAACTTATCAACAGAGACCCATGGCTTCCCGTTAACGAAAAACCTTTTTCATAAACCAGTTGCAAAGCTTTTTGGACAAGTATTAAGCCGATGCCCAATTGGATCCCTTTTACCAGTGCGGCTGAAAACCATTTTTGAAGCCACTTAATCGCGCCCGTCGCCGAAAGCAGAATCAAAAGTAAGCCATAAAAAAAAGCCGTTCCGGCCAGCATTTCGGTTGAGAGGCCCAGACCGATGGCAATTACGGACATGGCCTTTAGTGGCTGAACGGAAAGGGGCACCTTAAAATACCAACCGCTGATTACGTACGCCGCACCCCACAAAAGGAATAAGCGCGATATTCCAAAACCGTTAAATACAACAAGGGCAAAAGCAAGGGGAAGCAGCGTTCCTAAATCACCAATGGCGCCAGACCACTCTGAAAGGCCAAAACTGTTTTCGATCTTTTTCACTTTAGCCCCCGATTTGCGCCATGGATAAATTGTACAAACGGTTAGTGCGTCTTTCCGATTCGAAGCCATCTTCCGCACGGTTGTTTACAGCTTGCTTTATAGCTTTTTCGATTTCCAGATCGGACAGACCTTGACGTAAAAGTGATTTTAAATTGCCCGCACTTTGATCATATAGACAGGTTTTTAATTGGCCATCGGGCGTAATGCGCAGCCGATTGCACGAAGAGCAAAATGTACGAGAGTAACCTGCAATGACACCAATCTTTCCCATAAAATCCACTTGAGAAAAAAGACGTGCTGTCGAATTTGGCAATTGGTTCTCAACTAGATTGGGAAAACTATTTTTAATCCTGCCAATAATTTGATCCGCGCTCAATATTTTTTCTTCGGGAGGGCCACCGCTAAAAGGCATTTGCTCAATAAACCGCACTTCGATCGGCCACTCTTTTGCCAGAAAACAAAAATCCTTTATTTCATCATCATTTATGCCGGCCAATACAACCGTGTTTAATTTTACGGTCAGATTAAGTTTAACCGCTTTTTGGATATTGGCCCAGACCACATCAAAATCGTCCCGCCGGGTTATCTGGGCAAAACGTTCTTTTTGCAGCGAATCGATACTAATATTCAGACTGCCGATTTTTAATTTTCTGAGATGATCAAGCACGTCATCAATCAAAACGGCGTTGGTCGTGATATTGATGGATTGTAAGGCCTCAATTTCATTTATCTTTTTTAGAAACTCCAAGGACCCTTTTCTTACAAAAGGTTCGCCCCCGGTAAGCCTGATTTTTTTTACACCAAGGTTGGTAAAAATGCGGATAAGGCGTTCCATTTCCTCGAAACGTAAAATCGTGTCATGGCTTTTAAGGGGAATGCCTTCAGCGGGCATACAATATTGGCAACGCAGATTACAACGATCGGTGATGGCCAGGCGCAGATAATCCATTTTTCTGCCAAAAGGATCGATAAGGGGAGAAATTATTTTTGTAGATTGCGCAGTACTGTTTAATACAGCAGGTTGCATGGTACTCCTTTCCAAACACGGGAGGCGCTACTGTTTCCGGTAACACCCTAAACGGCCTAAAACCATTTACTTTGCAGGTAGACAGGTTTTTCGGCTCGGAGTTATTTTATGGTTTTAAATTGTTATTTCTTCTTTTGTACTAAAACGCATGGATTTTAGAAATTCTAAATCTTCTTTGTAATTAATATTTTTAAACCACTTTTGCTCATAATTAGGCATAAATTCGGCAAGGTCAATTTCCCTGGCATTAAATTTTTGTAACAATCTGTATAAACGATAATTTTTATTGGCGATGGCCTTCTCAAATTCCGAAAGCACCGCAACCGGCCAAATACTCACCAATGGCTCCAACCCCTTATGCGAAAGCGCGACAACGGGCCGTGCCTCCGTTAACGAGGGATATAAAAAACGATAAACATCCACAGAAAGCAAGGGCATATCAACAGGAAGCACCGCAACATATTTTTGTTTTGCATGATGCAAGGCGGTGTAAATTCCACATAGTGGGCCGCACCCGGAAATAATATCCTGATAAACAGGTACGGTTACAGATGTTAAATCGTCTTTAATATTTCCAATGATGATCGTATCTTGGGAGATGCTTAGGGCTGTCTCGAGGGCATGGTCCAGCAAACGTCGGCCAGCAAACCTGGCAGAGAGCTTCGATGAGCCAAAACGCCGGCTTTTCCCTCCGGCAATGAGCGCTGATGTTACATTTCTAAGCATCGTTTTTTACTTTTTTATACACATTTTAAAAATATTAATTTAACTAATTTTTTACCCAGCGTCCATCATTTTTTATCTTTAACGGTGCATTTTTTTGGATATACTGGGTCACCGCTTCCCGTAACATTATTCCTGTACGATCAATATTTTCTTCTTCAATATCTTCGAGCATGCTAAGGCCGGAATTACCTTCGGCAAGATAATCCGTCATGGCCACGCGATACATTTTATCCGGGTCTAATGGCTCACCCTTTACTAGAAATTCGGTTATTTTATGGCCGTCTTCCCTGGCTTTTTCATAAACCACTTTACCGCCACCAATCGCCAATCCGGGCCTGCTCCGTTCCAGTTTACTTTCGATCAGCCCTTTTAACATTTTCCCGCTCATGCGCATCACCACAATGGCGTTACCAAAGGGAAGCACCTTAAACATGTCGCGCGGGGTAATGGGCCCAATTTGTAAATCGGAGCGAATACCGCCAAAATTTGTAAAAGAAAAATCTGCGCCACTCTCGCTGATCATTGCATCGCAAATCAGGTTATTCATGGGCGATTCGCCCGCGGCACGGGTCAATGCAAATTCTGTAATTCCGATAACTTCATCAAAACCTTTTTCAACGCGTGCTTGTTCCGCTTTTATAGAATCACGGATTTCAGGATCCGGCCAGTATTCATCCTGGGTAAGCAAAAGCAAACCACTGTTGCGCGTCGGCAGCTCATACCCGGCAATTGTTTTGGTTTCCATGTCCACTTCCATGATGGCCATACCCAGATTGCCGCCGTTGCCATAATTTTGAAAACAAATTGTGTGGTTTACCGGATCGACCCACGGCTCATTATAGCCCTTATGGATATGCCCTCCAAAAAGTATATCGATCCCGGAAACATACCGTGCAAGTTCCATGGCGTTTAGGTACGATTCTTTCTTTTCGCCCTGTGCGACCGCTTCCTGTAATTTTTCGTAGCCCTCTTCCATATTATAGGGCAGGCCAAGATGCGAGAGGCCGATAATAATATCAGCACCCATTTCTTTTAGCTTGGCAACGGCCTTTTGTGCCGCCGGTTTTTCGGATGTAAAATCCAGCCCCTTTATGTGATCGGCAAAACTCATATTTTCCGTGGCTTCTGTACTAATGCCAAAAATACCAATTTTTAAACCCTCTTTTTCAATCAAAATATATGGCTTGATATACTCGAAGGGATCACCGGTTTCTTTGTTGACAAGATTTGCGGCCAAGATTGGAAAGTTGGCTTCTTTGGTCAGATTGATAAAGGCCTCTTTGCCCAAGTCAAAATCGTGGTTTCCGGCAGCGGCAGCGGTATAACCAACCTGGTTCATATATTCAATAACCGCCTTGCCCTCTGTTTTTGTGCCCAGAGGTGTTCCCTGAAAAATATCACCGGAATCAAAAAGAAGAAAAATATCGCCATTCTCTTCGGCAATTTTGCGATACTCAGAAATTATCCCCGCAGCCGATGCACCACCGCCAAGGATTGGCGGAAAATTGGGGTTTAAAAAAGTCGCTTCAACCTCAGCAATGCCACCATGCACATCGTTGGTATAAAAAAGATAGATTTTTTTTGTTTGGGCAAAGCCAGTAGATATGAGAATGAATAACAGAAATAGTAATTTTTTCATTTGGATTTTCTTCACAATTATTTAAAAGTATAACTCAAATCAACACGGCCAAAAAACTGCGTCCAGTTTACCTCATCGGGCTCAACCCGTGTTTGCTCACCATAATTGGCATTATCATATATATCATCTTGCGTATACTGGTTATTGGCATAGCCCCCCGCAAAATCTACAGATACATTTTTAAAGATAAAACCTGTTCCCAACGAGAAGGTAGTTTGGGTTAAACTTCTATCCTCCCGTAACGTTCCATGGCTCAAGCCGGCACGGAAAGGCACATCATTAAAAAAGACGTGCTCGATACCAACACGAAAATTATAGGTATCTTCAAAGCTTAGATTACTGTTCCATGAATCTTTAAAATCACTCCAAAACTCATAATAATAATCAACCATTAGCTGGGCGGCCAAAACATTTTCGAAACGGTAATCCAAGCCTAAACCTAAACGGGCAGGATAATCGACCGTTCTGTTTTTAGAAAAGGCAAATGCCGTATCAACTGTAACCTGATTAAATGTGGCGTTTGTTTTGATGGAAAAGGGCAACCGGTATGTTGCCGCAAGGGTCAACCGTTCATTTAGGGCAAAAGATGTTCCAAGGTTTATAACAACTGGCATCTTATCAAAAGTATGGTTGATTCTTATTGCTGTAGATGAATCCAAATTTGGTATCGTTGCCACCCCATTTAGTATATTCTCTATCCCTAATTCTAACCCTAATTTTCGTGCTTTAAGCAACTCAGGAGTGGAAAACTTTTCTTTTACTAAAATCCGTTCGCTGTAATTTACATCGCCTGTTAATAAGCTTACCCCACCGCCAACACTTAATTGTTCCATGGGTTTAAAGGCAATATTTAAAGGAATGGCCGAGAGCTCTCCGCTATTGCCGATTATATTATACGCCAATAACTCATCACCAAAACCCGAGCTGCGCACTTCCTCATAATAATCATAATTAAAATCCATAAAAGGGATATAACCGGTTGAGATGCGCAAATCCATTAACTCTTCCACATCTGGCGCGTAAACAATTTGCCCGTACATGGAGCCGTACCAGTTATTTTGGAAATAATAGGAGCCATAATCCACAAAACCGCCAAAATTATCACGATAAGGAAAAGCCCGGTCTTCTTCCAGGTTATAGGCGCGAAAGCCCGCATTAAAAGAGAGAATACCATCACTATTCACGGCCAGCGCAGGATTAAGCGTACTTGCCAAAAAAGCATTTCCGTTGGCCAGGCCCGCCCCGCCCATAGAAAGTGAACGCGCCGTAACCGCCGATGTTTGCTGGCCATACAACGCCCTGTTTATGTTAAGGTTAACATTTTGGGCAAAAAGCGGCATGCTTATTAAAATAATTAAAAGTATTTTTTTCATAAATTCCTCAAAAATGCAAAATCTTTGTTTTCAAATTGTAATTTATTTCAAATCGGTTAACTCTTGGGTCATTTTTGGATTCCGAAATAAATTCGAAATGACCTTATTATTAAAAGTTATAATTCATCTCCAAATAGAAGAAACTTTGACGCTGACGTAAATTATCTGTACCATACAGTTCTCCGGCTTTCTCTGATCGCGGGCTAAATTGAATGTTTTGTATTGGTTGCTGAAAATCTCCGGTGTACTTTAAGCGAACCGATACACTTGTATTAAGGCGCATATACATGGAAAACCAGTACCTTAAGGCGCCACGGGTACTGTTCATAACCACAAATTGTGTATCTTCAAAATTCCAGAAAAAGCCTTCATAGTAAAACAGGGAGCTACTTAATTTCAGGTTATTATTAAAGTTGTGTGTCATCGTCGCGCCGTAGGCTTCACTGTCCAAAGTAATATCCCCAAATATACGCGGGCGTGGATGAACCAGTGTTTTTCCATTTGTGTAGAAAAGTGAGAAGCTGTCAAAATTGGATAAACGTGCGCGTATTCTTCCGCGAAATTCCAGACTTCTAAAATACCTCAACGAATTGCTATTGTCTTCTTCGCGCGCTTGCCACTTTTGACGTAACTGGATTTGCAAAGGAAAAATCGGCCGGTAATCCACCGTACCAACAAGGCGGTACTGTTTGGCCTGGTCTGCTTTGCGTGTCCACTGATCATATTCAAAACGAGTGGTAAACTGGCGGCTTAACTGATAATAGGAACTCAGATAAAACCCTTCCTCCGATTGTGGCTGTGGCGCATTGCTATAAAGCTGCGCATAAAGTGGCGATTGAAGATAAAAATAATCTTCGTAGATTGTACCTTTGTAGCGGCGATAATTGGAGAAGGAGCGTTGATAGGGATTATCAAAGCCCAGATCATAATTTCTGTAAATCCCTAACAGGTTAAAACTTGGGAACTGGAGATAGGCCGATAAAACAACCGCTGTCGGATCATCACCCAGCTTAAACACACTACCGCCTTTGTCCAACTCACCAAACTCGCCCATAATGGCCAGGTTCTCAATCGTTGCCTGAAAATCAAATCCGTACACACGCCGAAAAGAAATGGCGCTGTCCCAAAATGGGTTTGTCCCACGGGATATTGGCCCACCATAGCTTTGCTTCACTTCGCTATCGGCAGTAACCAACCGGCCAAGTTGAGAACGATCAACAATTTGAGTAAGGTCCGGATTTAAATAGCGATCATAAGCGCTTTCGTAATAAGTAAGGCCAAGCCATGTTCCGGGTACAAAATCGTATTGTAAATGACCACCATAAGTCAGCTCCTTCACAACATCTAACCAGGGATATTCGCTGTCTACCAATACATTTGAGTCATCTGTGGAGAGGACAGGCGCGCGCCTAAAGCGTTGGTCTAATACGATTAACTGAGTGAAGCCCCTTCCCAAAGTAGAATCGGCTATATCGGTGTTTAAGATGGCATCGCGTGATTTTAACGAGACAAAACCAATGGCGCTAAAATCTTTATAAGCCAGTTCTGTGGCAACACCACGCAAACCAAACTCCCTTGTCTGGGAATTATCGCCACTGATACCTTTAAAGCGTTTCCTAAAACCAAATCCTGATTTACGCGGTGTAAAGAAATCGGTATTTTCCATGATCACACCCTGGCCAAAGGTGACGCTATAATCGCCCACATAAAGTTTTTTTAAAGTGAGGTCATCGATACCAATTTTATCACCAAGGTCAATATTTTCAACACCGGCAAAAAACTTTAACTGAGGAAACTTAATACCATCATAATAACTGACCGGCTCGCCAAGAAAACGGTTAAATGAAAACCCGAATTTAAAATTCCGGTCGTATGAAAACCGTGATTTTATATATTGGTTTGGATGTTCATTATCAAGAATCAATTGCTGGATGGCATCCGCGGAAGCCTCGGCCTCTTCCGCAAAAAAGGGCGTATTATCAACACGTGTTGTTATGTGGCCGTGCAAGCGTTGTGCATCTTCTTCGCTGTCTTTGCCATAGCTTACAAAATTACGCGCGTTGGAGTAGCCGTAATAAGACAATCCGGGAATCCCGCGCATATCACGGGCGCTTCGGATCTCGCCGGCATCATCACGATAATTTATTAAAGATACGGCATCAAGCGGTGACACATTTTGGAGATTGATCAAATCATCGTAGGATGCTTCATTGATGTTCAATGGTTCAAGGATGCGCTCAATCCATAAATCGATAAAGGCATCATTGGTACCTTCATTGCCACTCCAACGGTCAAGCCGAAAATACACCTGCTCCACACGTTGTTGCACCGAGCTTAGTTTGCGAAATGGTTCCACATGCAAAAGGGGTTTCAGCTTGTCAAACAATGTTTGTGATATGCCTTCCACTTTTCGCAGATCATAGACGCTCTTAAAATATCCGCGATAGGTAATCCGCTCGTAGATCGCTTTTGCCAAATCCTCAGAAATGGGCAGTGCGCTGATTTCTTCCAACGTGGCATTATTTATATCCAGCTGGTTTTCGTACGAGTAAATTGTTTCCTGTGCAGATAAAGTGCCACTAAGAGCGCTAAGGGCCACAAAGAAAAAAATGAAAATTTTATATATTTTTACCATTCTATACTTATTTCTATTTAAGATCATAGTTTATTTTTAAGAACTGTTACCAACCGTAGAGACGCGATTAATCGCGTCTCTACATACCGCAAATTTACATTTTTTGTCCTTATGATAATTAATCACGTTGTGACAAAAACCAACAGTATCCCTATTGCCATCACCAGCTGTACATAAAACCAAAAGTATGCGTTTCTGCCAAAATGGGGTGCGAACGAAAAGCATAGTCAAATTGAATCGATTGAAATTCAATCCCCAAGCCGGCGCTAAACCGGTTGGGATTTGAGCTGGCGCCAAAACGGAGACTAAGCATTTCCAATAGTTTAAACTCAAAACCGGCTTCAATTTCAGTATCAAACTCAAGCATTTTATTCATTGTCAGCGATGTTGTTAAACCTGTGTAGGGCCTGTATGCCGCACCGATTACTACACGTCGTGGCAATTCAACGGCCGTATCAACGCCCAGAGTTGGTGAATTAAAATTATAAACATACATCCCAAGATAAGTCCGTTTATAAATGGAGGCCTGAATCCCGAAATCCATTCCAAGTGTACTGCCCGAGCCCAAGTCGAGCCCGCCAACCGATTCACCTAAACTCATCTGGTAATATTTAATATTATAGCCAATGGCCAAAGTTGTGTGTATATCGTTTAGCAGATAAAAACCGTGGGAAAAGGTTGCGACATATTCCTGGTTTAAAGTATTGCCGCCATATTTAACACCAAAACTTTCAACCGCAATTCCAACCGTACCATATTCCGGAGAAACCGGCACGACAGCGCTGGCAAAAACACTTGTAAAAAAAGAGGCGCTGAATAGTTTTTGGTACGAAAGGCCAGTCTGGTAATTTTCAATATTTGATAAGCCTGCCGGGTTATAATATGCCGCCCAAACATCATTGGCCACAGCAACAAACGAGTTGCTCATCGCCGTTGCCCTAGCCGATGGATAGCGATCGGCAAAAGCCCCGCCGGCAAACGCGCTTGATGAAAAAATTAACAGGATTAGTATTATTTTTGTTTTCATAATTGTCCTTAGCCAATTCATGTGATCACGAACCCGAAAATCCGTATTACATTTTTATTCTATTAATCTTCGTTTTTTATCTTGATAAGATTGTTCCAACAACAATAGGCGCTATTTTTTGGGTTTTCTTTCCCGTGTCTTCATTGGTCACTTCAAAATGTAAAATATAGGTACCGATTGTAACTACTTCGCCCAAATCGTCACGGCCATCCCAAAATTGACGCCAAACAAATGGTACGCCTGTTTCATCCAAAATTGTTGTAACCAGGCGGCCGCCCAAATCAAAAATGCGCATAATAATATGTGTGCTACCCGTACCAGAACCATACTCAATTTCCAAAAGTTCGCCCTGATCAGGCGCAAAAGGCTTATTGGGCAATTTTAACGTAACCGGTACACCTTCTAACTCAATGCCCGAAATATCTTCCTGATAGCCGATCAAAATTTGCCCTGCATCGCTAAACAAGCTGTGAATGCCTTGTGCCGTTACAAAACTTCCTTCTTCAAAGGCCGATAGGTCAAGGTTAGAAGAATCCCAAATACGGAGTGTAACCGAACCACTGGCATCGTCTACTTCAAGGTTCGTGCCCCCTCCTGCCGAAAATTTTTCCTTGATAACACCCGATACTTTTACAAAGGAACCTTCAAACTCAATCTTTGCGGCATCGCCCGTATTTAACTCCAACGGTTCCGGCAGGTTAGCGCCGGTTGCCAAAACGGTTGTTTGATAGTTTTCAATTTCCAACACACCATTAAACTCTGTTAAAGTACCGCGTAAAATAACAAGATTGCCACGAACAATATCCGGGTCTATCTCACCAAAACGAAAGACATTTAAACCTGCGCCGGTAGAGTCCACAATATACGCCGACGTAAAATCAGTCCGTAAAATCCCTGCGCCAATTACAATAGTACCCTGGATAGTGATTGGCTGGTTTAAATAGAGGCCTTTGTTAGCCCTAATCTCGGCGATGGTCATGGCGTCGATTTGCGTGCCTTTGCCAACACGTACAATAGGCTGACGGGCAATAGAACTAAGAGAACCCAATAGACCCGCTGTTTGTACTTTAAATGTAGAGATCGTATCCACGGCCGGTGCTGTTAAACTGCTTATTTCAAGATCGCCTGTCTCATTGGGCGATAGAACGGTATTTGAAAGTGTAATTAGTTTCCCCGAAACGTCTATGCTTGCATCACTAAAAGCGCCAAAAGTACCCACATCGTTTACCGTGCCATTCCACTGCCATTCGCTCGGGATTAAAATGCTAACTTTATCAACCGTATCTTCTGCTGTGGCGGTAAAACTAAAGGTTAAGGTTGCCGCGCTATTTAATGCGACTGAAAACGGATCAACCGAAACCGTGCCGCTGCCATCCACCCGTGTTTTTATCGAGCCTGGAAAAATATCTTTATCATAGGCCAGTAAAAGTTGTGCTTCACTATTAAAAATGTCTATTACCGCGCGTAGGGCAACAGTATCGCCGGTGGAATACCCGGAAAGATCAACGCCTGTGTTGTCCCAAATCCGTGCCGTGATTGAACCCGTCCCATCATTTATTGTAAGGTTTGCCCCGCCGCCAATCCCCATGGCCAGGTCTTCAATCACTCCGGCCGTTTCAACAAAGGTGCCCTCCAAACTAATATCCGAGGCTTGGGCAACACTCATCCTTGCAACTGCCGGAATTTCATTTCCGGTAGATAAAACCGAGACCGTAAAATCGGATAATTGTGTTGTGCCGCTAAACTCACTGACCGTTGCCGTAATACGCACTTTATTGCCAACAGCAAGGTCGGAGACTATTTCATTACTCCTGAAAACATTAATTCCTCTTCCTGATGCATCCTGAACATACGCATCGGTATGATCGCTGCGTGTTATGCCCGCACCAATGGCCACGACGGCATCAAGGGTAACTTGCTGACCGTTGAAATCATCAAAATTATTTTGGATATCGGCGATGGAGATCGGGGCAATTATGGATACCTGCGGTGAGCTGGCAATCGTTGTCAGGTTTCCTCCGCTTACAGCAGAGCGGACAGTAAAAGTCGATGTCGTTGTGATATTCGGTGTCGTGATATTTTCAATTTTTACAGAGCCCGATTTTGAAGCGGTAAAACTTGTGGAAGAGAGCGTGATCGTATCGCCGGAAACACTGATACCTGCACCGTTTGTGGCATCGCCGGCAAGAACCACATCCGATGAAGACTGCCCCCAACTCCAATCGCCCGGGACTATTATTTGTACATCTGTTAATGTGTAGGTGGATTCGCCCGTAATGGTTATTGTCAGGTCAATCTCTGCAGATGCTGTCGTATCCGATGGAAAAATTGTTGCAATCCCAGCCCCGTCACCTTCAACTTCGCTAAAACTGCCCGGTGATGGCGCAGAAGCTACAAAACTGGTCCGCCAGTTTTCCGTGGCCTCATTATGGCCATTTAAACCATTACCGCCCGTTGTAACCTCATCAATTTCAACGATGCCATTTCTTTGCAAGCTTTGGCCACCCGTTGGAATAGTGGCTTTTTTTTGCGAAGCCGCTGACAAATCATCTAAATAAGTAGATGCATCGCTATCAGAATCCGGGCCATCAATCGAAATACCACTTTTATCCATTAGCCCGGTCGTAAAAAAACCCCAGGAAATATAATCGATGTCCTGAATAAGATCGGACGCGCCATCCCACTGAAATAAGATTAAAAAACCGTTGCTCGATTCCAGTTTGATATTTGAGCCTGCATATAAAGTAGTCATATCAGCAGTATTGTCATCGGTCCCGGCAATTTCAAAATCGGCAGCTGACGAAAACTTAGCTACAAAACCTGCACCATCCAGGGCGACAACCCGATTCCCTTTTGCAGGGATTTCAATATTTGCAAATTTTACTAAAAATTTTGCCGTATTATTAGAGTAACCCGTATTGACCATTTCATAATATGTATCATAATTGGAAAGATAGACATTATTTAACGCGATACTTTGATCGGTAGGATTATAAATTTCAATAAAGGCTGATCCCGCCTCGGACGATGAAGGGACCAAAACTTCAGATATCAAAAGATGATCCTGTGCAAAAAGCATAAACGGAAGCAACAAAAAGGTGAACACAAAACGCATTAGTTCTCTCCAGGTGAACAAAAGTGGTAATTTTTACAAGATAAAGAATGTACCATCACCAACTTCTAAAATCAAGACAGGTTTAAAGGTTTTAACCATATAAAAACAGCGTTCCCATACTAAAAATGAGAACGCTGTTTTTTTTAATTAAGATTATTTAATTAATAAAAGACGTGATATTTTCTGGGATATTCCGGCATTTAATACTGCAAAATAAATCCCGGATGGTAATGCGCTCGCATCCCATGTATAAGTATATTGGCCGGATTTAAATCTTCCTTTGGCCAAAACGGCAATTTTTTGACCCAAAACATTAAAGATGCTTAACTCAATAGAATTCTTTGATTCTTTTACGGGCAAATCAAAAACCAGGGTTGTAGCCGGATTAAAAGGATTTGGAAACGCATCATACAATTTAAACTGCAAGGGCGCTATTCCCGCTGTTTTATCACCTATAGCCGTAACTTCTTTAATATCTTCCAAAGAACGTGGCAAGATTTGATAGCCTCCGTCATAAGGTGAAGCGAAATCATATTGATTGAAAATGCCTACAACACTAATAGGAAAAGCTGGCGCCGATGTACTGTCAATATCTGTATCACGGTCGATGCGCATGGTAATTTGATTAGAGCCGGCATCATCTGTTATGATAATATTTGCATTCCCGGGAGAATCGGGCCAGGCATCGCCACCGGCAACACTGTCTACGGCCACAATTTTAATTAAAAAACTCTCAAATGCCTCCGGGCTGGAAAGCAGCTGGGCAATGGTAAGTTCAATCGGCGCGGGCAATTCACCCGCTCCATTATCGGTAATATCCGTGGCAAAATCATCCGGCTCAATTTCGATTAGGCCATTAAACTGGGTTGTTTTTCCCACAACCGTATAGGAATTTCCTTTTGACATTGGGCTTGTCTCACCGGGCATAAATATATTAATTGCACCAGAGCCGTCCTGCAGGTAAACCTGAAGGCTGGAACTGCTAAAAGTACCTGAGCCAACTGTAAGCACACCTGTTAACCGCGCATAATAGCCGCCAAAAACTATGGCGCCATCGGCATCCAGTTGTTTTACATCGGCGATACTAACATCACCAACAAAAAGTTTTGTTTCACTTCCTTTTGTTTCCTGGCTTTTGCCATCTACTGCTTTAATGTAATAAACCAGACGATCGCCATTATTATAAATACTTGAAGGGATTTCCCCGGAATATATATCATTTCCCTTACTGCTAATTTCTACAACAAAAGCATCGCCGTCGTTAACGGCATAAACAAGCTCTACTTTGGTAATACTGCTGTCATCTGTTACGGTAGCACTTACTGTTAAGGATTCGTTGGCACCCGGCACTTTATTTGAGACTGTTAAACCTGTAATCACAGGTGGAAAATCTGAACTGCCGCCATCAAAAGCATGAATCCCCAAATTTGTAAAATCGTTCTGATCCAGCACGATCCATTCTGAGTCATCCGCATTAGTCCCGGCTGATGCCGCCCAGTTCGTATTACCTTGTAACACACTGCTTTTCCGAACAAGTGTATGCTCGCCCATGCCATCAGTAACACCGGCTACATCATAGTCGTTTCCATTGGGATTGTTGGGGTCACCAATCATATCGAGCAGAACATCACCATCGATTAAGAACAAACCACGGGCATCGTTGCCATTATATCCGGTTTCAAAACCCGGTGCCTGCCAATCAGCTTTATCTAAAAGAACCTGATCGGCATCATTATCCACAATGACATAAACTGACATAGCTTCAATTTGTGCCCCCGCAGGAAAACTATAGTCATACTCCCAGTCTGTCGCAGCATTTGCTGAGCCACGCATCATATAAAGAGTAAGATCAACAGTCTGATCGGTCGGGTTAAAAATTTCGAGCGCTTTGTTATTACTGCTTCCCTCGATGTATTCAGAAAAAAACAGACTTGTTGTTTGGCCAAATAAAAATAGTGGTGTAAAAATCATAAAAAGCAGGATTGTAAAAACTTTCATTGTTCCTCCATAAGTTTAGTTTTAATTTTTAAGTGAGGTAATATAAGAAATTAAATTTTAATTGTGTAGTGAATTGGTCAAAAGTTTTATGGATATAAGGCATTAGGTTCTGAATAGTACATTTTGATACATACATAGGGGCGGGTATCACAAATTATTGTGATTCTTTTTTTCACCGACCAATTTTAAGAATCAAAAAATAGCCCACTCTATAAATTTAAGGAAACAGCTATTTCTTTCGATATAAGGAAATAATCATACTGCTTTTATAATTCACCTTTTAAATGAAAAATTCTTATATGATCTATCAAAAAACAGTTATCATCATCCTCTTCTTTTTTACACCACTTTTTAGCGCTGAAATCAATTATTCCTCCAAAAATCTATTTCCACTGCATGAAGAACTTGAACCGGCCGTCCAGTTTTGGATTAACGTTTATGCAAAGTACAATACCAATCAATATGTTATTCATGATTCGCGGCACCTGGATGTAATCTATGAAGTTTATAAAATTGGGGCGGTAAATGGTGGCTATGCCGCGGAACCATTAAGTAAGGCTCAGAAGAAAGAATTAAAAGAACGTACAAAGCAATATAAAGATATTTTAAATTCCATTGCCGCTGTTTATCCCGATAGCGCTAAATTGAATCCGGCACAGAAAAAGGTTTTACGGAAACTAAGCCGTTTTAAGAGCAAAAAGGATTTTTCGCAGGCTGCCCGGCGTATCCGTGCCCAAAAAGGCCAAAAAAACAGGTTTCGACATGGCTTAAAAATTTCAGGGCGTTATATGCGTTTTCTTAAAGAAATTTTTAAAAAATACAACCTCCCGGATGAATTAACAGTTCTGCCACACGTAGAATCATCCTTTAATTACCAGGCGTATTCCAGCGTTGGTGCAGCAGGCATCTGGCAATTTACCCGCAGCACTGGAAAACAATTCTTAAAAATATCTTACGAAGTCGATGAGCGCCTTGATCCGATTTTAGCCACAGAAGCAGCTGCTAAACTTTTAACCCGAAATTATAAAGGGGTTGGCCACTGGCCATTGGCTATTACCGCATACAATTCTGGGTTGAGCGGCATTAAACGGGCTGTCAAAAAGTTAAAAACCACTGAGATTCACACTATCGCAAAAAAGTATCGCAGCCGTTATTTTAAATTTGCTTCACGGAATTTTTACCCGGAATTTCTTGCCGCCTTGCATGTGGTGCAAAACTACCAAAAATATTTTGGAGAGATTGCATTCGAAGAACCGGTACATTTTAAAGAATTTCCACTACCTAAATACTTAAAATATAAAACCCTCACCGAATACCTTGAGATAGACAAAGCCCTGTTTTGTGCTTATAACCCGGCCTTACGACCATCCATTTTTAATAACTCCAAATTTATACCCAAAGGCTACAGGATGCGCCTTCCGGATCATATTTCAACCGATTCCCTATTGGCGGCTATCCCTCAGTCCGCTTATCTTTCAAGGCAAAAAAGAAGTGAATATTACCGGATCCGATATGGTGATACGCTTAGTGATATCGCACGTCGCTTCGGCACGTCGGTAGAATTATTACTTGCCTTAAATAATATTTCCAACGAACATTTTATCCGTCGTGGAATGACAATTCGCATTCCGGACAAAAAGTCAACATTGCCACTATTGGCGGCAATTGACACGAAAAGGGTACTTCCGATAAATAAATCTTTTATGATGGTTTTAGCCGAAGAAGAAATACCCGAATTAAAAATAACGCTGCCCAATCCATTTTGGCAGCAGCCACTACCCGAACAGGATAGTGTTTCCAGCGCCAAACCCGCCAGCTATGCCAACGCAAGAGACAAGGCCGATTTGGAAATTGAGTTTATTCAGAAAAAGAAACCGGCCATTGGCTTTATCCGTGTTGAAGCCGAGGAGACTTTAGGGCATTACGCAGAATGGTTGCAGGTAAAAACACAACGCATCCGTAACTGGAATAATTTATCTTTTAAGACAGCCATTCACTTGAACCAGAAGATAAAACTTGTGTTTGACAAGGTAAGCCCGGAAGACTTTAACCGGACACGCCTGGAATATCACAGCGGTTTGGAAGAGGATTTCTTTATGCATTATGAAATAACAGGCACACAATTACACACAGTTAGAAGAGGGGACAATATTTGGTATCTCTGCAACTATGAATATAATTTACCCTTATGGCTTATTGTTTATTACAACAAAAGCCTCAATTTCGAAACATTGAGGGCAGGCGACAAACTAATTATTCCCACGATTAAATCCCGTGGATAACCAAATACTGAATTGAGAAATTATAATTTAAATCGGACAATTCATCCCGCCCTACGGATGCTTCGCGGGAAGAATCCACCTGTGTAAGCCTGATAAAAATTTGCCAACTATCAATAGGATTCTTCACCATAAAACGGCTCAGAATGGCAATCGGGTGTTATCATCCTCCCGTCAAACCGTCCAAAATATCATCGCGTACAAGCAGTAAAATGGCCGCCTGAGGAACAAGTAAATATTTCTCGTTTTCAAATTCTATCTCCACAGCCGTCTTGCGCAGGAACAGGGCATAATCCCCCTCTTCGGCCTGTAGCGGCAAATACTTTGGTTCACTGCGATGTTTATCCCAGGGCTCCTCGGAATTGTTGGGATCGGGCAAAGGATAACCCGGGCCGACTTTAAAAACATAACCGCTCTGCACTTCTTGCTTCGTCTCCACACCTTGCGGCAGGTAAAGCCCGGTGGTGGTTTTATCTTTGGTAGTATCCGGCTTTATTAAAACCCGGTCACCTACTACAATAAGTTGTTTTTTTGTTTTCATTTTATGCCTTTGGTTTTTTTATAATTTTCTTTGATGTATCATTCTGGTCGGAGCAAAAGCGGAAAAAAGAATCCTTCCATCGATAGGATGCTCCACTATACTACGTGCCGTTCGGCGGTGTGTCATGCCCCAATCAAGAACATCGGTTGTAAATCCCGTGTATTTTACGGGGGATTTACAACTGAGGAACGAAGCATCCCATCTGCACAAGCCTACTCATGATTATCAAAAAACTTAGGATTCTTCACTCCATTGCATTTCGCTCAGAATGACAGGCAGTTAGTCACACGAAAGGGGTTCCAAATTATCATACGTATTTCTCTTTTTTAAACTCGATCCCCGCCACCGTTTTGCGCAGGCACAAATTGTAATCCCCTTTTTCAGTTTGGAACTTACTTCTCATTTCGTGATTTGATCCAAAACCGTTTTATCAAAAATCTTGCCAACCGGATAGGTGTTGATCCGTTTATCCCAATAAGGCGAGCGCTCATAAAACCAGCGGATAATTTTTTTGGGCGATTTGGCAAAAGCGCTATCCGCAGCCATTTTAGTTTCAAATTCTTTTTTAAGGTCCGCGTCGCTGCTTAGCATAAAACGGGCATAATCTTCCATCACATAATCTTCCACATATTCCTTTACCTCAAAGATGGAATCAAAGAAGCCCCAAAAGAAAAATGAGTCACGCGCCCTGGGTTCCAGAATATTGGCAATCACCTTGGCCGTTTGTTGGTTCATTGGGATGATGTACGAACCTTTGGGAAAAGTGCGTTCTTCTTCTTTTTCTGTCATATCAAAAGTTAAAGTATGATGGTTTTCATAAGGCCGGGCACTCCATTTTTCATTGGAAAACGTATAGGAGGCCACTTTAATTTTCTTGTCCTCTCTAAGGATTTTATAGTCGATGCCATGCAATTTAATCCGTTCAATAACCTGCGTCCACTCCACAGGGATGATGTAAGCCTCGGGTAATTTCACCTGAATATCCGATTCAAATTTATTAAAGAAAGGGATTTTCCAGGTGACAGTATCTTTTGTATAACGGTACCAGTCGCCGCCGGTTAGATCGCTTTTTTCTTTGCTGTACGAATAGCCGGCAAAATTGATCCAGCTGGAATCGGCAGATGCTTTGTATTTTAAAGTAAACGGATTTGTCCGAAATTTCTCTGATGCAATGTGTATATCGGCCGCCGAAATCAGATCACGCAGTTTAGTATAATCACGGTTCAGAACTTTTATCGTATTCAAAAGCAAGGCATAGGTTGCGCTCACCCGTGTTTTATAATCCTTAAACATGTGCGTCTCAATCAGCAATCCCGGCCGGTTTTGGATGGCCACATAGCCATCGGAAAGACGTGGCGGCGTTACCCATGACGACATGCCACTTTTAGGGTCATGCGCTTTTTTAAAGGAGATATATTCCTGAAGCGGGAAACCGACCTCTTCCATGGCCGGCTTAACCGTGGGCAAATAACTTTGCCCTATCCAGTCAATAACCGGTTTCTCCAAAAGGCCGTATTGATCAATTTTATAGGTGATAGCGTATTGATAATCCGCGCCATCGGTAACATGGCAATCGGCAAAAAACTCAGGCAGCCATTTATTATACAATTTTAACCAGGCTTGCATTTCCGGGGAATCGGCTTTTAAATAATCACGGTTAAGGTTATAATTTTGAGCGGTCACCCGCCAGCCCATTTCTTCCGGGCCATTTTGGTTAAATCGGTTATATGCGCTAAACCGTTCATGGCCATCCACGCTAAAAATCGGCATAAACAAGAGGGTCACATGGTCGAGCAAATCTTTGTTTTTTCCATAAATCACCATATCGCGGATCAACGTAAGCCCGGCATCTTTGCCATCAATTTCCCCGGAGTGGATTCCGGCCTGGATAAGAAAAACCACATTGCTGCTGCGCCTTACTTGCCCTGCCGTTGCATTGCCATTTTTGTCAACAATCAGAAGAGGTAAATCCCGGCCTTGCGGACTTGTACCGAAAGTGGTGTAAGTTACCATCGGCGAGGCATCGGCCAGGCGTTTGCAGAACTCCACCGTTTCCGTATAACGCGGGGTTGCCTTAAAATTGGATTTTTCATAATACGTTTGCCAATCACTTGAAGCTTGCTGGCCAAATAAAAAATTAATTGCTAAAAATCCCAACCCAAATACTATCCTAAACCTAAGCATTTTCTTACCCCATTCTATTTTGAACTATCCTTTTAATTCTTCCAACTCTTCCCAGCGGGCATAGGCGGCGGCCAGCTTTTCTTCAAGCTCCGCCAATTCGCTTTGCAGGGAAACAACCTTTTCCTTCTGTTTATAAAAATCCGGCGCGGACATTTTTTCATGGATTTCCGCTTGTGCTGATTCCAGTTCTTCGATAAGGAGCGGCAGCTTTTCCAGCTCTTTGGATTCTTTGTACGAGAGTTTTTTTTGTGTTGCTTTTTTTGATTTTTTTTCTTCCTGGTACAGCTTTTTCTTTTCAGATTTAACAGTCGGTTTTGCGGAGGGAATTTGCTTTTGGGATTGCCCGACCCAATCATCATAGCCGCCAATATATTCCTTTACGATGCCATCGCCTTCAAAAGCCCAGGTACTGGTCACCACATTATTTAACAAAACCCTGTCGTGGGAGATGAGTAAAAGCGTCCCCTTAAAATTGATCAATAATTCTTCCAGCAATTCCAGCGTTTCGGCATCCAGGTCATTGGTCGGTTCATCCAGGATTAGGAAATTGGAAGGCAGGCTAAACAACCGGGCCAGCAAAAGCCGGTTGCGCTCCCCGCCCGATAAATTACGGATCGGCAGTTTGGCTCTTTCCGGTGTGAATAAAAAATCCTGCAAATAAGAAATTATATGTTTGCTATGCCCATCGATGGTGACCGTATCGCCGTTTGGCAGCACATTTTCCCAGGCCGATTTATCATCGTCCAATTGCTGCCGGAGCTGATCATAATAGGTAACCTGCAAATTTGTACCGTGCTTTACCGTGCCGGATTGCAGCTCCAGCTTGCCGAGCAATAATTTGATAAGCGTTGTTTTACCACAACCGTTGGGCCCGATGATGCCGATTTTATCGCCGCGGCCAATAAGCATATTAAAATCATTTATTAAAAAATCGTTGGCATATTTATAGGAAACAGCCCGCGCTTCAATCACCAAATTACCCGATTTTTCACCATCGCCAATTTTAAGGGAAACCGCCCCTTCCCGCGTGCGTCGTTGCATCCGTTCGTCACGCATTTTTTTTAGGGCGCGTACCCGGCCTTCGTTGCGTGTACGCCGGGCGCGGATACCTTTGCGTATCCAAATTTCTTCCTGCGCCAGTTTTTTATCGAAGTTGGCCCACTCTTTTTCCTGGGCATTAAGCACCGCCTCTTTGCGCTCCAAAAACGTGTCATAATCGCAGGACCAGTCCACCAACTGGCCACGGTCTAATTCAATAATCCGGGTTGCCAAACGGCGCAGCAACATACGGTCGTGCGTAACAAAAAGCAGGGTGATATTTTTACGCTTTAAAAATTCTTCCATCCATTCGATGGAGCTTATATCGAGATGGTTTGTCGGCTCGTCCAATAACAGCAGGTCCGGCTCCGAGACAAGCGCGGCAGCCAAATTAACCCGCCGTTTTTGCCCGCCGGAAAGATTTTCATAGAAGGCGTCACGGTCCAGTGACATACGGGAAATTATTTTCTCGATTTCATCCAGCACCAGCCAGACGTTGTCAGCGTCAAGCTGTTCATGGAGTTTTGTAATCTTTTCAGGATCAGAATCGGGGTTTTCGGCAAGTGCTTTTTCAGCCTGGTGGTACGAAACCAATAACTCCCCGCGTGTGCCCAGCCCTTTGGCGATAATATCAAAAACCGGCCCGTGCAACTCGGCCGAAATCTCCTGGGACAAATTGGAAACAACCATGCCCTGCTCTTTTTGTACAAGTCCGCTATCCGGGGCAAGTTCGCCGGAAATCAAATTCATTAAAGTCGATTTTCCCGTGCCGTTGCGTCCAAGCAAACAAACACGCTGTCCCTTTTCGATTTGCAGGTTCAGGTTATCTAAAATTTGGGGGCCACCAAAGTGGATGCTTACATTTTGAAGGGAGATTAAAGCCATGGATTTTATTGATTCGTTTTAAGATAATTGAGAAGTAAAATTACAACAAGTGGGGGAATTGTCCAAGTGATGTTTGGCCCGGGATGGCAAATTTAAATGTCATTTTGAACGCAAGGCAATGGAGCGAAGAATCCTACGTTTTTTGATAATCATGAGTAGGCTTGCGCGGGTGGGATGCTTCGTTCCTCAGCATGACAAACCAGCTGTCATTCTGAACGCAATGCAATGGAGCGAAGAATCCTATGTTTTTTTCATGATCATGGTTTGGCTTGTGCAGAAGGGATGCTTCGTTCCTCAGCATGACAAACCAGCTGTCATTCTGAGCGCAATGCAATGAAGCAAAGAATCCTACGTTTTTTGATAATCATGGTTTGGCTTGTGCGGGTGGGATGCTTCGTTCCTCAGCATGACAGACCAGTTGTCATTCTGAGCGTAGTGCAATGGAGTGAAGAATCCTCGTTTTTTGATAATCATTAAGTAGGCTTGCGCAGATGGGATGCTTCGTTCCTCAGCATAACAAACCAGCTGTCATTCTGAGCGCAATGCAATGGAGGGAAGAATCCCAGCGAGCCTAGTAAGAGACTAAACTGATTGTAAATAATACAATATTAAAACTGCCCGACATTTTCGAATTTACTTCAAACTCAATACCGGTTCGCTTGGAAATCGGCATCATAATCCCTGCATCAGAACCATAAAAATTTGTAAGGCCAAATCCATTTTCTAAAGTATAATTACCGCTCGGAAAAGGTAAGAGTACATCATAATGTGCCCGCAGATAAAAAGGGGCAAATCGAAATTCCGCACCCAAATTTCCATAAGGGAAATAGATATAGAAGAATGTCCCGGCCTCAGCACTCAAATTGAGTTGAACAGCGCTGGTACCTAAAACAGAATAGAGATCGGACCAGCGGTAATTAAGTCCAATAATCGGAAGAAAAGAATCGGCCACAAATATATCCGGAATAATAAGAAAGCTGGCGCGAAAACGGTTAAAATAATCCGGTGGCCTAGCTATGGGAGAGGCAGCCCAAAACCCTTTTCTCCTATCCATTGCCTTCTCGCTTGCCGTGCGGTATTCCTCCATAAACAAAGTATCGCAAGGCAGGTAAACCGCAAAACCCTGCTCAAGATATTTTGCATTGATATTCGTATCTTCCAGTGGATATTTACGAAATAAATGCCCACTGATAATATCGTCTTCCGAACATTTATTTTTAGGCGAGGGTACAAACCGGCTTGTAAGGCCTAGTAGATGGATGTTTGCATATTCTACGGCTTTTCGGGCCATTTTAGCCTGGGTGGAATCTCCCGACTGGATGGAAGGTACCCGCATATCGGCCATCTGAACCTGTAAACTGTCTTCTGTTTGAAAGAGGTTGGCATCCAATATTTTAACAATTTTCAGATCCCTTTCCTGGCCATTTATATTTAAAAGGAGAAAGTAGAATAAAATAACTATTGTTTTAAAAAGCATTAATCCATCCTTTTAATTATTTATATTTTTCCTTTACGGCCGCACCGTTTAACCAGTAAGCGGCCCAGATTGTAAATAGCGTAACGATGCTTAAAATAATAAACATGCGCCCAGGGCTGGCCATACGCCATGCGACTTGTAACCAGGTTATATGTCCCCACTGCCCAACTTAGGCTGCCAAGCCAGGTAAAAGTTTGCAAAAAATAAATCACCCAGCGCCGTTTTATAAACAATAAAAAAGGTAAAAGGATTGTGGCAAAGGCTAAAAGGGTATTTCCATTTCTTGAAAAATGGGCGGCCAATAAAATCATGGCAAAGCAAATCGGAAACAGACGTTTAAACATTTTTTTCTCTTTTCTTATTATTAAAAATGGGGCAAAACCATAAAACCTTGCCATAATTTACAAAACTTTTCACGAAGATAAAATGTAAAATTACAAACGGTAGGAGCAGTCTCCTGACTGCGAGAATAAATAATTTCCCCCAAAAGTGTTCGGGCGGCCTCCTGACCACAATTTCAAATCACCTCTCAACAACTATTCAGAAAATGTAAAATACGCTAGAAAAGCACGCCTACCATATTATTGGCAACCACCCCTTGCCGAATAAACAATAAAAACGTATTATTTAAACCATGGAAAACATTTTAAAAACCGGCCTTAAAAATTTAAAATCTTTTCGTAAAAAAATAATTGCCAAAACCCGTACAGCCTTTGGCGCCCTTCGCCGTGCCGAACACATTTTTATGGTTTTATCGGCCATCGTAATTGGGATTCTTGGCGCTTTTGGCGCTATCCTGTTCCGCTTTCTCATCAAATATTCACAAGAACTTTTTTGGGGCACGTCCGATTTTAGCGCCGGCAATATGGAGCAGTTTCCCTTTTGGATGATCGCCCTTTTACCACTAATTGGCGGATTACTTGTCGGGCCGCTGGTCCATTTTGTAGCGCGCGAGGTACGTGGCTCGGGCATTCCCGAAGTCATGGAATCTGTAGCCATAAAAGGGGGAAGCATCCGTACGCGGGTTGCCGTGATAAAATCTCTGGCGGCGGCGCTTACAATCGGCTCCGGCGGGTCAGCGGGCCGTGAGGGGCCTATCGTCCAAATCGGATCGGCCATTGGTTCGATACTTGGTAAATTTATATCTGTCTCCACACGGCGCTTGCGTACTTTTGTGGCCTGTGGTGCGGCAGCCGGGATTGCAGCTACTTTTAACGCACCTATCGCCGGGGCGCTTTTTGCGGTCGAAATAATCTTGGGCGAATACGCCGTTGCCCAGTTTAGCCCGATTGTAATTTCCTCGGTTGTGGCTACGGTTATTTCCCGCCATTATATCGGCGATTTTCCTGCTTTCCATGTGCCGGGATATGAGCTGGTCAGCGCGTATGAATTTATCCCCTACCTGCTTCTTGGCATTCTGGCCGGGCTCGTGGCTGTGTTGTTTATAAAAACCATCTACAAAACGCAAGATTGGTTCGACCTGTTCAAAATCCCCCACTGGCTAAAACCGGCGGCTGGCGGGTTACTGGTAGGCATTATAGCCATTGGTTTTCCACAAATCCTGGGTGTGGGTTACGAATCCATCAACGATGCTTTGTGGGGAAAAGACCTATCCTGGCTGCTTATCGCCCTCCTTTTTCTCAAGATTGTTGCGACCTCGGCCACATTGGGTTCGGGTGGCTCCGGCGGGATTTTTGCCCCTTCGTTATTTATTGGGGCAATGCTGGGCAGCTTTGTGGGGATGCAGGCGGGAAATTTGTATCCGGAGTTTACGGCCACGCCCGGCGCTTATGCCTTGGTTGGTATGGGCGCTGTCGTCGCGGCGGCAACCCACGCGCCTATCACAGCTATTTTAATAATCTTTGAACTAACCAACGATTATAAAATCATTCCTCCTTTAATGGTTTCGGTGATCATTGGTGTTTTGGTGGCCACTTATCTCAAAAAAGAGTCCATCTATTCCATGAAACTGATCCGGCGCGGTGTTAATATTTTTGAAGGGAAAGACCTGAACGTGATGCGCTCACTCGCGGTAAAAGACGTGCTTACAACCGATGTATTGACAATCAAAACAAACGATTCTTTCCAGGATTTAATAAAATTTATGATTTCCAGCAGCCACTACGAATATTTTATGATCGATGCCAATAACCGTTTAAGCGGGACATTTTCAATCAATGAAATAAAAGAATTTTTACAGGACGAGGCCTACCTTCCGGCCTGGTTATCGCGGCGGATATTGCGCATCCCTTGCCGGCTTTTCTATTACCGGATGATAACCTTGACCTGGTGATGCATAATTTTGGCCGCCATAATGTGGACGAGCTACCGGTTGTCGAATCAAAAAGTACCATGCGATTTATCGGGACCGTGCAACGCAAAGATGTTATCGATGCTTATAACCGCGAAATTTTTAAAACAGATTTGGTCGGGGGCGTACACAGTATTGTTTCCGCTGTGAGTAGCGAGCGGGATATTGAAATCAGCGAAGGGTTTAAAATTTGTGAAGTCGATCCGCCCGGCAGCTTTTTGGGCAGGTCCTTAAAAGAGATAAATATACGCGCCCGCTATGGCGTAGAAGTAATCCTGATCCGCAAACCGGTTGAGAACAAGGCAGGTATTCAAAACCGGCCGGGCGCTATCCCCTCGCCCGATTATGTAATCGAACAAGGGGACACATTGCTTGTTTTGGGCGATGATAAAGCGGTGAAAAATTTTAGAATAGGGTAGCCGGCCCAATATTTTTATATTCAAAAAAATTATCCTACCCATTTTATCAAAAGGAGGGTGTGTGGCACACTTACAAAAACTTGTATTAATCTGTTTTTTTAGTATCATTTTTAAATGTATGGATAAGGTCTCTGCACAAACCAATAACCCGGAGAAGAATCGGCCAAACATTATTTTTATCATGACAGACGATCATACTAAACAGGCTATGAGCTCTTACGGAAGCGTAATCAACCAAACCCCCAATATAGACCGTATAGCCAATGAAGGAATCCGTTTTGAAAATAGCTTTGTAACAAATTCTATTTGCGCACCAAGCCGCGCCGTTGCCTTAACTGGTAAATACAGCCATATAAATGGCCTAAAAGACAACCGTGATGAATTTAACGGTGACCAGATGACTTTTCCAAAATTGTTACAAAAGGCCGGGTATCAAACGGCATTAATCGGTAAGTGGCATTTAAAAACCACCCCGCAAGGTTTTGATACGTGGAAAATTCTTCCGGGCCAGGGTGCATATTACAATCCAAAATTTATTGAAAATGGCGATACAACAAAGTACGAGGGCTATGTAACCACGCTTATAACCGATTTTGCCCTACAAACACTGGATAGTTTTGACAAAGAAAAACCCTTCTGTCTTTTATATTTTCATAAAGCGCCCCACCGCAATTGGATGCCCGACAGCAAACACCTGTCAATGTACGACAGTACTGAAATACCCATGCCTGAAACTTTTTTTGACGACTATAAAACACGGTCGGCCGCAGCCAGGGAGCAAGATATGGAAGTCGTCAACCTATATAATTCCTTTGATATGAAAATCCATCCCGTTGGGGATGAGGCTGAATATTCCGGGGGTAATAAAGCTTTTAAAGAGAAAGCCAAAAAAAATTGGGCGCAAGTTTATAACTCTTTAACAGATGAACAGCGACAAGCATGGGATGCAGCCTACGAGCCCAAAAACAAAGCTTTTAACGCGGCTAATCTGTCCGGAAAGGAACTGGCAAAATGGAAATATCAGCGCTATATAAAGGACTATTTGCGATGTGTAGCCTCTGTCGATGAAAATATCGGAAGGCTGTTGGATTATTTAGATGAAAAGGGACTGGCAGAAAATACGGTTATAATTTACACATCTGATCAGGGATTTTATCTTGGTGAGCACGGTTGGTATGATAAACGTTTTATGTACGAAGAATCATTAGGCATGCCCCTGCTTGTTCGCTACCCGAAAGAAATACCCGCGGGCAGCACCTCGGAGGACCTGGTTTTAAACCTGGATTTTTGTTCAACTATTTTAGATTACGCCGGCGTGGAGATCCCCGGGGAAATACAAGGCGAATCTATCCGGCCTATACTTAAAGGCCAGAAACCGGAGCAGTGGCGCAAAGAAATTTATTATCATTATTATGAATATCCACATGGCTGGCATAATGTGAAAAAACATTATGGCATCAGGACAAATAAATATAAATTAATACATTTTTATGATGATATTGATGCCAGTGAATTATATGACCTTCAAAATGATCCGCATGAGTTAAACAATATTTATGGCAATAAAAATGCCGTCAAAATACAACATGAAATGGAACAAAAATTGATCAAGATCAGACAATATTACAAAGATGTTGATTAATAATTAAAAACCAGATTATTTTTTCTGCTTATTAAAAGCCCCCTTTTTTATGGAAAAAGTTTGGACCGGGGAGGCAGCTTGTTGCGGTAATAAAATACTTACAGCCTTTAGTTCGAATGTTCCATTAAGGGTCACTGTTTTATTAGTATCCTTATATATGCCATTAAAGCGACCCTTCATTTCTGACTTATCCAACCGGGTAAAAACAAAATCGCCACTTTTAGACGATGCAAAAAGGCTGTCGTTAAATAAAATTCCATATACTTCACCAAGGCTAACATTTGTGGTATCCGTAAAAACCAGGCTTAGGTTCGAACTTGAAATTGAGCCGATAAATGAAATTTTAAACGACTGGTCTTGTAAATAAATTGAAAGCCCACCACCTTCATCATCCGTTATAAGTGTCGCAAAGCTGGAATCGTTTTGATAATCCCCTTCAAAATCCCCACTAATATTATAGCTAATTTCCCCCTCATATAATTGATGAAATATACCGGAAAAAATATTATCATTTTTAGGCGCACCCGGATTTTCACTACAGGCCATCACCACAAAAAAAAGAAAAAACAATAACTTCATTTATATTCTCCTTTAGGTAAAATAAATTAGGGCGCTAATTTAAAAAAAACCAGATTTAAATAGAATATCCACATTCCAAAAATTTAAAATCTGTTAAGTAGAACAATTCACCTATGGCGCAGTATACTTTCCGGAAATACATGTTTATTTTTCTTATTTCGTGATAAATTGTTGTATATTAGAGGCACTTTAATTTAAAGGAACCGCATTCTACGCAAAGGAACATACCATGGATTACAAAGAAGAATCCTTAAAATACCACAGCACAGGCCGGCCGGGAAAAATCGAGGTGAACAACACCAAACCTTTTATCACCCAAACCGATCTGGCTTTAGCCTATACACCCGGTGTTGCCGGCCCATGTATGGCTATTTATGAAAACCCCGAAGATGTTTTTAAATATACGGCCAAAGGTAATCTGGTTGCCGTTATAAGTAATGGCACGGCTGTCCTCGGCCTTGGCAATATTGGCCCCGCCGCCGGGAAACCGGTGATGGAAGGTAAAGGCGTACTGTTTAAGAAATTTGCCGATATCGATGTTTTTGATATTGAGCTGGATACCCTGGACCCCGATGAAATAATCCGCACAGTAAAAATGCTGGAACCCACATTTGGCGGCATCAACCTGGAAGATATAAAAGCGCCTGAATGTTTTTACATTGAAGACGAACTTAAAAAGCAGATGAACATCCCTGTTTTTCATGATGATCAGCATGGCACAGCAATTATTTCCGGGGCGGCTTTGTTAAATGCCTGCGAGTTAAGTGGCAAAAAACTGGAAGATATCCGGGTTGTGTTTAGTGGCGCCGGGGCAGCGGGGATTGCCTGTGCCCGTCTGTATATCGAGCTGGGCGTGAATCCCAAAAATATAATGATGTGCGATAGCAAAGGTGTAATTTACAAAGGCCGGACGGAAGGAATGAACCCGCACAAAGAACAATTTGCCGTTAAGACCAATGCACGTACCATACAGGATGCGCTGGTTGGCGCCGATGCTTTTTTTGGTGTTTCCGTGGCCAACCTGCTTAGCAAAGAAATGGTGCAATCTATGGCTAAAGACCCGATTATTTTTGCCATGGCCAACCCCGATCCGGAAGTGACTTACGAAGATGCACTCTCATATCGTAAAGATGTTTTTATGGCAACCGGGCGCAGCGATTATCCCAACCAGGTCAATAATGTTTTGGGCTTCCCGTTTATTTTCCGTGGTGCGTTAGATGTACAAGCCACTGAGATTAACAAAGAAATGCGCATTGCGGCTGTAAAATCTTTAGCGGCATTGGCCAAAGAACCCGTGCCCTATTCCGTGATGCAGGCCTACGGTTTAAAACAATTAAAATTTGGCCGCGAATATCTTATCCCAAAACCATTTGATCCGCGCGTTTTAATTTGGGAGGCCAGCGCTATTGCCGAGGCTGCGATGAAATCCGGCGTTGCCCGCAAGCAAATCGATTTAAAAGCCTACCGCGATGAATTGGAACAGCGCCTGGGAATGGGCCGGCATGTAACCCGTACTTTTATCAACAAAGCAAAAAAAGCGCCTAAACGGATTGTTTACCCGGAAGGCGAATCGACAACAATCTTGAAAGCATGCGAAATAATAATCGCCGAGGGAATGGCACAACCGGTTTTATTGGGCGATCCTAAGATTATTGAGGGCAAACTTGAAAATATTGGATTAACTTATCTGCGTAAATCTTTGGAGATAATAAATCCAAAGTCATGTAAAAAATGCGGCGACTATGTTGAAATGTATTATAAGTTACGCCAACGCAAAGGGGTTATACGCGAAGATGCCGAACGTATTATGAACGATCCTGTATACCTTGGTGCGATGATGGTGCATACAGGTGATTGTGACGGCATGGTCTCGGGATTGACACACCGCTATAAAGATACGATCCGCCCCGCTCTGGAAATTATTGGCGTGCGCGATGATGTAAGCCAGGTAGCCGGTATGCACATAGTTATTTTTAAAGATAAAATCTTCTATTTTGCCGATACCACCGTCACCATAAATCCAACCTCCGAGGAGCTGGCCGATATTGCCATTATGTGCGCTAATGAGGTAAAACGGATGGGTGTTGAGCCTCGTGTGGCGCTACTCTCTTTTTCAAATTTTGGCAATGTAAAACACATCGTAAACCAAAAACTGCAAAAAACCTTCAAAATGGTACGGAAACGTGCACCTGAACTGGTAATCGATGGTGAGATGCAGGCCAGTACCGCTGTGTGCCCCGAAATTATAGACGAGGTTTTTCCTTTTAGTGAGCTCGCCGGAAAAAATGGCGCCAATGTGTTGATATTCCCAAATATCGAATCCGGGAATATTGCTTACAAACTGCTTAAACACCTGGGTGATGCGACCGTGATCGGTCCTATTTTAATGGGATTAAAAAAACCGGTCCATCCATTGCAAATTGGTGATTTTGATGAAATTGGTGTCGTGAACATGACAGCCATTGCGGTGATTGATGCTCAGAAAAATAAAGAATAGTTTTTTTATATCCCGTCCCCACGCTCCTTCTGGGGACGGGGTTTCTATAAAACTTTATTTCCAAAACTAAACCTTCTCAATTCTGTTTAGGCTGCACAGATACCCGTTCACAAACTCTGTTTATAAACGGGATTGCAGCGAAACTGTGTTTCCCAAAATAAAACAGAAAAAAGGGGAACAGAAACCCACAATCAATTCTCAAACTTTATCTCTTGTTGTTTTACAAAATCATAAAAAGTTTTGCGGGTAATATCCTCTAAAAAGAGTTTATAATTAATCAGGGCAGAAAGCCTAGAGAGGTATGCCGAGCTTAAACGGTTTCGGTCCAATGCCAGTGATTGGCTGTTGATCTCGCCATTTGCAAAACGGCTTTTACTGATCATAAAACTACGCTCCGCCACTTTTATATTTTTCTCCAGCATGATCAGGCGTTTTAAACTGCTCCTAAGGTCGTTAACCGTATCACGGATGTCCCGCTCTACCGTAACTTTTTCTTCATTGCTGGAAAGCTTTCTTTGGCGCAAGCGTGCCTCGGATGCACGTACCATGGCGTTATTAACGCCCCAGTCCCACAGCGGAATACTTATTTGCAAGGCCACACCACGGTTGCCCGGTTTGCGTCTTAAGTCGTCCCAGGCAGTCTGGAAATTTGTATTGAGCCCAATTGATTTATCTTCTTCGCTTACCCCGATTAAGTCATAAAAAGCCGATAGCTTTCCAGTAATTTGACCGCCAACTTTTACGCGGTCTATGTTTATTTTGGCCTGCTCGTAGGCAATTTCTTTCTCGCGGATTTCCAGGCGGTTTTTAAGGCCAAACTCTAAAGCCGTTTCCAAATCAACATCTACCGATTCAAACTTCAGGTCCGCATCCAAAACGATAGAATCGGCCAAAGAAATTCCTAAAAGTTGCTTTAGGTTATTGGCTTGGGCAGAACTACGCTGCCGGGCGAGGTCAAAATTATTTTGCGCTTCCACTAAATCCACTTCCATTTGGAGGGCTTCTACCTCGGCAATAACCCCGGCCTTATATTTATTCTGCGCCAGGGTGTTGGACTCGGTTTGCTGTTTTAAAGTTTGTTCGGCAATATTCTGGCTTTCGATGGCGCTTAAATAACCGTAATAAGCCTGGCTGGTCTGGTAGTTTAAATCCAGGGCGGTTCGCATAAGGCGGCGGTTGGTCAACTCAAATTCCAGTTCGGCATTTTTAAGGGCGCTTAAAATATTATTATAGGAGTAAAAAGCTTCCAGCGGCTGCTCGAAGCCAATCCGTGTATTAAGACGGAACGAATTCACCTCATTGGAAATATCCTGGATATGAAAGATGCCGGAACGGATGAAAATACGACCGTCGGTTGGCAAAGGCTGCGAGATGGTCATGTCTGTTGAGTAACGCGCTTGTTTGCTGGAGTAAAATATCGTCCGCCCGGTGGTATCGTCAAAACTTGCGATTGTTTCGTTATAATCCGGCAAGGTAAAGTTAAGGTCTACCTGGGTTTTAAAGCGATTGGTAGCCGCCGTTAAATTGGCCTTGGCCACTTTAAAATCTTCCTGTAAAAAGCGGATGTTATAATTTTTTTCTTTGGCAATTTCGATGCTTTCTTCCAGTGTGAGGCGATGGATTTCTTGTGCAGAAATAACATTTATTGTTAAAAATAAAAATATAAGTAGCGAAAACTTCATTCTTCTTCCTGTTTTATTAAGCTTAGTTTATGAACTGTGTTAATCCAGTTTTTTTGGGCGCTCATTATCTAAAAAATTCTGTTCCGAAACCACACTTCGTCCCAACTCTTTTTCTGTTTCAATCCGGGCTGTACCAGCTACTTTGCCACCACGCTTGGCCACATTTTTATTTTTAGATAAAGTTTTCGGTTGTTCTTTTTTAGAAATCTCTGTAGTTACCCGCTCACCAAGCATGGTAAAAATCAGTTCAAGGTCATCCATGTGGTAACGCAAATTGGCCTTCGATTTCCCAGGCAGGTTTTTATGTTTTCTATACTCTGCCGGTGTCAGGCAAATGTTGCCTTAGATATTTCCGCAGTTAGGATGGCAAAATCCATTTGTTTAGTGATGCCTCTCTCCTGCCATTCATCGGTAAGGTTCTGACGGATGGTAATACCGCGTAGCCTTTTATCTATCCAGTCTTTTGGGTACCCTTTTTTTTCAAACATTTCTTTCATGCGTTGTTGGGCAAGTTCGGGGTTTTCAATTTCCTCGATTCTTTCATATCCAACCTTGGCAAGCCATCTCTTAAACGGTTCAGCTTTCGGTGATGGGATAGATTGAATAATACGAAGGATACCTTCAGTATTGGAGCAATCTGTAAACCTCATCTTTCCATCAGGCGCCTCTATTTTCAATTGTCGACAAACTGTCGACGGTTCAAACCCATCTTCCTCTTTAACCCGGATTTTCATTTTATACCAATAATCGCGTGGATTTTTCGAGCTTGTTAAAACCGCAACAATGTCGACAACTGAAAAATACCATTCGCTTTCAATCCAAATTCGGCGAATATTTTTATTTTGGAAAACAACCAACTTATTTTTATGTCCGACATAATCCTATTCCTCTAATTTAAACGTCCAGAACTATTTAAATCCGCCCTTATTCATATCTTAATGCCTTAATCGGGTTTAGGCTGGCCGCCTGCTTGGCCGGATAATAACCAAAAACAACGCCCACGCCGCTGCTCACCCCAAAGGAAATAATCACCGACCAGGCGCTGACAGCTGTGTCCCAATCGGAATAAAAAGTTATGCCCAACGCCAAAGTATAGCCCACGGCAATCCCGATTAAACCGCCAAAAAGACTGAGGATCAATGCTTCGGTCAAAAACTGGTTGAGTACATCTTTGCGTGTTGCACCCAAAGACCGGCGGATGCCTATTTCGCGTGTACGTTCCAAAACAGAGGCCAGCATGATATTCATAATACCGATCCCGCCTACCAAAAGCGAAATCCCGGCAATAGCGCCCATAACAATATTAAAAATTTTCTGGGTTTCTTCACTTTGTTGCAATAATTGTTCGGGCACAATCATCGAGTAGTTTTTTACCTGATTATGACGGCGGTAAAGAATTTGGTCCACAAGGTTGGAGGTTGCAATCACAGGCGCGTCATTATTAAGCTGCAAAATAATTTGTTCCAATTCACTTTCACCCTCTTCCCTGTCAAAACGGATATTTACAGAATTAATCGGCGCAAAAATATTGCTGTTTAAATCTACCTCTTTGGTGCCCGCAATACTTTTGGGTTGATATTTAAGCACGCCAATAACTGTAAACCAAATACCGCTTATTTTTATTTTTTTGCCCAGCGGGCTTTCCACAAGAAAAAGTTCTTTGGCCGCCTGGGCACCCAAAATACACACACGCTGATAGGTTTTATTTTCGTAGTGCGAAAAAACCCCGCCTGATGAAATTTTCAGGTTCATCAAAGAAAGATATTCAGGATAGGTTCCGGTGAGAACAATTTCAGAAACCCGACTTTTATAGGTCGCTTCATAATCACGCTCCACCACCGGCGCAATATTATTGATGTTTGGTACAATGGCACGCAGGGCATCCACATCGGGCAAGGCCAGTAAATTTTGGCCTTCATCATTTTCCGTTTCTGTTTCTTCCTGC